>JBKCHQ010000061.1:0-5001 GCA_046302715.1 Bacteroidia bacterium | reverse complement strand
GTAGAGAATGCTATTGAATTACATGCCATGCAAAAGCCAAGCTATAAACAGTTAGAAATCCTTGGGGGAGGTTGGGTAGGTGAAGAAGCTTTAGCAATAAGCTTGTATTGCAGTTTATGCTATGAAAATGATTTCGAAAAGGCTTTAAACTTAGCAATTAATCATAGTGGTGATACAGACAGTACAGGTGCTTTAACTGGAAATATTTTAGGCTTAATACATGGTGAAAAAGCAATTCCAGATAGATGGATAACCCACTTAACGAATTATCAAACTATTAAACAAGTGGCAGCAGACTTACATACAGAGGTAAAGGGCAATGGATATGATAAATTCGATAGTGAATGGGAACAAAAGTATCCAACTTATTAAATAACATCACATAACAGCATGCAAGTGCCATAGCCTTGCCGCAGGCGCAAAACAAGGCAACATCGACTGCACGCAAACCGTTAGCGGGCATTTTAGGACGACTATCACGACAAAGAATAGACAAAAAATGAAACATGTAAAACTGATGACTTTGCTATTTGCACTTTTGCTTTTTGGCTGTAACCAAACGGAAACAAAAACAACAATATCATCAATTGAAAAATCGGCTGCTGAAACAGAAGTCAAAGTTCTAAAACAAGAGAAGCCTGATGACAATGAAAAACTTGCTGTCGATAAAGTAGAAATCATCAAAAATGCTATTGAATTATTCAAATCGAATAATGTAGATAAAATATCAAACATTATTAGCTTTCCATTAGACAGGCAATATCCAATTCCAAGCATTAGAGATAAAAAGGAATTCATTAAGAGATTTAGTGAAGTTTTTGACAAAATTCTTATTGACAAAATCGCTAGTTCAAAAATTGAACAATGGTCAGAAGTAGGCTGGAGAGGAATTATGTTAGACGATGGTGTTATATGGATGTCTAGTTCTGACGGAATAATAACTGCTGTAAATTATCAAAGCGCCTTTGAAAAAAAATTAAGGAGTGATTTGATAGCAAAAGAAAAAGAAAACCTTCACATTTCATTAAAGACTTTTGAAAATCCAACATACAAAATAAAGACAAAAACTTCTTTGATTAGAATTGACGAACTTAAGGATAACAAATACAGATATGCTTCTTGGAAAATTTGTGAAGACGAGTCCTCAAAGCCCGACATCATTATTGATAACGGTGAATTAGAATTTGAAGGTAGTGGAGGAAATAATGTTATTACTTTCATAAACAATAACTTTACCTACAAAATATATAGAAATTTAATGGGCGAAGAAAATTCACCAGATATTACGCTTGAAGTTCAAAAGTACGGCGAAATAATTTTAACAGAAGATGGAAAGTTGGACAAATAAAAAACAACGAACCGCTGACAGGTGTTTGGTAAAAAGTGGGTTCAGTATGTAAAATGAAGCTTTTTGGTACGTATCATGTTCAGTTCTGGGTAATAGTTTTTTGCTCCGCAACCCGCCCGAACGCAAAGCCCGTCTACGTTAGGCATCACTTAAATCACGATTGTATTTAAAGAACTTTTAAAACACTATTATGAAAAAAAGGATACTGTTTCTTGCCGCTTTCCTAATTTATATTATTGCCATAAATGGGCAAACAATTTCTAAGTCTGAGGCTTTTAAAAACGAGCATGTAAAAATCACCACATTTTCATTCTCTCCCAAAAATGTACTTCCAGAAATAATAAGAGAGTATGGTATAAGAAGGTTTTATACCATGAATTTATCAAATGGAAAAATTGGCTGCTTATGGCAAGACCAAAACAATAAAGTTATTTTATTGACTAGTTATAAAGCAGATTTTACCGGACAAAGTACAATTCCCTTAAAAAACACAGGCAAAGGATTGTTACTCTCTGCCTGTACCGATGAGAAAGGAAATATCTACTATGCCACAAGTTACGGCTCAAGTGAATCGCCAGATGGGGGATTGAAATTTATGCTTTACAAATACAGCAAAGAAGGTGTTTACATTGCTTCAAAGTCTCACAATACTGATAAAAATAGTCTAGATATATATTATGTTACCGAAAGATACATGAATACCATGCGCTGTAAGAACGGACAATTATTAATGCTTATAGAAAGACTATATCATGAAGAAAAAGATGGCCTTAATCATCAAGGAGGATCAGCACTGCTTTTTGAATCTACCGAGCTACGATTGATTAAAAACCTGGGGCAAACATCTGGTCACTCATTCGACAACTATCTAACAACATCAAACAACGGATTTATTGGAGCAGATCTTGGAGATAATTATCCAAGGGGAGTGCATTTTCATGAGTTTAAATCTAAGGAAGAAACTGTAATTAAATCAAGCAAGGTAGTATATACTTTTAAAACCGAACACGGTACGACACCAAGCTACTCGACCGGAATGCCAAAATACCCTAAGTATACTGAAATAAGTAAGTCGGGTAAAACATATTATAAATGGTCGAATGATAATAGTACATACGGAGAAATTGGCGGTGTTGTTGAGGTTTCCGATGGTTATCTAATCTTTTTTACCGGAGAGCCTTCTCCTGAAGGTAAATCAATCGATAATTTCAGAGCTGGGAATTCTGAAGATCCAAGAAATGTGGGCTTTGTAAAAATTAGCAAGACATTCAACCAAGATGAGAAACCAATCCTTTCGAATGGGATAAATGAAAAAGGTGGATTCTATTCATTTGACGGTCGATGGACTGTTCAAGAAAACATTGGTATTGTTTGGCTAACCAACTTTAAAAACACAGCAGACCAAGGTGTAAGACATTTAAAAACAATAAAAATTGACGAAAAAGTCATACTATTATGGGAGCAAACAACCAGTTCAGGTAGTAAAACAAACATTTTATTGAAAGTCGACGAAAATGGAAAACCAATAGGGTCTGCAATTAATCTTGGAGATGTAATTACGCTCAATAGAAGAGACGATTTGATGGTGCTTAACGGAAAAATTTATCTGGCTGGGAATCATTTGGGCCGATTGACATTATTTGAATTTGATGGTTTATAACAGCTATATGTTAAGATTATAAGGGCTACTATGGGGAATAAAAATGTCATGGATTTGGTTATTGTAGGTAAACGATTAATTTCAAACATCAGAACTGTTGTTAAGTTTGCTAGGTGATCAGGTTTCCAGAAGTTAAAATTGGCAATAAAGGTCAGACTTGTTGGAATAGGGTTGGGTATCGGAACCTGCTTACCAAGTCGAGCTTTATCCACAAAGATGCCGACGATGCCTTCGAGGCGGTGTTGGGAATGTGAGGGGTAGTTAGATTTTCAGTGTACAAATGTGCAGCAGAAATAGGGGAGGCTTCGGCTGTTTAGGCTTCTCAGAATCTTCGAACATTTCATGGCTCCAAGATTGGTTATGTTGAAAACTTATGCTTTGACGAAAGAAGGGAAGGTTGTAGTTTTCGGTTGGATTGAGCAATAGGGTTTTGGAGGTGATTAGAAGGTATAAATGAGTTGGCTGTAATTTTAACGAGGCTCAACTATAAAATTAATGTCAAAATTATAATTATGCGACATGTGTTTTCTATTTTAATCAGTTCGCTATTTTTTATCTCTTGCGGACAAAATGAAGCAGAGCAAAGAGAATTAGAGCTAAAAGAAAAAGAGCTTGCATTAAAAGAACGAGAATTAAATTTAAAAGAGAGAGAGAGAATTAGTTTAAAGACCGTTTCTGCAAATGAAACACCACAAGTAAGTTTTATATCGCACACTCCTTGTAGTTTCAGTGTTAGTTTACCGTCAGACTTTAAGTTACAGCCAATGTATGACGAAAAAAGCCCTAATTATTGTGATTACAGCGTTAAAACAAAAGATGGTTCTGAAATTATTCAGCTCCATTCATTGTTAAGTTCACGATTTGAATTTAGCTCAATAAAAGATCTGTATGACGCAGGTTTAAAAAATTCGGATCTAGACATAAGCTATAAAACACAAAAAGGAAATTGGTTTGTAATAAGTGGCACAAAGAAGGACAATGGAAACATTGTTTATTGGAAACGAGTTTCAGGTAACAGCTTTATAAGCGATTTGCATATTGAATATCCCAAAAGGAGAGAATCTGAAATTGCGCCCTACATTGCTATAATTTCAAAATCATTTACGAGTAAATAATTTTATGGTACGCAGACAAAACTACAGACAATAGTGTGTAAGCTCAACCCTCCAGGTATGCGCCTACACGCAAACCGTTAGCAGGCCTTGGTAATATACAATAAAGTAAAGGATCATATAGAGCAAACAAAAATTAATGATAAAAAAATCAAATACACCAAAATTAAAATTTCCTTGACGTTTATGTTGGTGCTTCTATCATCAGTTTCTTTTTCACAATTCCAAAAAGAGCAGATATAAATCGACAATAAATATTAATAAATTTGAATTAAAAATAAAAAACAGCAAATCGAAATATTTAACTTAAACACTAAATTCTATACATTCATGAAAACATATATAGCGGACTTAATACCCCAAATTAAAAAAGCTAGTAAGCTTCTAGATGATAAGACCTTATTGGCAAATAAAAATTGGATTTCAATAGGTGATTCAATTGAAATTAAGCGTGTTTATATATTCGAGTCCAATGGTGAGTTAGATATTTTTGAAAATGGTCAGGGTGTTGATTGCGGAACTTGGAAATTTATTGGTGAAAATTCTCTTAAATTAAAGCTAAAGGATGGTTCGACATTTTTATTAAAGCATGGATTTATTGACAAAGATGTAATGGCTTTAAAGCTTGATGGCATAAATACTTATGCATTTTTTGTAGCGGAAAGTAAGTTTGATAATGGACTTAAAGTGATTGATCAAGTATTAAAGTATTTAGAAAAAAATTATTCGGTAGGTTTTGGGCCAAAATTTCCCAAAGCAGAATTCGGTTATACTGTGCTTCATGAAATTGATAGATTTGATTTGTCTTGGTTCGATTATACAGAGTATCATGTTAAATTCAAGAATGGGTATGAAAGTAAAGTGTTTAGTGGGTCTAATTC
>JBKCHQ010000060.1:0-4474 GCA_046302715.1 Bacteroidia bacterium | reverse complement strand
GAACCGATGCTGGTATAGGCACTTCCATACGATCCATTAATAATTAAATTTCCCAAACCATCGATTAGCAAATTACAGGGCTGCTGACCAGTGCCGATTAAATTGTAAGCCCAAACCGGATTGCCACTGTTGTCGTATTTTAATAAAGTTTGAAAATTGCTGTTTAAAATCGGGTCGTAAATGGTGTCGTTTGCGAATTGTATGAAAGTGCCCCCCTGAACATAAACAGCGAAATAGACATTTTCCTCGTTATCGATTTCGCAAGCATTGCCGCTTATCGAAAATGGGCTTCCCAAACCAAAGTCGATATGACGAATTACCGTTCCGGCAGTATCGATTACACATGCAATAGCGAATGCCGCGTTTTGAGTCGGAATAGAAAATCCTTCAAATGTATAGCCATTGGTGGCGGTTCCACAAAACACCAATTGGCCCACGTCGTTTTTGGAAAGACTCGGCTCGTATAATCCTGTAGCAAATGGCTTTACAAATTGAATAACGCCATCAAGTGTTGTTTTGGAAAATGCTACAGATGATACACAGTAGATGAAATCGTCTACAACCTGTAACTTTCCGTAAGAAAACAACTGGCTGTTGCTGGTATTGATAAGCTTGATGAAATTGCCATCGCCATCGAATTTTGCGATGCACGCCTCTGCTAAAGTGTTTTGGAACGTGGTATCTTCAAAAAAAAGTGTAGGAAATTGAAGCGCCACTGAAGCATAGATATTGTTATTGCTATCGAGTGCAATATCGTAAGGGGTGTCATACCAATCGCCACCAAAGCGCTTAAAGAAAAGCGGTTCGCCTAGAGGCGAAAATTTAGCGATAAACAAGTCGGTTTGTCCGCCCCCGCCGGGTGAAATAACCGTGAATTGTTGCCCGTTAAAGTTAAACTGCTCCGAAAACGAACCTAGGGCATAGGTGTTATTCTCTGAATCTGTTACAACGGCTTTAATGGACTGATTCGACCCTGAAATGGCCTCAGACTTTTTAAGCCATTCGATGTTTTGGGCCTGAAGTGCGAATGCTGTAAACGCACAAAATAGGATCGCGATGTAGTTTTTCATGTTTAGATTTTTATGCAAAATTCAAAACATGAAAAAAATAAATCAATCACTAATTCTAGTTATGAAGTTTACGGGTTGGATTAAACATCCAAACCGACTCTTTCAGAAATTGAATAAAATCCACTTCTTGAAATCCTACTTTAGTATGTGTTTTACACCTAAGTTATCGTGCCTGATGTAAGGTGTGATGATCGAAATCTGAACCCCTATTTTGTATCTATTGCCATCTACATCCTCCAAATAACGGAGGGAGTTTGGTTGATTCAAAAGACCCTTCACAAATTTTTCGTGGTTTTTAATTTTTTGCTCAAGTTCACGTTTTAAGCCTTCAAGTTTTTGTAAATATTCATCGTCGGGATATTTGTAGGTGGTTCGGGTTTGAAAACTTAACCTGCACTGATCCATTTCAAGTTTTTTAAGGCCCTCCAACTCCGCATACTCCAGAAGATGTGTGGCAATGTGTTTATGCAAAAGCATCGTGAATTCAGCTATTTTTTTCAATCGAATGTACGCTTTGGCAACGCCATTTATATCCTCATGTTCGCTTAATTCGCTTAAATATTCTTCAGCCAAAAATGGGTAGATATCCTTATGGTTTTCTTGAGATAAAATAAATTCTATTTTTTCGAAATAAGATTTCATGGACAAAGGTTTTTAGTTGATTGTTGTTCTGGAGTGGTTCGATAATGCCCGAACGAAGAATTTTTCGTTCGGGCATAGCAGCAAGTATTCATGAGAATGCACTTGTGTGAGGTTTCTTGTGCGAAATTGAAATTTCACCAAGTTTTTAATTTATTACCTCAGGCCGCCTACCTACTGTAAAGTTGATGGTTTTTATAGTGTCGGACTGTTGATAGGTTTTGCCTCGGTATGCATTACGAATGGCTATGGCCATAGGAAGCAGCGTATCGGCGGTGAGAAAATAGCGGTTATACTTTTTAGTGCTCACCATTCCTTCGCATTTGCCTGCTATGCTAAAATACACATAAACCGCATGAATATCGGGCTGTACGGTAATTAATCGCAGTTCTACGTGGTCAAAATAAATCATGAGCGTGGCCACTCCCTCGCGGGCTTCACCGGGTTTTTCGAATGTAATGGTTTTTCCTTCTGCCGATTCGAGGCCAGGAATAGGGGTGTAATCGGGTAAAGTCATAGAAATTAGAGTTAAGTGAAACATAGAAACTGAAAAATGAACTAAAAGTATACCTCGAGGCGGGCTGCGACCTCTGGAATTTGGGGTGTAAAAAACGATTTTCATGGCAGTGATGAGGAGGCGTTTTGGGGTGTAAAATTTTTCGAACAGCCCCCTATAAATCTTGACGGGTGCGTGTGCGACGCGGGAGAGCATGCGCATGTGTATGCTCGTAATGCGCACGCACGCGAGAGTGGTTTATGTCAAAGAGTAGTTCAAAAAGTAGAAAGGGGGGGATGCCATACATTCCGAAACCTTTATATTTACTGACACAATCTAGTCATGTATTTCCGCCTCCTTGTATTAATATTGCTTCTAACAGGGCAGCTTCAGGCACAGCTTTCTGGCGGTAAAAGTTGGTTTATTGATACGCTCGAAACGAAAGAAGTGCATACATGCTACTACTATCAGAGTTTGTATCCACACATCATTCAAAGTTCCTTGTCCGACAGCATTCGAAAAAAAATTAATCATATAATTTATAAAACAGCATTTACTATTCCGGCAATAATGAATGGCCAAGATTATAAGCAATTCAGAAATTGCCCTGAAGGGGATTATAATCATAAAGAGGCTGCTTTTGAGGGCCATGTATTAAACGATGTATGCGATTGGTGCCAAAGTGAATTCGATTCATATCTGATATATATTGATGCAAATCGTTATTTATCAGTACATTACGAGATATTATATACGGCTGGTGGAAACTGGGGGCATTTAGGTTATAATTCTTTTAATTATGATTTAAGGAATAAATGTGTAGTTACCATTCCTTCAAGTCCAGTGGTAAAAAACATTTTAATTGCAGAGCTTGTCAATCATTTTAATGTAACTCCAATTTTAGATCAAAATAGTTTGCCTTATCCTGTTGTTGATGAAATACTTAAATGCGATATAAGTGATTTGACATTTTATTTTAAAGAAAATAATTTGCGCCTTGTTTTTTCGAACGAGGAAAGTGGAGTTTGGCATCAAAATATTGATATTCCACTACCAAAATTACAACGCTATTTGAAAATGTAAAACATGCGCTTCTTTGCAAGGCCCCCTCACCCAAACTGCATAATCATCATATTTGCATAAAATAGGAGTATGGATTTCATACCACAGAATATTGCCCGTTATGCCGAAGCGCACAGTGCGCCGGAGCCCGATTTATTGCATCGCCTCAACCGCGAAACTCATCTTAAAGTCATGCAGCCACGTATGCTTTCGGGGCATCTGCAAGGCCGAATCCTCAGCATGCTCAGCAAACTTGTACGTCCCCAACGTATCCTCGAAATTGGTACTTACACTGGTTATTCGGCGCTATGTTTGGCCGAGGGATTAAGCGATACCGGTGTATTACACACCATCGACAATAACCCCGAACGCGACGCTTTGGTGCGAAAATATATTGCCGAAGCGGGTTTTGATGGCCGAATTATTTCGCATATTGGCCATGCCGCCGATGTTATTCAACGCATTGAAGGACATTTTGACTTAGTATTTATTGATGCCGATAAAAGCAATTACAGCTTATACTATGATCTCATAATCGAGCGGGTACGGTCGGGTGGACTTATTATTACCGATAACGTACTCTGGAGCGGTAAAGTGGTTGAACCAATTCATCCTAATGATACCGATACCATCGCGTTGCTCGAATATAATCGTAAGCTGCAGCACGATTCACGCATCGAAGTGGTGTTGCTTCCCATTAGAGACGGCTTGAACCTGGCTCGAAAAAAATAGCTTGTGTATTGGGTATTAAACCCGGCTTTTGGACCAAATTTTATACACGAGCAAGGCAAGCAAACAGCCTAATCCGTTAAATACAAAATCCCAAATATCGGCATACCGATCTACGTAAAACGCCCCTTGTAACAACTCCAGAAAGCCACCGTAACAAATACACGAAGCAGTTATTCCCCAAAAATATTTTCCCTTCCATCGCAAATAAAGAAACTCCAAAAATGCAAACACCCCCAAATGAGCGGCTTTATCGAAATTAACAATAGAAACCTCTGGTAAATCTTTACCGGGCAATAGGGTTAAAAAGGCAACCACCAGCGTCCATATTACCGCTGCTCCTGCCTTAAAGCCCATTTTAGTGTCCTATTAAAGCTTTATAATCTGCCGCACTTAATAAGCCTGTGCGATCGCTGCCGCTAAGGCGAACTTTTACCATCCATCCCGCTCCGTAGGGGTCTGAATTAACGGTTTCGGG
>JBKCHQ010000059.1:0-2471 GCA_046302715.1 Bacteroidia bacterium | reverse complement strand
GATTGCGTAGCGGCCAAGCGGTACAAATCGTTCGGATTGTTCAATTTGGGGGTGTCGTTCTGCGCAGCTACATCCTGCGCAAATGCAAGAATTGATAGTACACAAAAGAGGATTGACTTCACCTGAAGTGCATGTTGATTTAGGTGTTGTAAATGTAGATAATCTAACTATTAACTCAAATGAAATCAGAGTTTGAATTAAGTGCGATATCGAATCAAAAAACCATTTGTTATGATATGATGGTTTTAAGGTTAGTGGTTTCATTATTAATTTATTAATTGGCAATATTGTGTTCACTCACGCAGTTCAAATCGAACGGTTCGTTCATTTTGCTACCTTTAGGCGCTTATGGCAGTTTTGTTTATAACTCCGGGATGGCTCGATGTGCTCGATATTGTAATTGTAGCCGTCTTGCTTTACCAACTGTATCAGCTGGTGCGAAATACGGCGGCCATTAATATTTTTTTCGGGATTCTCCTGTTTTATTTGCTTTGGTTGTTTGTAAAGGCTTTAAACATGCAGCTTTTGGCAACTATTCTGGGGCAGTTTATTGGGGTTGGTGCCGTGGCTTTAATCGTTGTGTTTCAGCAGGAAATACGGAGGTTTTTACTCATGATGGGTTCTCGTGGAATTTTTGATCGCGAAAATTTTGGTTCTTTTTCCACGGGGCGTTTAGGGAGTTTAAATATTGAGGTATTGGTTTCGGCTTGTCAGAAAATGGCGCTTAAAAAGTACGGTGCACTCATAGTGGTGGGGCGCAATTCAGATTTGAGATATTATCTGAATACGGGCGAACGGGTAGATGCAGAACTTACTGCCAACCTGTTGGAATCTATTTTCTTTAAGAACAATCCCCTGCATGATGGTGCGGTTATAATTTCCGACAACCGTATAAAAGCAGCAAAGTGCATACTCCCCTTAACGGATAATTCGGTATTGCCCTTTCAATTGGGCTTGCGCCATCGGGCTGCAGTAGGCATAACTGAGCAAACCGATGCTATTGCACTGGTAATTTCTGAACAATCGGGTGAGATTTCGATAGCACGAGATGGCACCCTGCAAACCAATGTAAGCCCCAAGCAATTGCTCGAAATTTTAAAGAGAGAATTTAACGATTAATTCCAGTTAATTCTATGGTGCAAAAGACCTATGAACTATTTGCACCTATGCATTATGGCTTCGCAATAAGCCAAACCCCATCAAAGACTCCAAAATTTGTGGTGTCTAAAATTCCGAATCTCGAAAATTGAATAGGAGCAATACTTTCCGAGCCACGCACAGTTACTAGCAATTTATGATCACGCACCACCTCATTATCCGTTGGGGTCCAAATTTTACCTTCAATATTAAGCTTTAGTAGTCCTGTTGGTCCGCCCACCGGTTTGTAAGAGTTTGATGAGCCTGTAACTTCCGAAACCCCATAGGATGCTTTCAAATCTTCGGCCGATTTACGCAAGTCGCGACTTAACACTCCAACTTCAGAAATACCCTGAAACATACCACGATTAAATTGGCCGGGCAGGGTTACATTGGCATCATGTCGGGCTAAAATCTCTACAATATTTTTTGATGCGTCTTTAATGTAAATAGATTGTGAGTTGTAATTTTCTCGTCTAAAGATTTCGGCACCGGTTTCGGAATCGTACCATAATTTAACACGTTCCTTAACTTTAGAGGGATTATTGCTATCAGGTTGAATGAGCCAATTATAGCAGCCTTCTATCTGATTAGAGGGAATAGAAATCGTAAACTGGTACTGAGGAAATACTCCTAAGGTATCATCAATACCCGTAGCATAAAATGTAATGCTGTTGTTCGGAAATGAAACGGTAAAGGCTGTAGAATCAGAGTTGTAGCTTGTGTTTAACCCCAATGTTTGCGAATAGAAACGATAATTCTCCTCGAAATTATTACAAGCCATTTTAAGGTTGGTAATATCGAATGACTTATCGGGAACCTCAAATAATTCGAGGCTTTTATTGTATTCACAGCCTCCCAAGGTAAGTGCGGTCAATAACGATACGATAGATGTTGTTTTTTTCATCCCCATCAGTATTTATCTTCGTTTGCTGTATTTTTTCCTTTCGGCCTTTCTTTCCTTGCCACGTGCTCTTAATCGTTCTTTACGCGTAAGTCGTTTAGGAACTTCTTCGTATTCCGGAACGGTATCGTCCTGCTCGTAATCACGGTCGAGTGCGAAGCTTAAACCCGCTCGAAGGATGGGGCCTGAATTCCACACTTCACCTTCCATGTATCCTTTGGTTTTATACCCCGCGGTAACAATTGCAGACAAAGAATGATCCCATGTTTTGGTGAGTTTAAAATAGCCTGTTACCGTACCGCCAAAGCCCCAACCCAAAGAAAGCGTGTTTTGCGATTTATCGCTCCCATCAATAGGTCCGTTAAAGAGATAATCCTGACTCCAATAGGTAAGATGAGCATTGATACCCATCTTCTTGCTTCTTCTTAAA
>JBKCHQ010000058.1:0-2517 GCA_046302715.1 Bacteroidia bacterium | reverse complement strand
GCAAGTGTGGCACTATCTCCAATCATAACTAAGCGATAACGGGCACGTGTCATTGCCACATTCATGCGTCGGTAGTCGCGTAAGAAACCGATTTCGTTTCGGGTATTACTGCGCACCAGCGAAATAACCACTACATCGCGTTCCTGCCCCTGAAACGAATCGATGGTTTGAATGCGAATATTCTGCTTCTGAATTTGTAATACTTCCTCAAATTTTGCGTTAAGTAAGCGCACCTGCTCACTATATGGTGCTATAAGGGCTGCCGAAATTTTTTGATGGTCTTCAATTTCTCCCAGCAATTCATTCCAGTGTTGAGCGATAAATTCGGCCTCGCTCACATTACACACACTTAAGGTTTCGGCTTGATAAGTTTCGTCAAAGCCGGCACCAGCCGTATCAATAAAAACAACACCACTCTCCTCTTTAAAATACCGCTTCTCGGTGCTGTGGTGCGCCGTAAGCTTTTCGCCGTAAAACCAGCGATTGGGGAAAGCCATTATGTGCGGATTCATACGGTATTGCACATCGAGCAAAACGGTAGGCAAGCGGTTTAACGATTTTTCCATCAAGGTAATCGAAAGTCCATCTTTTGCTGTTTGTTCCGATTTCACCGTGGGCGGCAGTTGAAAGGGGTCGCCCGCCATCACCAATCGCTGCGCCCGAATAACCGGCAACCAGCATTGTGGCTCAAGGGCTTGTGCCGCCTCATCAATACACACAAAATCAAATTCAAGCACTTTAGGTAAATGCATGTGCACTGCCATGGGCGTTCCGCAAATCACATCGGCCTGGTGAATAATGGCATCGCACAACGTTTTTTCGAGCTGTAAGGCGTCACGCACCAATGCTTTCGCTTCTTTCAGCAGTAAATTTCGCTGCTCGCGCTCGGCAGCTCCAAAACTGCGTTTGTACTTTCTGGCCATCGAACGGTAAGCATCGGCTTGTGTTCGCGCTTCACGAATAACGTTGTATTCGTCCGAATTTTTCAACTTACCTTCTAAGGTAAGCGCTTCGAGCGACTCCGAAACCCGCAGCGGATTTCCAATGCGCAACACCTTCAATCCCCGCTTGTGCAACGAAATGCAGAGGTGGTCAACAGCGGCATTTGATGGCGCTACAAAAAGCAGTCGGCCTTCCTGTGCGCAAATTTGTGCGGCAGCAGCCACCAATGTAGTGGTTTTTCCTGTTCCGGGCGGGCCATGTACCAGTGCCACATCCGGTGTTTCAAGAATCAATTGTACGGCCCGGTTTTGCGCCTCATTTAAACTATCGTCCGCAGAAAATGTAAAGACTTCGTCGGTATGTGGATGCGCTTCACGCTGATGTATGAGGATATCTCTTAATTCGGCCAGACGGCAATTTCGGGCATTTTTGATGAGGTTTAACGCTTCCTCGGTACGTTTGTGCGCCAATACATCAAATTGCGCTTGCAAAACTAGCTTTCCCTCGTCCAACACCTCAGGAATATCGTCGCGAAAGAAAACGACTTTTGCACGGTTATCACGCAATACATCAATTACACCATTAACGGATTCGGCCTCGCCCTGATGCAAGCTAAAAATACGCACAGGTTTGCCAGGACTTAAACCATGCGGCATATCGCGATGCTGCGTACGTTCTACCCAAACAAAAGGATAATCGCCAAAACCATAACCGGTTTCGAGCACATTAAGTGGATGCCAGCAAATTCCATCGGCAACCTGTTGCGCTATCGATTTACTTTTTACTGCCGATGCAAACTGTTGTTCCTCAACCGCACGTTCTGCTTCATGCAGCCGTAATAGTTTCGAAAAATATGCTTCGGAATCCATTCCGAAATTACCCTTTTAGCAGTCGTTGCCTTATACGACCATTAGGGGTTGAAGCCTCAAGGATATATATTCCATTGGGCAAATGGGCTACATTTAACAGTAATGCAGAACCATTTACACCATAAGTGCGAGCAGGCTCTAACACACGACCTTGCAAATCAAATAAGGTAATATCAACGGAATTAATAAGTTGCGAAAATTCAAGCTCCACACTGTTACCACAAGGTTGCGGAAATGCCTTTAAAATGAAACTTTCAACCGAACTAAGGCCGGTAAAATCCAGACTGCAGGCTTGTTGGTAGCTTATGCGACTATCGCCGGGTAAGGCTTGTTGGAACTGAAGCCAAGAGGCAGAATCGTCGAACAAAAATGTGTTTAAAAACGGCCGCAGGTAATCGAATGTAATTTGCTGTTGCAGCTCACGCGTCATGCCCCCCGGAACGCCTGATTCGCCTAAATCGCAAAGGCTGGAGGGTATATAATAGCAGTGCGTACCCGATGTTATGCTTAAAAATGTTTTGCATTCGCTGGCAAATGCATCATACATGGGCTGATGGTTGGTTTCGGGTGGCGTTACGCCGTCGGCCGAACCCGAAATTACTAAGGCAGGCAAGGTAATTTGCCCACCTAACGGCACTGGTGAAGGATTGGTAATGGCCGGCGCAAGTCCAACATAAGCATCGGCCGTGGTTTGCGTGGCCGCCAG
>JBKCHQ010000057.1:0-20379 GCA_046302715.1 Bacteroidia bacterium | reverse complement strand
GCTTCGCCTACTACATTAAAAAGTCTTCCTTTAATTTGATCGCCTGTAGGCATCGTAATCGGCTTTCCTGTAGCAACAACATCCATTCCGCGACGTAACCCATCCGATGAGTCCATCGAGATAGCTCTAATGGTATCTTCTCCAATATGCTGCTGACATTCTAGGACGATTACTTGCCCGTTTTCGCGGGTAATTTCAAGCGCATCAAGAATGTTAGGGATTTTGTTGTTCTGTGTGTCGAACCTCACGTCGATAACGGGTCCGATTACCTGTACGATTTTGCCAATACTTTTAGACATAAGTTGTGTATTAATTTTGGTTTGAATTGGGTCTTCAAATCGGCTGCAAAAGTAAGGATAAATTAATCTGTTTTCGACAGCCCGTTAAAAAAACATACACGGCCTGTTGAAAAGTTGCAATACTTCGTAAGTTTTACAGTTAAGTTTAGAGTGATTTGCGGCTAAATTTACAAGTATAAACTTATGAATTCATGAAAATTATATGTTCAATCGTATGGGTAATGTTCTTAATACCTTCCTTAAAGGCAGATCAATTGCAGTGGGTTACATTAAATCAGGCAAAAGAAACGGCAGAATTTCTCGCTACTCAAGAACAGGTTATACTCTGGTGTGCTTGCTGTGATGGCGAGGCTAAGGAATTGGTAGGCGTCGTGTCCGTAACTTATGAGTTGGTTGCCGGCAGTCCTAACATGACGGAAGAATTTTATCAGGTATTGCTTAATGGTGTTACGTTAGACGGCGAAACCTTTACTGAAGCTATTGACTTGGCGTATGTTCATGTGAATGTAAATGGCTTGGCTTTTCCCCTGGCAGTAACGCTTGGCTACGAATGCGATCCCTGTACCGAACCATTTGCATGGTTTTGAGGCTCGAAGCCAATGGCTTGCAAGCAACCATACCTAAAATTTGATGTGGCTCAGTACATTTCGGTAGACCCGCCTCATTAAATTTGATAGGTTTGCAGTCTGTGAAGATTCATTATCAGCATTTCGACGGTCCTAAACCCCAGCATGCAGTAGTTACCACCGGTACGTTCGATGGAGTGCATCTGGGGCATCAAACAATTATAAAACGTTTGGTGGACGAGGCTCGAGCCATAAACGGTGAAAGCGTTGTAGTTACCTTTGATCCGCATCCCCGTCAGGTACTTTTTCCAAACGACCATGGTCTGAAACTGCTTCAAACCCTCGATGAAAAAGCTAAAAGTTTGGATGTACTGGGAGTTCACCATCTATTGGTACTGCCATTCAGTCGTAGTTTTGCCGATTGGGATTACGAAACGTATGTTCGAAGAGTACTTATTGATGAGCTGCACACGCACAAACTAATTATAGGCTACGACCATCAATTCGGTAAAAATCGGGAAGGAACTATTGAAAATTTAAAAAGGCAGGCGCTGATTTACGGCTTCGAAATAGAAGAAATTCCAGCTAAAGATATTGATCAGGTTCATATCAGCTCTACTCAGGTGCGTAAGGCATTGACTTTGGGCGATATTGCAACGGCAAATCGATATTTGGGATACTCTTACAGTCTCAGTGGAATGGTAGTGCGTGGCCATCAAAATGGACGAAGTATTGGTTTCCCCACGGCTAACATAGCCGTCGTTAATGAATCAAAGCTTATTCCTGCACGCGGCGTGTATGCCGTTGTAGTACTTTTACATGATAAAAAATATGCGGCCATGCTTAATATTGGCTACCGCCCTACGTTTAGCGATGAAAAGGAATTATCGGTAGAGGTTCATATTTTAGATTTTTCGTCGGATATTTACGATGCATCTGTTTCCATTAATTTTATGCATCGTTTGCGCGACGAGCAAAAATTTGAATCGTTAGAAGCATTGAAAAATCAATTGGAAAAGGATAAATTGACGGTATTAAAATTGTTGGCTTAAAGCATGGTGTCGAAAAAAAATCTTGTATTAATCATTTTTATGGTGATGCAGTTTCCCAATTTGCTGCAAGCACAACCCGATTATGCGCTCAAGGGCAAGCAATTTACGTCGCTCGAAAAAGCCATGCTGCAACCCGATTCGGTGGTTCGTCTCAAACTGCGTCGCAAGGGCTACACCGAATTTCCCAATGAGATTTTCCTATTCAAAAATTTACGGGAGCTCGATCTTGGGAATAATAAAATTTCTAAGCTTCCTACGCGATTGGGCGAGCTTTCGCAGCTCGAAATTCTAAATCTCGAACGCAATAAGTTTGTAACTATTACCAAGGAAATCGGAAGTTTAACGCAGTTACGATGCCTGGATTTAGGCATGAACCAAATTCTCGCATTACCATATGAAATGGGAAATCTTGCCAATCTTGAAATGCTTCAGATTTGGGCAAACGAAATTACCGCATTGCCACCAAGTATGGCAAAATTGTCGAAACTAAAATGGCTCGATATGCGCACCATTATATTAACGCCTTCGGAGCGTGAAGATATCAACGATTTATTCCCGGATACAGAAATCCTGCTTTCGCCCGACTGTAATTGCGGTCGATAAACCTTAAGCAGCCTTAAGATGAGAAAGTTTCAGTTTTTCGAACTTCTCACGCGCATATTCCTCAGTAAGCGTAAACTCACGTATACTTTCATCTGAGGGCAGCTCAAACATCAGATCGGTGAGGATTCCTTCGCAAATAGATCGTAATCCACGAGCCCCCAATTTATATTCAACCGCTTTTGATACAATAAAATCCAGAGCGCCTTCCTCGGTTTTAAATTGAATTTTATCTAACGAAAAGAGTTTCTGGTATTGTTTAACCAATGCGTTTTTAGGTTCAGTAAGAATACGTTTTAATGATGCTGCATCAAGCGGATTCAGATAGCTCACTACAGGCAATCGCCCGATAAGCTCAGGAATGAGTCCAAAACTTTTTAAATCCTGCGAGTTCACATATTGGAGCATGTTGTCCTTGTCCAAAACATCTGCCTCTTTTGAAGCAGCATATCCAATGGCTTGACTTTGCATGCGACGCGCAATTTTCTTGTCAATCCCGTCGAAAGCCCCCCCACAAATAAACAAGATATTACGGGTGTCGATGGGCACCATCTTTTGCTCAGGATGTTTACGTCCACCTTGGGGCGGCACATTAACAACGGTTCCTTCGAGTAGTTTCAATAATCCTTGTTGCACACCTTCGCCCGATACGTCTCGTGTTATGGAGGGATTATCTCCCTTTCTTGCAATTTTATCCACCTCATCAATAAATACAATGCCTCTTTGAGCATCTTCAACATTAAAATCGGCAGCCTGCAATAAGCGCGATAAAATGCTTTCTACGTCCTCACCAACATATCCGGCCTCGGTAAGCACCGTAGCATCGGCAATACAAAAAGGAACATTCAGGATTTTGGAGAGCGTTCGTGCTAACAGCGTTTTTCCGGTACCTGTTTCACCAATGAGAATGATATTTGACTTTTCGATTTCGGTTTCGTCGTCCTTTTTACCCGATTTCTGAGTAAGGCGTTTATAATGATTATACACCGCTACAGACAAAACCTTTTTGGCTTCGTCCTGCCCAATCACATATTCATCTAAATGTTCCTTAATCTCTATGGGTTTAAGCAACTTAAGCTCCGAATTCTGAACCGAATTTACACGTTCTGCCAGCTCGTCAATTACGATACTGTTGGCCTGCGTAACGCACATATCGCAAATAAACGCGTCGAGGCCGGCTATTAAGATGGAAGTTTCTTTTTTATTCCTTCCACAGAACGAACATTTCTCCTTTACTTTATCCATTCTTATTTGTTACGGGTCAGAATTTCGTCGATCATGCCGTATTCACGCGCTTCTTCGGCGGTCATCCAATAATCGCGGTCTGAGTCTTTCTCTACCTTATCAAAAGGTTGGCCCGAATGTGATGCGATAATGTCGTATAATTCTTTTTTGAGTTTCTGAATTTCGCGTGCAGTAATTTCAATGTCTGAAGCCTGCCCTTGCGCACCACCCATGGGCTGGTGAATCATAATGCGGGCATGTTTAAGCGCCGTGCGCTTTTTGGCGGTACCAGCACATAATAATACAGCCCCCATTGAAGCGGCCATACCGGTGCAAATGGTAGCCACATCAGGCGAAATGTATTGCATGGTGTCGTAAATTCCCAAACCTGCGTAAACCGACCCGCCGGGCGAATTCATGTATATCTGTATATCCTTTTTAGAATCTACGCTCTCGAGGAATAAGAGTTGTGCCTGTACAATATTGGCCACATAATCATTGATGCCTACACCCAGAAAAATAATGCGATCCATCATCAAACGCGAAAAAACGTCCATCTGAGCCACATTTAACTGGCGCTCCTCAATAATGGTTGGCGATATATAATCGGCTGTTATAGAGGTGTAATTGTGTAAGGTAGCAGAGCTGATACCCTTGTGCTTTACGGCATATTTGAAAAATTCGTCGTGTGGAAACATAGATTTATGATACAAATGTGATGATTAAACAAATTTTAACGCTGCAAGGTACAACAAGCATTTTGAATTTTCGTTCGTCAAAATGTTAAATACAGCAATACATCAGGATTTCAATAATTTAATGTATTATATGATGAATAATTTTCTATTTTTGCAGTCCTTTTAACATAAATACTATGGAAAATAACGTGGCGGTGGACAATTACATCCCGTATAAAGTAAAAGACATCTCACTTGCAGAGTGGGGGAGAAAAGAAATTAAACTTGCTGAGGCCGAAATGCCTGGTTTAATGGCATTGCGCAAGGAATATGGTGCTTCTAAGCCTTTGGCTGGTGCGCGTGTTGCAGGCTGTCTGCACATGACCATTCAAACCGCTGTGCTTATCGAAACCCTTGTGGAATTGGGAGCTGAGGTTACCTGGTCGTCTTGTAATATTTTTTCTACTCAAGATCATGCTGCTGCGGCCATCGCTGCTGCAGGTATTCCGGTTTATGCCTGGAAGGGAATGACCGCCGAGGAATTCGACTGGTGCATCGAACAAACGTTGTTCTTTGGTCCTGATCGTAAGCCATTAAATATGATATTGGATGATGGTGGCGACCTTACCAATATGGTATTTGATAAATACCCTGAATTGGCAGAAGGAATCCGTGGTTTGTCGGAAGAAACCACTACGGGTGTGCATCGTTTGTATGAGCGCATGAAAAAAGGAACCTTGTTGGTTCCTGCCATTAATATCAACGATTCGGTAACTAAATCGAAATTCGATAATAAATATGGATGTCGTGAGTCTTTGGTGGATGCCATCCGTCGTGCTACCGACCTAATGCTTGCCGGTAAGGTAGCGGTTGTAGCCGGTTACGGTGACGTAGGAAAAGGTTCGGCGCAATCGCTTAGTTCACAAGGTGTGCGCGTAATTGTTACCGAAATTGATCCGATCTGCGCTCTTCAGGCTTGTATGGACGGATATCAGGTGATGAAAATGGACAATGCCGTTAAACAGGCTGATATTATTGTTACGGCTACTGGAAATAAAGACATCGTTACCGACCGTCATTTCCGTGCTATGAAACACAATGCCATTGTTTGTAATATCGGGCATTTCGATACCGAAATCGACATGGCTTGGTTAAATGCTAATTATGGAAACAGCAAAGACGAAATCAAGCCTCAGGTGGATAAATACACGGTAGATGGCAAAGACATAATCGTACTTGCAGAAGGTCGTTTGGTTAATTTGGGCTGTGCAACAGGTCACCCTTCGTTTGTGATGTCGAACTCTTTCACGAATCAAACGCTGGCTCAGCTTGAATTATGGACTAACACTTCGGCTTACGAGAAAAAGGTGTACACTTTACCCAAGCATCTCGATGAAAAAGTTGCCGCCCTGCATTTGGGTAAATTGGGAGCCGAACTCGATGTGCTAAATCACGATCAGGCCGATTATATCGGGGTTAATGTTGCCGGTCCGTTTAAGCCGGAATATTATCGTTATTAATCGAGGCTTTTCAAAATAATTGCGAAACCCCCGTTCTTAAAAGTTCGGGGGTTTTTAATTATATATATGTAATGTGCCTGGGGAGCTTATTTGTGCCCGGTATTGAAGCAGCGGATTAATGCTGGGCCCATTCAGTACGCTGCCATCTATTAAAGAAAAACGCGAAGTGCAGCATGGACAATTTAAAATCACTTGCGATGCCGTATCATTATAAATAGCGCATCCCTGGTTGGTTTGCCATGTACAATGGCGGTCAAATGCCACGTATTCATCAAAAGCACGGTGATAAACGATTATTCCTTTCGAGCCCGCATCGAGATAAGCAAATCCACCAACAGGATTTAGCCCTATAAATGCAGGGTCATTTAAGAATATGTAACGCGATACTGAAACGTAAGGTATGCCAAGTTGATCGTTAATCGATTCTTTTTTGCAAGCCAAATGAAGCATGCAGCTTAATGCCCCAAAAAAGACCATTACGGTTTTAGATCCTTTAAACATCCACATTAAAATTTCGTATGTCAAAAATACAAAAGCCAAGGCTCCGTTTTAAAATTATGTATTTTTGATTCATGCGTTTCTGTAAAACCATCGCCTTCGTACTTTCTTTATTTTTCCTGATGCATCATAATTCATTTGCTCAGGAAAAACCGCTAAGCCGCAAAAAACAACAGAAGGAACTCCGTAAGAAAAAAGAGGAGCAGATTGAAAAGAAGAAGAAGGTGGAAGAAAAGCTTAAAAAGCGTCATTTGTCTATACAGGATAAGGCTACAAAAAAACGCATGAAGAGGGCAAAAAAGAAGTCGGACCGACTTAACAGGCGCAAAAAACGAAAACGCAATTAGCGACGAATTCCTAAAAATGTTTTTTCGAAGTTTTGCCATCTTAAAGAACTTTGTTTACGAAGTTTGTTTTAGGAAGAAATTAACGTTTTGACGAAAAAAATAGTAATACTTACAGGCTCAAAAAGGCGAAGAAAAAAATTAACCGCCCACATTATGAGGGTATTATTATTTTTTTAACAAAAATTAATGCGCAATGCATTCAATTTCTATCTTAGCAACCTTGAAAAAATAGTGTACCTTTTTAACACCACGTATATGGTAAGAAGCATTTACCTGAGTATTTTAAGTGTGATTTCCTTTTCGTTTCTCGCTGTAGCCCAGTCGGGTTCAGGAACGCTTAAGGGAACGATTAAAGATTCTAAAACCGGCGAGCCCATTCCATTTGCCAACATTATTGTTGAAAATGGAGGTATTCAGGCAGGTGCCGGTCAATCAAACATCAATGGGGAGTACCAGATTAAGCCCATAAATCCAGGGTCATATGAGGTTAAAACTACGTATGTAGGGTATAAGCCTTTGAAAACTACGGGTGTGGTAATTTCTGCGGGTAAAATAACCACGGTTGATGTGAAACTCGAATCATCGGTTGTAGAAATCAAAACTTTTGAGGTGGTGGAATACGACGTTCCGCTGATTGATGACTATCAAGGTAAAACGGTAACCAAGGAAGAAATATATGCCTTGCCCACACGTAACGTACAATCGGTAGCGGCTACTACTGCCGGCGTTACACAATCCGATGAAGGTGATGGGGTTAACGTTCGTGGTTCGAGGTCTGATGCTACGTTCTACTTCGTTGATGGTATTAAAGTGCGTGGTTCTACATCGGTTCCGCAGCAGGGTATTGAACAAATTCAGATTATTACGGGTGGCGTTCCTGCTATGTATGGAGATGCTACAGGTGGGGTTATCAGTATTACCACAAGGGGGCCTTCGCCTCAGTTCAACGGGGGCTTTGAGCTGGTTCGTTCAGTAGATGGATATGGATATAATCTTTTAGGATTAAATTTAACTGGCCCTATCGCATCTCGCAAAAAAGCCGATGGTACCAAACAGCCTTATATAGGTTTCTTCTTCGCTGGTGAACTTTCACGCGAGGCCGATCGCGATCCTTCGGCTGTGGGAATTACACGATTAAAGAAAGATAAGCTCGACGAAATTGCAGCAAATCCACTTCGTCCGGCACCACTGGGCATTGGTAACGTACAGAATGCTCAATTCGTGCGTTCTTCTGATCTTGAAAATGTTAAGCGTAAAGAAAATTACATGTCAAACCGCGTGAGTTTGGCCGGTAAAATTGATTTCCGTTTGGGAGAATCTTCTAACTTAACTATTGGTGGCACTTGGGATTATTTCGATCGCAATGAGTTTATTTATACATTCTCGATGTTTAACGCAGAGAACAACCCTCGCCGTATAGACAATACCTATCGTGCCTACGTTAAATTTACCCAACGTTTTGGCGGTTCTTCTGCAGAGCAGGAAAAATCGGCTTCAAACTTCAAAAACTTCTTTTACACCGTACAGGCTGACTACACCAGCGAAGAAATTCAATTGTTTAACGACCGCCATCGTGAGAATTTCTTCAATTACGGGTATGTAGGAAAGTTCAAAACGTATAAAATTCCATCGTACGGTTTCGGTATTGATACGGTTGGCAATAATATCCTTCTGGGCTTTGTTCAGAATGGTTTCCGTGATACACTTTTCGCCTTCGAACCCGGAACACTCAATCCTTTGACAACCAATTATACCAGTCAGTATTATCGTCAAAACGCTGGTTTTACTGAAGATAATTTCGAGAATTTCTCACAAGTTATTCAGAATGGAGGACTTTTGAATGGTGATAATCCTGATGCGGTATACTCGCTTTACTACAATACCGGCTTTAACTGGGACGGATGGAATAAGGTAAATAACGAACAGGTACGTATCGTTGGTTCGGCATCTGGTGACATCAAAGGACATGAAATTGCTTTTGGTCTGGAAGTAGAACAACGTACCGACCGCAACTACTTTATTGCACCTATGCGTCTTTGGTCGTTAATGCGTCAGTTGACCAACCGTCATATCGATCAGCTCGATTTGAACAATCCTCAGCCAGTATTCAATGCGCAGGGTGCTTTTAATGATACGATTAATTATAACCGTTTATATAACGGCGATATTCAATCAACTTTCGATCGCAATTTAAGAGAGAAATTGGGTCTGCCACTTAACGGAACCGATTGGATTGATGTAGACAATCTTGATCCAAGTACGTTCTCTATTGATATGTTTAGTGCCGATGAGCTTCTTAACGGTGGTGGCGGTGCTTCATTAATTTCTTACTATGGTTATGATGCTTACGGCAACAAAACCAAAGGCCGTCGCTCTTTAGATCAGTTCCTTAACGATAAAGATGCAACCGGTCGTGATTATCTGCGTGAAGTAGGCGCTTTTTCTCCCCTTTATTATGCATTTTACCTACAGGACAAATTTGCCTTCCGCGATTTGATTTTCAATGTCGGGGTTCGTGTTGACCGCTTCGATGCTAATCAGCCTGTGCCGAAAGATAAGTATGCACTTTACGAAACGCGTAAAGCAGGCGAGTTTAATTTCTCAGGCGACAACACCCGTCCATCTAATATTGGCGATGATTATGTGGTGTATGTGCGTGATGTTAAAAACACCAACCTCAATGATATTGATAACATTGTTGGTTATCGTAACGGTGATCGTTGGTACAATGCCAATGGTCAGGAAGTTTCCGATCCAATTACTATTGCTCAAGCTTCAAATACCGGTCGCGCAACTCCGGCATTACTTGACCCTGAAGTTACTGAAATTCGCTCTGGTGCCTTCCGCGATTACAAACCACAATGGAATGTAATGCCTCGTATTGCCTTCCAGTTCCCGATTTCTGATGTGGCTCAGTTCTTTGCTCACTACGACGTATTAACCCAGCGTCCAACAGACGGTATCCGTTTCGACCCGCTTGAGTATTTCTTCATTGCCAACAATATTGGTAATACCGTAAACAATCCTGATCTCAAGCCACAACGCACTATTGACTACGAAGTTGGTTTCAAGCAAGCCTTGAATACAAGCTCCGCCCTTACCATTAGTGCTTTTTACCGTGAACTTAGAAACCTAATTCAGGTAATTCCGGTGAACTACGCTTACCCTGTAAACTATACTACTTACGGAAATATCGATTTCGGTACTGTAAAGGGGATGTCATTGGCTTATGATCTTCGCCGTACAGGAAACGTTCGTCTTACCGCAAATTATACCCTTCAATTTGCCGATGGTACAGGTTCAAGTTCTTCTGCCGGTTTAAATCTTATCCAGTCTGGACAGCCTAACCTAAGAACCACTATCCCTTTATCTTTTGACGTTCGCCATCAATTCCAAACAACTTTCGACTTCCGTTACGGAGAAGGAAAAGAATACAATGGTCCTCGTTTGTTTGGTAAAAATTTCTTAGAGAATTC
The DNA here is from genome assembly GCA_046302715.1 of Bacteroidia bacterium. Taxonomy (GTDB): domain Bacteria; phylum Bacteroidota; class Bacteroidia; order M30B66; family M30B66; genus CAMCXT01. The sequence continues at coordinate 10,120 of JBKCHQ010000057.1, read as the reverse complement.
AGGTATCAACATCGTAGCATTAGCTAATTCAGGTACACCTTACAGCCGTTCTTCGGCCTTCACTCAAGATGGAGCTTTTGGTATTGCCAACCGTCCGCAGCTGAAAGGTTCGTTAAACGGTTCACGCCTTCCTTTCCAATACAGAATCAATGTTCGTGTTGATAAAACCTTTGCAGTTAAGCTAGGTAAGAAAGATGATGAAGAGGGACGTGTACTTGATATTCAAGTTTATTGTTTAATTCAAAACTTGCTTGATGCACGCAACGTAGTTGGAGTTTACCGTGCAACAGGTAATCCGGAGGATGACGGATTCTTAGCTGCGGCAACTTCGCAAGCTACTATCGCAGGACAAGTTGACCCTATTTCTTTTGCTGATTTGTATGCTGCAAAAATCAATAATCCCAATAATTTTGCCCGTCCGCGTATTATACGTTTCGGTGCAATCGTAAATTTCTGATCCAGGTTAAAATGTTTTATAAAAAAGAAGAATTCATGAAACGTACTATCAGTTTAGCTGCTCTGGTAACTTTGATAAGTGTTCAGTTGTTTTCCAGAGAAAACATAGGAGTTAATGGCGGAAGGGTTTCGCATACGGCAGGACCAAAATCGGGTGCTGCGGCATGTTCACCGGGTGCCGGACGTACCGACTTGGACTTAAACAACGTTCGTGCGTTGATTTTTACATCGGGCGATATGTGGTGGGATTTGAATAACTCTCCAAAGTACGAGGTTCCTAAAGGTTCCAATCGACATTCTGCATTTGCCTCAGCGCTTTGGATTGGCGGTGTAGATAATGGCGGTAACCTTAAAGTAGCAGCTATGACATATCGTCAAACGGGTAATGACTTTTGGCCAGGCCCATTAAAGCTTGATGATGCTTCGATCACCTCTGACGTATGTTTAGCTTACGACAAGCATTGGAAAATTACCAAGCAGGAAGTAGAAGAATATGTTTTTGGTGTGGCACCATCTCCATCAGAGGCAATTGAAACCTGGCCAGGTAACGGCGATGCTTCTAATGGGTATCCCTTTCAACTAGCTCCATTTACTGATTTGAATGGAGATGGGGAATATGATCCGTTTTACCGCGATTCAGCCGGAATTCCAGAACACCCGAAATATGATATTACAGGCGATTTAGGTTGTAATGCTGGATTATTTGGCGATCAAACCATTTGGTGGGTGTTTAATGACAAAGGAAATATTCACTCCGAAACCGGAGGTTTCCCGATTGGTCTTGAAATTCGAGCTCAGGCATTTTCGTTTGCTACAAACAATGCCTTGAATAACATGACATTCTACAAATATGAAATCATTAATCGTTCTACGTTCACGGTGGAAGATTGCTATTTCGGACAATGGGTTGACTCTGACCTTGGTAATTATCTGGATGACTATGTAGGATGTGATGTAGGTCGTGGTTTGGGATATACCTACAATGGTGACGCCGACGACGAAACTGCCACCGGGTATGGCATAAATCCACCTGCTTTTGGTCTTGACTTTTTTGAAGGGCCTTTCATGGATGCTGATTCTGCCGATGGAATTGCCGATCCAACTGTTGAGCCTTTCGCATTAAATGGATTGGGCTTTGGTGATGGCGTCATAGATAATGAACGTATTGGTATGTCGAAGTTCGTTTATTACAATAACGACTTTAGTATTACTGGTAACCCTGAGGATGCGCAAGATATTTACAATTACTTAAGAGGACGTTGGAAAGACGGTACTCAAATGGTATATGGGGGTACTGGTTACGGAACAGGTACACCAACAAACTTCATGTTCCCTGGCGATACCGATCCTCTAGGAATTGGGCAAATGGTAGAAGGTGCGCCTGCTTCACCACAAGATAGTTGGGACGAAACTTCTGAAGGTAACACTCCTGCCGACCGCCGCTTTGTGCAGTCAGCTGGTCCTTTTACGCTGGCACCTGGTGCAGTTAATTCAATTACTGTTGGGGCTGTTTGGGCCCGTGCATCTGCTGGCGGACCAACGGCTTCTGTTGAATTGCTTCGATTGGTAGATGATGACGCTCAGGCTTTGTTTGACAACTGCTTCTCCATTATCAACGGACCCGATGCTCCCTTTGCAGAGATTGTGGAGCTAGACAAAGCATTTGTAATGAACTTCCCTAATACCAATACCGAAACAATTCGTAATTATCGCGATACAACGGCAATACCTGGTTTTGGTGAAGTGTCATATGCATTTCAAGGGTATCAGGTTTATCAATTAAAAGACTTGACCGTGACCGTTAACGATCTTAAAGATCCGAGCCGTGCGCGCTTAGTGGCACAATGCGACTTAGAAGATAGCATCTCTCAAGTAGTAAATCGTTATTACGATATTAGTATTGAGGAAAATGTGCCGCAGGTTGAGGTAACTGGCGGAAATGAAGGAATTCAAAACTCATTTTACTTTACAACGGACGCATTCGCTATCGGTGATAACCGATTGATAAATCATAAATCGTATTACTACCTAGTATTGTCTTACTCTGTCTCTGAAAATACAAATAATTCATTTAATACGCCTTATTTAGCGGGTCGCCGTACTCAAGGATTGTCTAATCTTCAAGTATATACGGTAATTCCGCACAATAGCGCACCGCTCGATGGCGGTACCTCGCTGCAGTCGCAGTATGGTGATCGTCCTTCGATGACGCGTATTGAAGGAAATGGTAATGGCGGTAATGAACTTGACCTCACCGATGCCAGCGTATCTGAAATCCTATCATCAAACTGGTCGCCAACGCCGACCTATCAGCGAAATGCTGCACCGGTTGACATTAAAGTGGTGAACCCGCTGAGTATTCCCGATGGTGATTTTGAATTTAAATTACTCGGTACGGCTGATACTTCGCATTGGACGCTTACTTTCAACGGAACTACCTATTTTTCACAATCTACTTTAGGCAGTTCGGTGGAAGAAATTATCTCCGATTGGGGATTTGCCGTTAACGTAGCTAAAACCTTTAATCCGGGGGACCCCGCATCAACCAATAATGGATTTATTGATGCCACTATTGATTTCGCAGACAACACCAAACGCTGGTTATCTTTCCTTCAAGATGAAGATGGCTGCGACAATGCCGCTAACTGGATTCGTTCTGGTATTGCTGAGGCAACAGATGATGATCCACTTTGTGGCGACCTTGCCAATGATGATGAACAGATTTACGAGAAAGTGCTGGGTGGTAGTTTTGCTCCATGGCCTTTGGTAAATCGTAATACCGATGGTCCAGGTGTAAGTGGAGCAGCGGTAACTCAAACCCTCACCAATTTAAGAAAGACACCAAGTATAGATATAGTTTTCACGCCTGATCAGTCGAAGTGGTCGCGTTGCCCAGTTCTTGAAACCAATGACGTGTCTGCAACCTCTGAAGGTGGAGTTAGAAAATTAGCAGTTCGTGCAGGTGCTTCTTTGGGTAAAGATGGAAACCCGGATGGTACCGGTTTTGGTATGAGTTGGTTCCCAGGTTATGCCATTAACCTTGAAACCGGTGAGCGTCTCAATATCGCATTTGGTGAATCTTCTCGCCTTGCAGAAGATAATGGACGCGATATGAAATTCAATCCGAGCTCTCGTACTATTTACTTCAGCAATGGTTTAGTGCAAAATGCCATGGGCGGTAAACACTACATTTATGTGTTTGGTCACAGCGGCGATTCAGACAGTGACATGCCACGATATGACGAAGGTCAGTTCTTATATGAGAAATTAAGTCAAACGCCTTCTCCCGCTTTCAATACCGTGTTTAGCGATTGTATTTGGGTAGGTCTTCCATTAAGTGTTCCTGCACAGGATTGGCTTTCAAATGAAGTTAAGGTTCGTTTGCGGGTTACTAAGCCTTATGCTAAAAACCTAACATCATCTGATGTTGCGACAAATCCGGTTAACGGAAATAATCCGATGTATCGTTTCAATACTTCCGATTTGGCTGCGCGTCGTGGAGATGCATCGGTGGTAGATTCCCTGCTTAATTTGATTAATGTTGTACCTAATCCATATTATGCTTACTCATCTTATGAGACAGGCCAGTTGGATAACCGAGTTAAAATTACAAACCTGCCTAAAGATTGTAAGATTACCATTTACACTACAAATGGGGTTTTGGTGAGAACATACAATAAAGGAGATGAAAAAACTTCACTCGACTGGGATTTAAAGAATCAGGCAGGGATACCTATTTCAAGTGGTATTTACATCATTCATGTTGTGGTACCGGGAGTGGGTGAACGTGTAGTGAAGTGGTTTGGTGTACTTCGTCCAATTGACCTTGACAGTTTCTAAGTTTAACGACATTTTTTTCGAACGCATGAAAAATATCAATAAATCAGCTTTAGCGCTTGCCCTTCTGGTTGCGGGTTCATTTCAACCACTTAGCGCCGGAAACGAAGACCGCATTGGACAAGCAGGCTCAAGCGAATTGCTTATTAACCCTTTTGCACGCAGTGCAGGATTCGGTAATGCTAACTCCTCAATGGTGCGTGGACTCGAAGCGCAGTTTTTGAATGTTGCTGGTACCGCTTTCACCAAAAAAACCGAGCTCGTATTCGCCTATACCAATTGGTTGGGAGGAACCGGTATCAATATCAACGCTTTTGGGTTGACCCAAGCAGTTGGTAAGGAAAAAACGGGTACCATAGGCATTAGTGTTATGTCTATGAATTTTGGTGATATTGATGTAACAACCACCGATATACCCGAAGGAAACATCGGAACCTTTAGTCCCAATCTTACCAATATTGGGTTTTCTTATGCAAAGGAGTTCTCAAATTCCATCTACGGCGGTTTGGCTATGCGCACGGTGGCGCAGTCTATTTCCGATCTTCGTGCAGTAGGCGTTTGTTTTGATGCAGGTGTGCAGTATATCACCGGTAAAAAAGAAAACATCCGTTTTGGTATCTCGCTACGTAATGTTGGACCACGCATGAAGTTTAATGGTGATGGTTTGAGTTTCCGGGGAACGGTTCCTTCAACAGGGGCTAATTTAACAGTAGCACAACGGGCCGAAAATTTCGAACTCCCTTCTTTGCTCAACATTGGTGGGGCATACATCTTTACATTTGCCGAGAAGCATAATCTAACTGCTGCAGCCAATTTTACATCCAACTCATTCTCTCGTGATCAGATTAACGTTGGTTTGGAATATTCCTTCAACAAAATGTTTATGGTACGCGGGGCCTATGTGAGTGAAATTACATCGGTGAAAGACGGCGCTTTAGACAATGCTGGCGTTACTCGCACTTCTGCTTTAACAGGCCCTACCGGTGGATTTACTTTCGAAACGCCGCTCGGAAAAAACACTAAATCAACTTTTTCAATTGATTATGCATACCGCGCCTCAAATCCATTCTCTGGAGTACACACACTAGGTGCACGCATTAATCTTTAAAATACCTCTTGTAGGTTTAACGGAAATTACTAATTTAGCATAACCGAAACGGAAAGACTCTTCAATCGAAGGGTCTTTCCGTTTTCTGTCCTTTAAAGCATATAATTATGTCACAGATTACTTACTTAACCGAAGAAGGTCTAAAGAAACTCCAAGGCGAGCTCGATCATTTGCGCAACGTTGAACGTCCTTCTATTTCAGCTCAGATTGCAGAAGCACGCGACAAAGGAGATTTATCCGAAAATGCCGAATACGATGCCGCTAAGGAAGCGCAAGGGTTGCTCGAAATGAAGATTGCCAAAATGGAGGATCTCGTAGCCAATTGCCGTATCATCGACGAGTCGAAACTCGATAATTCTAAAGTCCTTATTCTTTCTAAAGTACGTATTCGCAATACTGGAAATAATTCCGAAATGCAATACACACTCGTTGCAGAAAATGAGGCCGATCTTCGTGCTGGTAAAATATCAATCAGCTCGCCCATAGCTAAAGCCCTTCTTGGGAAAAAAGTGGGTGATAAGGTTGAAGCACAAGTTCCTTCCGGTAAAATAAATTTAGAAATTCTAGACATTAGCCGATAAGCTATGGCCAGCATTTTTACCCGCATCATTCAGGGTGAAATTCCTTCGTTTAAAATTGCTGAAAACGACAATTTCTTCGCTTTTTTAGATGTATTCCCACTTGCCGAGGGGCATACGTTGGTGGTTCCGAAAATGGAGGTAGACGATATTCACGATCTCGATCCTGAATTGTATAAAAATCTATTTTCTTTTTCACAAACCGTTGCGACGGCCATTAAAAAATCCATTCCCTGTCGTAAAGTTGGTGTAGCAGTGGTTGGGCTAGAGGTACCTCACGCACACATTCATTTAATTCCCATAAACAACGTGGGTGATATGAATTTTTCTCGCGAAAAGTCAAAGGCCGATGATGCGCGCTTGGCTGATGTGAGCAGTAGAATTATTGCCGCATTGTAAGCTCTTATTTTCCGCTTACCCGATTGGGATTTTGGTGGATAAAACTTGCCCAGGAAGACGATTTTTTGTTCCCTTTTGTTTTTGTGCTTTTTGCCAGTTCTATGGGCTTGCCCGACTGAAAATAATGGCATACTGCAGCAGCCAGTCCGTCGGTAGCATCAAGGTATTGCGGCATTTTACTGTTTGGAATGACCAGCAATCCCTGCAGCATTTTTGCTACCTGTTCCTTACTCGCAGCACCTCTGCCGGTAATGCTCTGTTTAATACTGCGGGGCGAATATTCGCGCACCGGAATTTCTTTACTCAGTGCAGCCGCCAAAACCACGCCCTGTGCCCGCCCCAGCTTGAGCATTGATTGTACGTTTTTACCAAAAAAAGGCGCTTCGGCAGCCAATTCGTCGGGCTTCCATGTTTGTATGAGCGCCTCGGTAAACTTGAAAATCTTTTGTAGTTTAAGTGCGTGCTCGTCAGCCGATGGTAATTTTAATATGCCCAAATCCAGCAATTCCATCTTATTTTCACGAATGCCGATAATTCCATATCCCATCACCTGCGTGCCCGGGTCAACACCTAAAATAATTCGGCTGTAATCCATAACGCACAAATTAACAGAATAACCCCGAACTTTAGGCAATGAATTCTGCCGAAGTCATTCTGCTTTTTTTTTCGATTCTGGCTTTCGGAGTGTTTGTCCTTAGTGTGCTTGCTGCTTCGACACAGCTCAGAGAGCCGGAATTAAGCAATTCCCGGGGCGATGTATCGCTTTCCTTACTGTTGCCTGTTCGTAACGAACCACCACCTATACTCAATGCATTAGAAGAGCAGATTAGCGCGTTTAAATCAGAGGCAAGCACGGAAATTATAATCATAGATAACGGCTCCGAAAGACCTGTTGCATTCAAACATATGCCTTTGAATAGTTCGGTGCTGCGCATGGAGCCGAGTGATAAGGGCTCCAAAAAGCAGGCTTTAACGCAAGGTATTGAAATGGCGCAATTTGACTGGATCGTAACTACCGATGCCGATACCCGGTGGAGTGCCGATTGGATTAATGCCGTTCGTAAGCAAGCTTTGCCAGGTAAATCGATGCTAATCGGACCCGTATTTTCGCTGGAAAATAATTCGTTTTTTTCGCTGCTTTCGTACTACGAAAGTTTGTGCCTGTGGACCATAACCTCGGCCTCTTGCGGCATGGGCATTCCTATTTTGGCCAGTGGCGCCAATCTGGCCTTTAAAAAAACAAGCTGGCAGGCCGTTAATGGATATGACTCGCACATACATCGGGCATCGGGCGATGATGTATTGCTCATGTCCGAGATGGATGCGAAATTTCCAAAAGAACTTGCCGTTTTAAAAGGACGCAATGCTTTTACCACAACCGTTTCAGAAAATAAATTATCGTCATGGCTGTCGCAACGCAGGCGCTGGATTTCGAAAACCGAACACCTTAACAGCCCACTAAAAAAAGGATATTCGTTAGTGCTCTTTATTTGGCTAATCGCGCCTTTTTTTCTTGGTGTGGTGCATCTCTTATTGCCCTTGCTTTGGTTCTTGATAGAGTACCTCTGGATTTTTAGGCTTACACAATGGTATCGGTTAAATAGTCACCCCTTGAGGTGGCTTTTATTTCGCAGCGTTTATCCGCTAACCCTACCATTAATTCTGTTTTCCTCATCCAAGGCCTGGAAGTAGTGTACAGCATCTTCCACATAAAATAAGCATATTTGTAGATTATGAATGCTACACTACCCGAACCAACCATAAATACCATAACACACTATATAAACGGCAAATTTGTAAGCCCCGATAACGATGCCTGGATCGAGAATGTGCATCCGGCAAGCGGTAGGGTGTACGGTAAAATTGCTTGTGCGGGCAGTGCCAATGTAAAGCAAGCTGTTGAGGCGGCTTCGGCAGCATATGAGGCTTGGTCGGCGGCTGGTGCTGCCTTTCGTTCCGATTGTATGTTACGCCTGGCAACACTCATGGAGCGCGACTTGGAGCTTTTGGCACGCATCGAATCGTTTGATAACGGCAAACCCCTTAAAGTGGCACTTTCGGTGGACATTCCCCGTTCAATTGCTAATATTCGCTTTTTTGCAACCGCAATTTTGCACCAGTCAACCGAGACACATCAAACTGATGAAACAACGCTCAATTACACCTTAAGGCAGCCTTTGGGTGCTGTGGCCTGCATCTCACCCTGGAATTTGCCGCTGTATCTTTTTACCTGGAAAATTGCTCCGGCGCTCGCAGCAGGCAATACCGTTGTGGCCAAGCCCTCAGAACTTACCCCGGCTACTGCATTTTATTTTTCGAAACTGTGCAGCGAAGCCGGCATCCCACCCGGAGTAATTAATGTATTACATGGGCCGGGTGCCGCCATTGGCGAACCTTTGGTTACCGACCCACGCGTTAAGGCAGTGTCGTTTACCGGCGGAACGCAAACCGGGGCCTTAATTGCGCAGATGGCAGCACCCCATTTTAAGAAAACCTCGCTGGAGCTGGGCGGCAAAAATGCTACACTGGTTTTTGCCGATTGCGATTTTGAAAAAACCGTATCAGAAACAGTTCGTGCAGCATTCTCCAACCAAGGTCAGATTTGCCTGTGTGGTTCGCGTATTTACATTGAACGCAGTATTTACGAAGCGTTTAAAACGGCATTTGTCGATAAAGTAAAGAAGCTTAAAGTGGGCCCGCCCGATGATGATACCAGCCAATTGGGAGCGGTGGTATCTGAAGCACACATGAATAAAATTTTAGGCTATATAAAGCTTGCTCAGGAGGAGGGCGGCGTGTTGCTCCATGGCGGAAAACGCCTCCATGAGCCGGGCAGCGGATATTTTATCGAACCCACTGTTTTTGAAGCACTGGATCCCTATTGCCGCACCAACCAGGAAGAGATTTTTGGACCGGTGGTAACCTTGTTCCCCTTCGATAGCGATGAAGATGCCATTACTTATGCCAATGCCACACCGTATGGCTTAGCCTTTTCGGTATGGACCAGCAACATACACCGAGCGCAAAAACTCGCAGGCCGTTTGCAAAGCGGCATTGTTTGGATTAACTGCTGGATGCTACGCGATTTGCGAACGCCCTTTGGTGGGGTTAAGCACAGCGGGTTGGGCCGCGAAGGCGGATGGGAGGCCTTACGGTTTTTTACCGAGGCTAAGAATGTGTGCATTAAGTCTTAACATTAATAGATTATTAATAAATCGATCAGCATATAAATGCCCTTATTTCAAGAATCCATTATAAAAAAGTACCTGAGTGCTATCGACGAAAGCCTCATCGAAAGTGCGTATCTCGAATACAAACGCGTGTATTCGCCCGAAAAAATTAAGAACATCAAGGTTGCCAAAGAAGAACAATACCAGGAAGGCTTTATAAAAGACGTGTTTGGTGCGGTGCTGGGCTATTCGGTGTATCCCGAACATCCCTACAACATCGAAACCGAGAAGAAGAACGAGGCCAATTCTAAAAAGGCCGACGGCGCCATCCTGAAAGACGAAAAAGTAGTGGGCGTTATCGAGCTCAAAGACAACAAAACACGCAACCTCGAAGCCGTTAAAGATCAGGCATTCGGTTACAAGAATAACCACAAGGAATGCAGCTACGTTATTTCATCCAATTTCCACAAGCTGCGTTTTTACATCGACGATGCTACCGACTACGAAGAGTTTGATCTGTACAACCTCGATAAGGAAAGCTTTAAACGCTTCTATCTATACCTGCGCAAAGA
>JBKCHQ010000056.1:0-15462 GCA_046302715.1 Bacteroidia bacterium | reverse complement strand
CTGGATTCCAGCGATCCAGCGACCTCATTTGTAGCATCGACGTTTGGAACAGATACTTTGATATGGACTATCTCCACTGGTGTTTGCCGCTCTTCGGATACGGTATTGATTACCACAACAGAACCTCCATTTATAAATTTACTCGGTGACACCACAATTTGCGAAAATCAACAACCGCTCGTGTTAACCAATAACTTTAGTCAGGGAGCACAATTGCAATGGAACATCATAAGCGGTGCTGCATTAATTTCGGGCGATCAAACAAATGCTCCCAAGTTAACGGGCTTAGCAAGGGGGCAAAATCAACTTGAAGTAATTGCAACAAACGGAGATTGCGCGGCACGCGATACGATCAACATCACCGTTTTAGGCGCCGATTCGCCCGAATGCCGAAATACGGAGGTAGTAGTGCCCAAAGGATTTTCGCCCAATGGCGACGGCAATTTCGACTTTTTCCAAATTGAGAATCTAAACGGCAGAGCGGCGCAACTCGAAATTCGAAATCGATGGGGGCAAATGGTCTATCAGGCCGATAATTATCAGAACGACTGGAATGGAACAGCCAATCGGGGACTGGTGCCATTCGGGGAAGTGCTTCCCGAGGGAACCTATTATTATCAGCTGCAAATTGAAGGAGAAGTAGAAATCCGTAAAGACTTTATTACACTATGGCGTTAAGAATCATGAAGAAAGTAATTTTAGGCGGCACTTTTTTGCTGTCGATTTTTTGTGCCCACGCACAGCAAGATCCACTAAAGACATTGTATTACTATAATTCAATGCTCGTAAATCCTGCATACACAGGAACCCTGGATTATTATCAGGCTATTGGTGGATTTAGAAGCCAATGGCTGGCATTCCCTGGAGCCCCTCAAACCGCCAATATGTCGATACATGGACCTTTACCCAAGGAAAATATGGGTTTAGGCCTCACCTTTACCAACGATCGAGCCGGGGTTATTCAATCCAACAATATTCAACTAACCTATGCATACCGGCTTACGCTAAAAAACTCTAATCTGTCGTTTGGACTCCAGTCGGGTTTAAGAAATTTCAGCGCCACACTAAATGACGTGTTTCTAACGTCTAGCGACCAAAATTATGATGCCGCCTTCGCCAATAACATAAATGCATGGAGTTTGAATTTTGGGACCGGTGTATTTTGGTATAGCGACAAGTGGTTTGCAGGATTGTCGCTTCCGCATTTGCGAAACCATATTTTGGCCGACCGTGAGTTCAAAGATTTTGTAGATGCACGCTACAGAACGCAGTTTCAGTTGCATGGAGGTTATGTGTTTGATGTTGCGCCTGAATTAAAGTTAAAGCCCGCTGCAATGATAAAAGGAGTAGGTGGCGCTCCCCTGCAACTCGACCTGAATGCAACGCTTTATTGGAACGATTTGTTAAGCGGTGGACTGGCTTTCAGAACCGGTGATGCACTTTCATTTTATGCCGATGTTAAGCTCAGTAAAAACTTCAGATGCGGTTATGCCTATGACCAGGTTGTAAACGGCTGGGCCGGGACAGTTGGAGGCTCGCATGAAATCATGCTACGGTATGATTTTTCGTTGAAAGGCAACGAAATTAAGTACCGCGTTTTTTAAGCGGCGTATTATATTCAATGCTCGCGCCGAATATTATTTTTCGACGATTTCAACATTATTAAAAACGTTTGGTTAATAGAGGGGTTGTGTTGGATGCATTTCTATTAACGAAAATGCATAATTTCGCAGCGCATTTATTTCTATGACGTCCATAGTCTTTCTTATACTCGCCACCCTAACACTGGCTTCGGCTTTGATGGTGGTTTTTTCTAAAAGCCCCATTTACAGTGTTCTATGGCTGGTGATTTGTTTTTTCTCCATCACCGGGCATTACATTTTACTCGATGCGCATTTTCTGGCCATCGTTAATCTCATTGTGTATGCAGGGGCTATTATGGTGCTTTTTCTGTTTGTAATCATGCTGCTTAATCTCAACAAAGAAACCGAGCCCCATAAACCTTTTATGGCCAAGTTGGCGGCCGTAATTTCTGGTTGTTTGTTAATGCTCATTTTGGCGGCTTCACTTAAAGGCTTTACGATGCAGCCCGTAAAAGAGCTAAGCGATGGATTTGGAACTGCGAAAGAAGTGGGCAAGGTGTTGTTTAAAGATTTCTTGCTGCCTTTTGAGGTGGCTTCAATTCTATTTATTTCTGCCATGGTTGGCGCCGTTATTTTGGGTAAAAAACACGTTAACGATTAATGGAAGCACTCAACAATATGCTGGGTCCACTCAGCATTAACCATTATCTTTTTTTAAGCTCCATGCTTTTTTCGATTGGAGTTATGGGCGTTTTGTTGCGTCGTAACTTTATCATAATCTTCATGTCAATAGAGCTTATGCTTAATTCTGTGAATGTGCTGCTGGCGGCATTTTCCCGCTTTAATGGCAATCAGGACGGCCAGGTGTTTGTATTTTTCATTATGGTGGTGGCTGCTGCTGAAGTAGCAGTAGGACTGGCAATTTTGGTGATGATTTACCGAAATATCCGCTCCACCGACATCAATGCATTAAAAAACTTAAAATGGTGAGCTAAACATGGAACATTACACCTGGTTAATCCCCATCCTACCTCTGCTCGGTTTTATAATCAGCATTTTCTTTGGAAAATCAATGCCTCGCAACGTTCTTGGGGCAATAGCTTCTGCTATGATTTTGCTGCCTTTTGCAATGACCGTAATGCTCTTTCCATCAGTATCTGCCGCTACCGAACCCATGCGCATCATTCTGTTGGAATGGATACATGTGGCCTCCATATCGGTTAACTACAGTATTCAGATTGATCATCTCTCCATAATGATGATGCTGGTCATTACCGGAGTTGGTTTCCTTATACACGTGTATTCCATAGGATACATGCACGATGACGAGAATTTCCATAAGTTCTTTGCCTATCTTAATCTCTTTGTATTTTTCATGTTAACCTTGGTAATGGGCAGCAATTATCTTATGCTGTTCATCGGCTGGGAGGGCGTGGGCTTATGCTCGTACCTGCTTATTGGTTTTTGGCATAAAAACAACGATTACAATAAAGCCGCCAATAAAGCTTTTATCATGAATCGAATTGGCGATTTAGGGCTACTCTTAGGTATTTTCCTTTTATATCTTCGTTTTTCAACACTCGAATATACCCGCATTGAATTTCAGGCGCTCAGCATTGATATGAACGATCCGCTGATTCGAAATGCCACCCTCTTACTTTTTATTGGTGCAATAGGTAAATCGGCTCAAATTCCTTTATTTACCTGGCTGCCCGATGCCATGGCGGGCCCCACGCCTGTTTCGGCACTTATCCATGCGGCAACCATGGTAACAGCAGGTATTTATCTCATTGTACGCAGCAATCTCCTTTTTAGCCTCGCACCTTACACGCAAGAAATAATCATGATCGTAGGTTTAGCTACGGCTCTTTTTGCCGCAAGTATCGGCTTAAAACAAAACGACATTAAAAAGGTTTTGGCATATTCTACGGTATCTCAATTGGGATATATGTTCTTTGCCTTGGGAATGGGCGCATACACAGCTGCCTATTTCCACCTCTTTACTCACGCTTTCTTCAAAGCATTATTATTCCTCGGCTCAGGTTCAGTAATTCACGCTATGGGCGGAGAACAAGACATTCGGAAAATGGGCGGCCTTAAAAAACACATGCCCATCACATTCGTAACATTTACCATTGGAACTATAGCTATTGCAGGTTTGCCGCCTTTGGCCGGCTTCTTTTCGAAGGATCAAATTTTAGCCTCTGCCTTTGCACACAGTCCCGTTTTATGGGTTTTGGGAGTGCTCGGAGCCCTAATGACTGCTTTTTACATGTTTCGCTTGTACTTCCTAACTTTCTTTGGCAAATTTAGAGGAACACACGAGCAGGAACATCATCTTCACGAATCTCCTTTAACGATGACCATTCCGCTAATGGTATTGGCATTGTGTTCGGTTATTGCCGGATTTGTGAATGTACCCGAAGTGTTGGGCGGTAGTCATTGGCTTGATTCATTTTTTACACCTATTTTGGCTGGAACAGCCTTGGTGACGAAAGGATTAAGCCATGTACATCTATCGCACGAATTGGAATATCTCTTAATGGCGGTTTCGGTAGCTGCCGTTTTAGGAATTATTTTCATAGCCTATTCACGATACCTGCGTAACGCACATGTTCCTGCGTCTGATGAAGAATCGCTTCCTGCCTGGCAAAAATTGCTTGTTGAAAAATATCGTGTTGATACATTGTATGATACGATTGTTTCTAAACCCTTTCTAGCTTTATCGGGGTATATCCATCGTTTTGGTGAATTGGCTTTCTTTGACCGTTTAGTAAACGGTTCGGGCCAGCTTGTGGTACTAGGGTCGCGCACCTTACGGTTCCTGCAAACTGGTAATGTTGGTTTTTATGTTTTTGCCATGGTCATAGGTATTTTGTTAATTCTTGCCGCTAATCTATACTTGAACTAAGCATGCAGCCGACCGCCTCCACTCTACTGCCTCTTACCGGATCGCTGACCTTAGCCCTTCTGGTGGTTCCGTTTATTTTTGGCTTGTTGTGTTTGCTCTTGCCACGTCAAGCTAAAAAAATTGCATTGGCTTCTACCTTAACCAGTGCAGCCTTAACGGCATACGTTATTTATTTATTCAACATAAATTACCGTAAAGGCTTCTTGGCCAATATGCAAGGAATCGTTGAGGTGCCTTGGATAAAGAATCTAGGGGTTGAATTTTTTATCGGACTCGACGGCATAAGCCTGTTAATGGTAATACTCACCAATTTTTTGTTACCACTTATTGTACTCAGTACATGGAAGCGCGAGTTTTCTCCATCGGGCTTGTTTTACTTTCTTATGTTGGCCATGC
The DNA here is from genome assembly GCA_046302715.1 of Bacteroidia bacterium. Taxonomy (GTDB): domain Bacteria; phylum Bacteroidota; class Bacteroidia; order M30B66; family M30B66; genus CAMCXT01. The sequence goes on along the minus strand of JBKCHQ010000056.1, from coordinate 10,572 downwards.
AAGGCGCTTTGGTGGGCGTATTTGTATCGCTCGATGGCTTTCTGTACTATATTTTCTGGGAGTTAGCGCTCATCCCCATTTATTTCATCATCCTGCTCTGGGGCGGCGAAAACAAGGTACGTATCACCTTTAAATTTTTCATCTACACTTTAAGCGGTAGTTTGGTGATGCTTGCTGCCATCATTTACTTGTACCTTATTGCAGGCAATTCGTTTCATATAGGTTCGTGGTATAATTTACAGCTCGATCCAATCACACAACGTTGGATATTCTGGGCGTTTTTTCTTGCCTATGCCATTAAAATTCCGCTCTTACCTTTTCACTCATGGCAGCCCGATACCTACACCACAGCGCCAAACAGCGGTGCCATGCTTTTGTCGGGTATCATGCTAAAAATGGGCATTTATTCCATCATCCGCTGGATATTGCCAATTACACCGCATGCAGTCGTGGCCTACTCCGATGTAGCAATTATCATGTGTATTGCAGGCGTTTTGTATGGTTCTTGGGTGGCCATTGGTCAACGCGACTACAAACGCATGGTGGCTTGGTCATCTATTGCTCACGTTGGACTTATCACATCAGGAATTTTCACACTGAGTCAGGTGGGTATTCAAGCTACACTCATTCAAATGATTGCGCACGGCGTTAACGTTGTAGGCTTATTTTTTGTGTGCGAAATTTTAAGTACGCGTTTAAATACCAACCACATGGATGACTTGGGCGGTATACGCCAACTGGCGCCTGTTTTTGCTTCGGTGTTTATGGTAATTACGTTTGCTTCGGCGGCCTTGCCTTTGACCAATAGTTTTATTGGAGAGTTTATGCTCCTTAATGCACTTTACGAAACCGACTATTATTATGCCGGACTCGCCGGACTCACCATAATTATGGGTGCGGTTTATATGTTGCGGGGCTATCAATCCGTCATGCTGGGAGATAAAGTGCAAACCCAAGGGTTTGTCGATTTAACTATGCAGGAGCGCTTGGTATTTTTTCCTATTGTTGGGCTTATTCTATTTTTTGGAATTTACCCGCAATTTATCTTTAACCTCACCGACGAATCGGTTAAATTTCTGCTGCATCAAATTGATGAGCACCTAATGGCATATTAACTATGGCTACACTGGTTTTACTTTCTTTACTTGGCTTTTTAATTCTGTTTTTAGGTGCTTTTGAAAAGAAATCGTGGCTATTACCTGTAGCCATAATCGGCATCGTAGCAGCTTTAGTTACCAATGCGCTCGACTGGAATAAGGCTTACGGTTGGTACGGGATGATGGTGTACGATAACTATGCGGTTTCATTTACTGGTCTCATTCTTATCATTACCCTGCTGCTCTTTCTTATCGCAACCTGGCATTTTCGTAACGAAGACAGCAACGTAGCTGATATTTATGCCTTGATGATTTTTGCCTGCACGGGTGCACTGGTTATGTTTTCCTACAGCAGCTTGGTGATGTTGTTTGTGGGTATCGAAATTCTATCGATTGCACTTTACATCCTTGCTGGTAGCCGACGACTCAACCTCAGTTCCAACGAATCGGCTCTTAAGTACTTTCTTATGGGGGCCTTTGCCTCTGGGGTGCTTTTATTTGGAATTACCCTTATTTACGGGGTTTGTAACAGTTTTGATTTGGCCGTAATTTCTGATTATGTTAACGGAACCGAAAAAACTTCGATGTTATTCAATACAGGAATTATGTTGGTGATGATTGGTTTCTGTTTTAAACTCGGAGCAGCACCTTTTCATTTTTGGACACCCGATGTATATCAAGGTGCACCAACCTTAATTACTGCATTTATGTCAACGGTAGTAAAAACAGCAGCTATCGCTTCGTTTTATAAATTGTTTGATACTTGCTTTTCAGGGGTGGATGGCATTTGGTTTACCATGCTGTGGAGCATCGGAGTTATAAGCATTTTACTGGGTAATATTTCGGCCATTATGCAAAATGAGGCCAAACGAATGCTCGCTTGGTCTAGTGTGGCGCATGCCGGGTATATGATTTTACCTGTTGTAGCTCTTAATGAGCTTAGCCCATCCGCCATTTTCTATTATTCGGCGGCTTACACGGTTGCCTCAGTATTGGCTTTTGCTGTAATAATTGCGCTTAGCGGGGTAAATAACGAATTGTCGCTCGATCAGTTTAAAGGGCTTTCAAAAAACAATCCCTTGCTTACTGCTGCCACTGTTGTATCGATGTTTTCATTAGCCGGAATTCCACCATTAGCAGGTTTCTTTGGGAAGTATATGGCATTTTTAGCTGCATTTAATAGCTATTTAATTTATGCGGTATTGCTCGCGGTTTTAGGTTCACTTATCGGCGTTTACTATTATTTTCGACCTGTAGTATATGCCTTCAATGGTGATGGAACTGCTCCAGAACGTATTAATGCGAATGCTGCATTTAACTTTGTTTTAATAACGGGCATATTCCTCAGTTTAGCGCTAGCGCTATTTCAGGATTTTATAAGCGGATTTCCGGGTTAATCTTCGGTGCTGGCGCCAAGAACGTTTCTTACTGAATCGGTTTCGAAGCCCCTTTGCATAAGTTTTCTGTAAAGTACCATTAGAGCCTTACGGTCGTGTTTGTAAGTAGCTTTATTGTCTAGTTTTTTTGTAAGTTTTAAAATCATGGCTTGATAGTCGCTTTCCGAAATTTGGCTCAGCCCCTTTCGGATATTTGGGCCGCTTATTTTTCGACGTTTTAATTCGAATTCTATTTTAATGCGGCCCCAGTGGTTATTTTTGAATTTGCCCCTTGCAAAAGCGCTGGCATATCTGCTCTCGTTCAAATAATTTTCAGAAATAAGCGCTACGATAATATTTTCGGCATCCATGCCACGAATACCCATTTGGACTAATTTTATGCGTACATCTTCGCTGCATCGTTCCTGATACGCACAGTATTTCTGCATCTGTTCCAGCGCCTGCTGTACCGTGTAAATTTTGGGTGAAGGCATAATTTAAACGAATATATTACTTTCAAACCTATCCGTATTAATAACATCATTTAATACGGAGAAAGCTCATGTATTATTTGGTAAAGCTAATCATCGCTCGATCTGATGGCGTGGGTATTTTTCGCAAATTAGCCACGCCGTGCAAAACCGTAAAGCCTATTTTCTGTTGTTGTTTGCCAATGCCATTTCGGGACTGGCGCAAGGCATAAGTATGCTTGCCATTCCATGGTACTTCAGCGAGGTAATTGGCAAGCCCGAAATGTTTGGCTGGATGTATGCCATTACCACGTTTCTCATGTTATTCTGGGGCTTGTATGCCGGAACTCTTATCGATAAATACGCCCGCAAAGAGGTGTTTTTAGGGATTAATTTATTTGGAGGAATATTACTCAGCTCAGTAAGTCTATATGGATTTTTAATCGGCGATGTGGGTGCAATCGGTGCGTTGATTGTTTTTTCGGGAACCATTCTTATTTACAACATTCATTATCCGGCATTGTACGCCTTTGGACAAGAAATTACCGAGAAACAACATTACGGTAAATTTACCTCAACCACCGAAATCGTGGGGCAAAGCACTTCCATTATATCAGGCGCTATTGGTGCGGCTTTGCTCAGTGGATTTTCGGGGAATAACATCATTCCGCCTATCGCTCCATGGACGTTACATGAAATTTTTTTGGCAGATGCGGTAACCTATTGGATTAGCATTTTGTTAATTGCTTCTATTCGCTATAAAGCCATTGCACAACGACATGCCGAAACCGGTTCTGTGATAATGCGCATTAAAACAGGTATCCATTTTTTAAACGAAAACAGACAGGTCCTCCTTTTTGGAAATGCATCCTATGCTATTTTTATCGTACTCTTGGTTACCGTGCAGCAATTACTTCCGGTATATACCTCCAATCATCTCGAAGCAGGGCCGGGAGTTTACGCTATTGCTGAGATGGCCTACGCGGTTGGCGCAATGCTGGCAGGCATAGTAATAATTCGACTTTTTAGGAAAAAGGGGCTCGTTATGGGAGTTATAGCCATGATGTTGGTTACCGTACTCACCTACCTCATTGCAGGATTTTCGAAATCCATAATGCTATACCTTGCACTTTCGGTGGTTTTGGGCATTACCAATGCCGGGGCACGCGTATTACGCACGACCTGGCTTTTTCAGCATGTGCCCAATCAAAGTATTGGCAGGGTGAGCTCGGTCTTTCAATCCATTAATATTCTTCATCGCGTGGCCTTAAGTGCCTTATGCGCCTTGCCGTTTTTTCATACCGGAAATAATATACGTTTCACATATTTGATATGTGCGGCAATAGTGCTTTTCTATACGCTCCCCTTAATATTGAATTTCAAAAAGATTGAATCTTATAAAAATTCAACCGTATAACAACGGCAATTTACTATGCCGTGCTGCGGTCAATCAATTTAAAACCCTTACCGTGCACATTAATAATTTCGATATTGGGGTCGTTATGAAGGTATTTCCTCAAACGGGCAATGTATACATCCATGCTACGGGCATTAAAATAATTGTCTTCGGTCCAAATGGCACGTAAAGCAAAATTACGCTCCAAGGTATCGTTTTTATGCATACACAGAAGTCTGAGTAGCTCTACTTCCTTAGAGGTGAGTTTTTGTGCTGTGCCGTTAAAATGCAATTGGTTTAGCAGTGGATTAAAACGGTATTTGCCAATTGTAAATTCTTGTGCTGCGGTGGTACCGTCGCTTCGCTCGGTGCGTTTTAGGATGGCTTTTATGCGCATGAGCAATTCTTCCATACTAAACGGCTTGGTAATATAATCATCGCCGCCTACCTTAAATCCTTCGAGTGTATCTTCTTTCATGGATTTGGCGGTGAGAAAAATTATGGGAATTTCCTTGTTGTGATTTCTGATTTCTTTGGCAAGCGTAAATCCGTCCATAATGGGCATCATTACGTCAAATACACCTAAATTCCACTTTTCGCGTAAAAATATTTTAAATGCTTCTTCCCCGTTCAAACAGAGATGTGTTTGGTATCCTTTGGCTTCGAGGTATTCTTTTATGATGGCTCCCAGATTGGGGTCGTCCTCAGCGAGTAAAATTTTCATGACAATAATTTTTAAGCATTTTTGGCTCAAAAACCATGCTTAAACAAGCGACTGACAATTCTGCAGTCCGCTAATCAGCATTTTGATTATAAGGAAGATAGATATTGAATGTACTGCCAACATCGGGTTCGCTTTCCAAGCGAATCACGCCTTTATGTTTTTCAACAATGGCCTTAACATAACTCAGCCCCAATCCAAATCCCTTTACATTATGAATGTTACCAGTTGGCACACGATATAATTTTTCAAAAACACGTTTTTGCTGATCCCTCGAAATTCCAATTCCGTTATCGCTTATGGCGAGTAAAAATTGCCCGTTAGCCTCTTTAGTTTCAATACGAATTTCAGGGGCTTCAGGCGAATACTTAATGGCATTATCAATAAGGTTGATGACCACATTGGTTAAATGCACCGGATCGCCCGATATTTCGCATCGATTGGCGTGGAGCGCCTTACTCACTTTTACTTTTTTACGTTCAAGCTGCATGTTGAGACTGCCCAATACTTTTTCAATGATTTGATGCATGTTCACATTTACATGCTGCAGCTGAAAATCGGATTTGTCTAAAAGGGCGGTTTGCAACACGTTTTCAACCAGCTGCGCCAGACGTTTGTTTTCCTCAGCAATCATGCGCGTGTAGTTTTCCTGCATACGTGGTGTTTTGGCCACATCAGCATCGTTGAGGGCTTCGCAGGCAAGCGATATCGTTGAAATTGGAGTTTTTAATTCATGCGTCATATTGTTTATAAAGTCGTTCTTTATATCAGAAAGCCGCTTTTGTCTGATAATGGTAGAGATGGTATAATAGAACGAGCCAATAATTATGAGAATAAAAAAAGCCGAACTGGCAAACATCAACCTAAGGTTAGTAAAAATATAGCGGCTTTGTTCGGGGAAATACACCATTAAATAATCGGGGTGGTAAAAAATATCGTGTGGAAAGAGGCGGGTTCTGAAGCGTGTTTTCATCAGTTCGCGTGTGTAGTCGGTGGGATGATCTACAAAGATTTTGTTGTTGGTAAAATCGTATAATCCAAATTCATAAGGCGTTTGAATTCCTGCAGCCTTAAATTCTACTTTAAGCAGCGAGTCGATGGTGCGTGGATTAACGCGGTCTTCAACACCTGCTTTTACGTTTAAGTCGAAGAGTTCTTTAAACACATCGGTAACCAGCCCTGATTTCTTCATAAGCCGCTCGAGCCGCGGGTCGTTGCCACGATTCAAAGAACTTACGGTACCCGTTACATCTGAAAACACCGTTCCCCGCTGCGTTTGTTTCGATTTTCGGATTTTTTTTACGGTGGAGCCTCCCGCAGAATCGCTGAAACTTTCTTCGATAACCTCGACGCTTCCGTCGGCATTAAGTTGCCTGAGTTCGGTTTGTATTTCGCCCGGACTAACCTCGTTCCAGAATACAAGTCCAGAAGTGGTGGTGTCTTTTCGGTTGATGTTTTGCCGAATCAACGAGTCAATTCCCATAAAAAACGTTTTGCCCTGACGAGAGGCATCGAATTTCTTCCTCACATTGTGCGCTACTTCCTGTTTCTCAACAAACTCCACCACATTATTCAATACGGTATTTACAGTACTTTCAAAACGCTGCTGTTCAAGTGATATGGCATTATTTATCCAGTAAATCTGAATGCTGATTAGGCCCGCCAAAGAAAGCACCATCAGCACGATAATGAGCCTTATGTTGGAGCGATTAATCATTCGTTTTGCTTAATGCTGATGCAAGTTCGGCAAATTCGGCCACAGAAAGCTGTTCGGCCCTAAGTCCCATCCATTTTTCCTCTTTACCGTTACCCGGCAACATTGGTTTTAAAGCGTTTCGCAGTGTTTTTCGCCGTTGGTTAAAGGCCAGCTTAACCACTTTAAGGAAAAACGCCTCCGTTACGGGGAGATTTACGTCGGTTTTACGTCGCAACCTAATTACTGCAGATTTTACCTTGGGCGGCGGATTAAACACATGCTCGTGCACGGTAAACAGATATTCGATATCGTAATAGGTTTGCATCACCACGCTTAGAATGCCATACACCTTATTCCCGTGTTTTGAAGCAATTCGTTCTGCCACTTCCTTTTGAAACATGCCGCAAATTTCGCTTACATGGGTTCGGTAATTAAGGCATTGAAACAATATCTGAGACGAAATATTGTAGGGGAAATTTCCAATAACAGCGCCGTCTAAATCGAGGTAACGCGAAATATCCATACGTAAAAAATCGCCTGGTAAAATGCGGTTATGCAAAGAAGGGAAATTGCTTTCGAGATAGCGCACCGATTCCGAATCAATTTCTACCACATGCAAATCCAGGGGCTGTTCGATCAAAAATTGGGTTAATACTCCCATTCCGGGGCCCACTTCGAGCACTTTTCGCCCTGCATAAATGTTGATAGCGTGCGCAATATCGCGTGCGATAGACGTATCAGTAAGGAAATGCTGACCGAGCTGTTTTTTAGGTCTTACGAGCTTCGAATTCAGGCCCATTCCAATAAGGTTCTGAATGCTACAAATTGGTTTTTATACCGTTCGGTATGTTCGGCCTGTAATGCGGGAGCAAATTCGTTTTTATACCGTTCGTAATGTTCCATAGATGGAGCGGTATATTGAACAGAATAGGTAAATCCTTCGCCCTCTTCGGTGCTCAATACCCTCAAAAATCGGCTTTCGGTAAACATGCCGGTGGACAAAACATCGGGAATATGTTTGGTTTTCATCCAGTGCTTCCAGTCGTCGTGAACCGAGGGGTCAATATTTACTGTAACGTTGTAAACTATCATGGCTTAAATTTAGTGCTTTCTTTTAAATCAGCCCAAATTACTTATATGCCGGGCAATCCGTAGTTCCTCTGCCCCCTTTGCCTCTGCTCCTGCCTTTCCTTTTGCTTTTTCCTTTTGCCTTGCCCTTATTGCATGCAGGATTTCGGTAAAGCGAAAACTTAAGATGAAAGTAGATGTCCATACCGTAAACATTGGATCTAAATACAAAAGGCATAATCCGGTCCGATCCAATAATAAACATGTTATTAAGCCTAAGTTGTGCCCCAATTTGCGGATAGCGGTAATTCCAAAGCGACAAGGGTAATGACACTTCAAAACGCTTGCGCTCGTAACGTGGAACAACTGCGAGTAAACTACCACGGTGCACATTATTCCCCAAGCGTGGGCCAAAAGTAGCCGTTGCATTAACGTACAAATTATTCTCGAAGTTGTAGTCGAATTGTGCCGAAACTGCCGCTGGCAGCCAGGCGTTAAAGGCAGGCATTTTGGTAATTGTCCCTTGGGCGTTAAAACGCCTGTCAATAAGCGAATCGGCTCCACCATAATTGGTAACACCGGTTGAATCGTATTTGTACCAGCTCGAGCTCACATTTTCAAAATCTTGTTTTGATGCAAGTCGGTTAAATCGAATAAATCCTATATCCAGCAAGGAGACGCCGGCCTTCCATTTGTAGTCAATTTTTTTACATCCGCTTCGGGGCGAGTTGGGATAATACCTGCTGGCATCGGCTTTCATTTGCTTGTACTCAAAGCCCAAATCCATCCCGACACCTTTTCCAGCGCCCATGGCGGGCAGCGCTTGCTTAATTTGTCCCGAAAAATTATAGAACTCCATCAAGGAATCGTCCCTTACTTCATAATCAAATTTATCCACATTCAAACCGATGGCATTTATTCCGTTTAAATAGCGAAGGTTTATCCCCCCGCTCATCATCGTATATTTTGATTGCTGGAAAATATAGCCGTAGCTCAAACCATACTCAAGCCAAGTAAGACTGTTGGCATACATGTTATCCAAGTCGTACCGTCGAGCAAGCTGTGGCCCGTATTTAAACCCTTCAACAATGTGCGTGGCCAGGGGCAGATCAATTTTTGCAGAGGTATAGCTTCGTGCGCGGGTTATTAATCCAATGGAATGTTTGCCCACGCTGAGATGAACCGATGGCCCTGTTACATTAAGTATTACCTGTGCACGTTTATAACCCGCTCGGTCATTTAAGGACAGCGATGGAAAACCTGTTTGAATATTTTTCCATAAAAAGAAATTTTTTCTGTCGTAGTAAACATAATTATTGTGCACAAACAGATCGAGACCCACAATATTTACGTCAATAAACATTCTCGAATCGCAACCTTTGGCTGGATTAAGGAATAAGCCCTGAACGCCGGAGTAATTGGATGCCGAGTATCCGATTTCTTCTTGAGCCACCACCGCATTGGGGACATATAGCACAAGCCAGATAAAAACCAAAACAGGTTTAACGTAGAACGAGTATGTTGGAGACCGATGAATCACGAAAATATTCAGCTAATTAACTACGAATTCGGCAATTGATTTCCAATATAAACGCATTAGTGGCAACATGGATTGTTTTAATTTGACATTAAGGCCTATTTTGCACTAAAAATCTAGTGATTATCAAAGCAAATCATTCCTTAGGATTGTCAATCAATTAAAAATCTTTCCCGGATTTAGGATGCCTTTGGGATCGAATGCAAATTTTATTTTTCGCATTAACTCGAGCTGAAAATCAGGGAATTTGATATCCATATAAGGTTGTTGCACCAAGCCAATACCGTGCTCACCGCTTAATGTACCGCCCAGAGAAACAACTAATGCGAAAATTTCGCGGATGCCTTTTGGAATATCGATTTTCCATTGTGCATCGGTTAATTCGCCACGTATGATGTTAACATGCAGATTGCCGTCGCCTGCGTGGCCGTAGCAAACCGATTTGAAGCCGTATTTCGCACCAATAGCTTTTACACCCTCCAGCAATTCGGGCAGAGAGGCTCTGGGCACCACCGTGTCTTCTTCCTTATAGGTAGAATTCGACTTAACGGCCTCGGCAACACTTCGGCGTAATTTCCAGAGGTCGGTTTTCTGCGCTTCGGATTCGGCAAAGTGAATTTCCATACAACCAAACGACTCGAGCACCGGAATAAGCGTTTCGATGTCGCGCATAATTTGTTCCTCGTGGGTTCCGTCTATTTCAATTAGCAAGTGCGCTAGTTCTTCAGGGCCAATCTGCAAGGCAATATCGTCGCGAAAGCGCAAGGTCCAGTCAATGGCATCGCGTTCCATAAATTCGAGTGCCGAAGGAGTGATGCCGGCTCTAAAAATTGCCGAAACTGCAGCACAGGCATCTTTTGGCGATTTAAATGGCGCCAACAGAACTTTGTTTAGGGGTGGATAAGGAATCAGCTTAAACACTACTTCGGTAATGATGCCAAGCGTACCTTCGCTGCCAATCATGAGTTGCGTTAAATTGTAGCCGGTTGAATTTTTTAACACACGTGCGCCGGTGCGCATAATGGTGCCATCAGCCAGTACCACCTCCAAATCGAGCACATAATCACGGGTAACTCCATATTTCACAGCACGCGGTCCACCCGAATTATGCGCTAAATTACCGCCTATAAAGCACGAACCTCGGCTCGAAGGATCGGGCGGATAATACAAGCCTTTTTCAATTACCGTTTCCTGAAAAACCTGTGTAATAA
>JBKCHQ010000055.1:0-6334 GCA_046302715.1 Bacteroidia bacterium | reverse complement strand
AAATCACCGATTACCTGATTCTTGTTGAGTGATTCGTAACGTGAAACAATATCCACTTCGTGATCTTTTACCAAATCCTGCACTACTTTTCGAAACATTAGATTAATGCGAGGAGCGACACGGAAACCTAAAAGAAAGTCTACACGAATAACGGCATCGTTTACAATTTCGTTTACCTTATACTCCATGCGATAAGGCTCATCTACCACATCAACGTGTAAAAACCAATAAATATCTGCGCGTTTAGGTTGCTTCTGGAGAATGGAATAAATTATTTTTGACTCTAGCTGTTCGTCATTGTTAGCGCTTGTTAAAAACACTAAATGGGTAGCATATTTTGGGACAGAAAGGTCTTGTTTGAGCTCACAGAGTAATTCAAGGTATTCGTTGAGATTTACAAACTCAACATAGGAATTGCGGATTTTACGAGCATCGTACCAAATCCACATGATTAACGCAATGAATAATGCTATAAACAATGAAATATATCCACCATCCGGGATTTTTTTAATGTTAGCAATTAAAAAACTCGACTCAACCGTTAGATAGGTTAAAATAAACAAACCAACTATCCAGGGTGCAAATCGCTTCATACGCATGTAAAAAACAAGCAAAGTAGACGACATCATCATGCCAATAATAATGGTGAGTCCATAAGCGGCTTCCATAGCACTTGATTCTTTAAAAAATAAAACCACGCTGGCGCATCCCAAAAACAAGAGCCAATTGATGGATGGAATATAAAGTTGCCCTTTCAGGAGGGTCGGGTATGAAATACGTACTTTGGGCCACAAATTAAGACGAATGGCCTCATTAATTAGGGTAAAAGAACCACTTATTAATGCCTGACTTGCTACTATTGTGGCAATAGTAGTAATAATAAAGCCAGGGATAAAAAACCACTCAGGCATTAACGAATAGAAAGGATTCTTGTTTTCCAATAGTTGTCCTTCATGACTAAGTAACCAAGCCGACTGACCAAAGTAATTGAGAATTAACGAAAATTTCACGAAAATCCACGAGGCTCTAATGTTTCGTTTCCCGCAATGGCCTAGATCTGAATATAGCGCTTCAGCCCCGGTGGTACAAAGAAATACGGCTCCCAATATCCAAAATCCATTAGGATAACGGCTCAATAAATCAAAAGCATAATGCGGACTTAATGCCTTTAAAACCCAAGGAGCATGAATTAAATGAGCGATACCCAAAATGGCGAGCATTAAAAACCAGGTAAGCATGACTGGCCCAAAAAATTTCCCAATCGATTTGGTACCAAACTGCTGCACCGCAAAGAGAAAAAATAAAATACCTATAATAATTGGTATTGTGCTGATGTGAGGATACGATTCGCGTAAACCCTCAATAGCAGAAGAAACTGAAATTGCAGGGGTAATAATTCCCTCACCTAACAAAGCTGCTCCACCAATTATCGCCGGAAATAGTAGCCACTTTATTTTGGTACGACGCACCAAGGCGTAAAGAGCAAAAATTCCGCCCTCCCCTTTATTGTCGGCTCTTAATATGAGCAAAATATATTTGATTGTAGTTTGTAAGGTGAGCGTCCAAAAAATACAGGACATACCGCCTAAAATAAGTTCCTGGCTAATAACACGGTCATCTACTATGGCTTTCATTACATAGAGAGGCGAAGTACCAATATCGCCGTATATAATGCCTAATGTAACAAGGAGTCCCGCCAAACCAAATTTCGGGATGTGTGCATGAGCTGAATTGTGCTCTCCCATATTAAAATTGCTGCTTGCTAAACACGAAAATTCTCTGAATTCGTTGCTATTGAGCTGCAAAAATAGAAAACAATACGGTGTAAGACGTTAATTGGGCCGAAAATAACTCCACTTTTTTAAATTTTAATGCCCAATAAATAAACAAGTTACGCCTTAAGCGCCTTCAATGTTAAATTAATGTTAAGCCAAAGTGATGAAAATATGAAAACATTTTTTAACTTTATACGTAGGATTGATAAACACGTTGATTATGAAAAATGCATGCGCTCTTCTTATTTGTCTTACAGTCGGTCTTTTAGCATACGCTCAAACTGAATATGCCTTGCCAAAAGGGGAGAAATTAAAATTAACTCAGTATTCCGATAATGCCAATTATTCGTTTATCATGTCTGATGCTAGTGGAAATCTATTGGAGGCAGGCAGTTATAAAGCAGGGCTTCCTGATGGCATTTGGATGAATTACTATAACAACGGAACCGTTTCTGGTAAAGGCAGCTATTTAAATGGTAAAAAAGAAGGCGATTGGGTATTTTACACCCTGCAAGGTACGCCAGCCTACACAGTTAGTTTTAGAGAAGGAAAGCGAATAAACGCGGTTCAATTCGATGAACGTGGCAATACGCTTGCCGAAACCAAGACAAAAGAATAATTCTCAACCCCGATTTTCGGGGTTTTTTGTTTCCCCCACTCCATAAGACATTGAATTATTACCTTTGAACGCAATTCAAATGTTTTATGTCGATTCACAACTTTAGCGCAGGTCCTGCTATCCTTCCAAAAGAAGTCCTTCAAAAAGCATCGGAGGCCTGCATCAATTTCGAAAACTCCGGACTATCGCTGCTCGAAATTTCGCATCGCGGTAAAAATGTTATTGCTGTTTTTGATCGGGCCGAGCAGCTCGTAAAAAAGCTCCTTAACCTCAACGAAGATTACGCCGTTGTCTTTTTGCAGGGCGGAGCATCCACGCAGTTCGCCATGGTTCCGCATAATTTTCTAAACACGAAAGCAGCATACCTTAATACCGGCGTTTGGGCTTCGCGTGCCATCAAGGAAGCCAAACACTACGGCGAAACCACCGTGGTAGCCAGCTCCGAAGACAAGAATTTCTCCTTTATTCCGAAGGATTATGTGATTCCGAACGATGCCGATTATTTCCATATCACTTCCAACAATACCATTTATGGAACTCAGATGCGGAGCTTTCCGAAATCACCCGTGCCACTTGTTTGCGATATGTCGTCGGATATCTTTTCGCACCGCTTCGACGCCACGCAATTCGATTTGATTTATGCCGGAGTGCAAAAGAACATGGGGCCGGCTGGCGCCACGATGGTTATTCTGAAAAAATCGATGCTCGAACGCATTCAGCGCACCATGCCTACGATGCTGAACTATAAAATTCATGTAGAAGGCGAATCGATGTACAACACCCCGCCCGTTTTTGCAGTGTATGTTTCGATGCTCACCCTCGAATGGCTCGACAATTTTGGAGGAGTAGATGCTATTGAGCAACGCAATCGCGCCAAGGCCGAATTGTTTTATAATGAACTCGACCGCAACTCTCAATTCAAAGGTACCGTTGCGGTTGAAGATCGTTCGTGGATGAATGCCAACTTTGTTATGGTAGATGCAACACACGAAGCAGCCTTCAACGATATGTTAAAGCAAGCTGGAATTAGTGGCTTGGCGGGACACCGTTCAGTGGGAGGCTACCGCGCCTCGATGTACAATGCTCTGAGCCTCGAAAGTGTACAGGTGCTGGTTGACGTAATGCAAACATTTGAAAAACAACACGCATAGTTATGGTGAAAATTCTTGCCAACGACGGCATCGATGCTTCCGGCAAAGAAATGCTTGAAAAGGCCGGCTTTAAGGTGGATACTACAAAAATTCCGCAGGACCAACTTACTGACGGCATAAAGGCTGGTGGCTATGAAGTGGTTTTGGTGCGCAGTGCTACGAAAATTACCGCCGATATCATTGATGCATGTCCGGGCATTCGCATGTTAGGACGTGCCGGTGTGGGTATGGATAATATTGACATCAAACACGCTGAAGCGAAAAGTATCAAAGTGTTTAACACGCCGGCCGCTTCTTCGCAATCGGTAGCAGAACTGGTATTGTCGCATCTTTTCAGCGGCGTACGTTTTCTGCAGGATTCCAATCACCGCATGCGTAACGAAGGAAATATTGCCTTCAACGAGTTGAAAAAACACTATTCAGCAGGATCTGAGTTGCAAGGCAAAACTTTGGGCATTATTGGCTTTGGTCGTATTGGCCAAGCATTGGCACGCATGGCAATCGGCATGGGTATGCGGGTTATTGCCAGTGATCCGTTTCTCGATGAGGTTGAACTTACCATATCTTTTGCACAGGATGCTTCCTCTCACACACTGCTTATTAAGACAATTCCGATGGAGGAACTCCTGAAGAACAGCGATTTTGTTTCCTTGCATGTTCCCGGAAAAGTGAATGGCAAGGCTGTTTTGGGGACAGAAGAACTAGGCATAATGAAGCGCGGAAGTGGAATTGTGAATGCCGCCCGTGGAGGGGTAATTGATGAGGATGCCTTGTTAGCGGCATTGAATTCGGGTCAATTAGCATTTGCCGGGCTCGATGTATTTGAAAATGAACCTATGCCAAGAGCCGATATTTTAGCTCATCCACGCATTAGCGTTTCTCCGCACATTGGCGCTTCAACCGTTGAAGCACAGGAACGCATTGCCGAAGAACTCGCACAAACCATTATTGCATTTTACGGATCAAAATGAGTTTGATAAGGCCGTTTAACGGCGTTTTGCCTAGAAAGGATTCTGTTGAAAAAATTGTTTCCAGGCCGTATGACTCTTATACAGCTACGGAGGTTAAAGCTATTTTGGGATCGAATCAGGAGAGCTTTCTCCGTGTAATTCGACCCGACTACGCACCGAGCGGCCCCCAAGTTAAGGGTATTGATTTACTGAAGGCTTCCCGATCCACATTTCATGAAATGCTTGAAAATGGTATACTCGAACGCAACGAAGAAACATCCTTCTACATATACCGCCAGATACAAGGCAGCTATTCGCATACTGGCATTGTTGCAGCAGTAGATGCAAAGGCCTACCGCGATGGACGCATCAAAATACACGAACAAACGCTCGAAGCAAAGGAAGCCAAACTCAAAGACTACCTTAAAGTTGTGGCCATCAATGCCGAGCCGGTGATGTTTACCTTCAAATCAAACGTAACCCTCGATAAACTCATACAAGAATTTACTTTATTTAACGAGCCATACGCCAATTTTGAACAGGACGGCAAACGCCATATTCTCTGGAAAGTAAGTAAAGCCGCAGATGTACAACGTTTACAGATAGTTTGCGACACCATTGGTAGTATATATGTAGCCGATGGACATCATCGTTCGGCATCGTCGGTATTATTGGCCGAAGAAATGGGCGAAAAACACCCCTTAACGAAACAGTTTATGGGAATTTTAATTCCCGATCACGATTTACGTCTGCTTGAATTTAACAGACTGGTAAAGGGAATTCCGGAAGCGCTTATTGCGGAATTACCTGCCTTATTAGAACAAATTTGTTCGGTGAAATTAATTGGTAAAATTGCCCGAGCTCCCAAAGCGAAGCAATGTATGAGTTTGTACGTTCGTGGAAATTGGTACGCCCTGGATTTTGGTCCGATGCAACCAGATTTACTCGACGCCGACGTGCTCACCGAGAAAGTACTGGCCCCGCTTTTTGGAATCGAAGATTTACGCAACGACCAGCGTATTGGGTTTCTAACGGGATTAAAGGGAATCAAGGCTCTTCAGCAGGAGGTGGATAGTGGCGTATATCAGGCTGCATTCGCGCTATTTCCAGTGCAGATGGAGCAATTTTTCTCATTTAGTGATGAGGGCAAAATCATGCCGCCAAAAACAACCTGGTTCGAACCAAAATTGCTGAATGGATTGGTAATTTACGACCTTGAGATTGATTCGTAATGAGTATAGCTTCGAACCTTGCACAGATAAAGAGCACGCTGCATACCGGAGTTGAACTTATTGCGGTGAGCAAAACGTATCCTCCCGAAGCCTTGCTAGAAGCCTATGAAGGAGGGCAGCGCCATTTCGGTGAAAACCGTGTACAAGAATTAACCGAAAAGCATGAACAATTGCCAAACGATATTTGCTGGCACATGATCGGAACCTTGCAGCGCAATAAGGTGAAGTATATCGCACCCTATGTTCATTTAATTCATTCTGTTGATTCGATTGAGTTGCTTGAAGAAATAAATAAACACGCCGGCAGAAATCATCGTGTTATCTCCTGTTTACTTCAGGTATATATTGCCACCGAAGAAACGAAACACGGATTTTTACCGGAAGAAGTGCTGCAGTTTTTTAAACAGAATGAGCAGGGAGAGTATCCTAACGTTCATATCATTGGCTTGATGGGGATGGCATCATTCACCACTAACGAAGCGCAGGTACGTGCAGAATTTCGGGGATTAAAAGCATTGTTCGACAAATTGAATTTAGAGTACAATGCAGGCCTGAACACACTTTCTATGGGCATGAGCGGCGACTACCGAATTGCTATGGAAGAAGG
>JBKCHQ010000054.1:0-3242 GCA_046302715.1 Bacteroidia bacterium | reverse complement strand
GATGCTGCGCGTGGGGTAGAGATTATGGCCGTACCTGCCGAACACCTTAAGGTGAAGGTAATGATTGACTTCAACTCTACGGTATTGGGTTTTCAGCATGCGCAACTTAACCATATTTCGGAGTTTAATTCAGAGATTTCGGCCTGTCGCACCTTTGTATTTCTTCATGAGCTTAACAGCTTACTCGAAAGTAATTTGATTAAAGGTGGCGATCTTTCCAATGCTATTGTTTATGTAGATCGCGAATTAAGCGCCAACGAAAAAGAAAAGCTCAATGAGGTGTTTGGCCGCTCCGATGTGAATGTTACCGAAAACGGAACGTTGAACAACATCTCGGTTATGCATCAAAACGAAGCTGCACGTCACAAGCTGCTCGATGTGGTGGGCGATTTGATGTTGGTGGGCAAACCCATCAAAGGACAAATTATTGCTACACGCCCGGGTCATGCTGCAAATGTTGAGTTTGCGCGTAAATTGAAACAACTTATTAAGCAAGAAAAGAATAAAAAGTCGGATGATGTTACCTTCGACCTTTCGCAGCCGCCTTTGTATAACATCAATGACATTGCGCGCATTCTTCCGCACAGACCGCCGTTTTTGTTGATTGATAAAATATTGGAGATGAGCGATTCGCATGTGGTGGGGTTGAAAAAAGTGACCATGAATGAGGATTTTTTCAAGGGACACTTTCCAGACAATCCAGTGATGCCGGGCGTTCTTATTATTGAGGCCATGGCTCAAACTGGCGGTATATTGGTATTGAATACAGTGCCCGACCCCGAAAATTACCTTACCTACTTTATGAAGATCGACAATGTACGCTTTAAGCAAAAAGTAATGCCGGGCGATACGCTTATCTTCAAACTTGAATTGGTTACCCCCATTCGCAGAGGCATTTGCCATATGCGTGGTGTTGCGTATGTAAACGGGAAGGGGGTTACAGAAGCCGAGATGATGGCGCAAATTGTAAAGGTAAAAGGACTGGTAGATTAAAGAGGGTTTTTCAGTACTTTTGCCCTCCAAATGATTCAGCCATTAGCATATATACATCCCAGCGCGCGCATTTCACGGGGCGTAACCGTTGATCCATTTGCGGTAATTCACGGCGACGTTGAAATTGGCGAAGGCACATGGATTGGTTCAAACGTAACTATAATGGACGGCGCCCGCATCGGTAAAAACTGCCGCATTTTTCCGGGTGCTGTTATTTCGGCAATACCTCAGGATTTAAAATTCGAAGGCGAACGCTCAACCGTTGAAATTGGCGATAATGTTACCGTAAGAGAATGTGCCACTATAAATCGCGGTACGGTAGATCGCATGACGACCAAAGTAGGCAGTAACACACTCATTATGGCCTACGTGCATCTCGCGCATGATTGTATTGTAGGTTCAAACTGCATTATTGCCAATGCAGTAAATATGGCCGGTCATGTGAGCGTGGGCGATTATGTGGTAATTGGCGGCATGTCGGCTGTACATCAGTTTGTACATATAGGTTCGCATGCCATGGTTTCGGGAGGTTCTTTGGTTCGTAAAGATGTGCCACCGTACGTTAAAGCTGGTCGTGAACCTTTGTCATACGTGGGTATCAATTCAGTGGGATTGCGCCGCAGAGGATATTCCAACGAAAAGATTACCGAAATCCAAAACATTTACCGGTGGCTTTACGTGAGCGGTTTAAATACCTCGGAGGCGCTAACCCGTATTGAAGCCGAAATGCCTGCCACCCCCGAACGCGATGAAATTATAGAGTTTATCCAAAACGCTAAGCGCGGCATCATGCGTGGATATAGCTCAGAAGAATCTTAATACTATGGAAATCACCCTTCGTGAGGCCTCCAAAAGATATGGCTACACTTGGATTTTCAAGAACCTTGATTTAAGTCTTGCTTCAGGCTCGCGCACCGCAATTTTAGGCGCCAACGGAAGCGGAAAATCAACCTTGCTTCAGGTTTTGTCTGGGGCACAATCATTATCGGATGGATCTATAGCCTGGCAACGTGACGAAAAAGCGGTACCTGTAGATAAGGTATATGAGCATATTTCCATTGCAGCGCCCTATCTCGAACTCATTGAAGAATTTACACTCACCGAGTTGGTTAAATTCCATTTTTCGTTGAAGAAGCCGCTTTTCAACCTTTCCACGGATGCAATTATTGATCGCTCGGGATTGCGTGATAAGTGCAGGTACCCACTTATGTACTTTAGTTCAGGTATGAAACAACGTGCCAAGCTATTGCTGGCGCTCATAGCCGATACTCCGATGGTGTTCCTTGATGAACCCTTGTCGAATTTGGACGCAGATGCTGCAATTTGGTACCGAAAATTGATAGATGATTTTGGAGCGAACCGCACTATGCTGGTGTGTTCTAATCACCAAAAAAACGAATACGATTTTTGCACCCGCGAAATACACTTGTAAGTACCAAAGGCATGAAGAAGATTGGCCTACTTTCAGACACGCACGGATACATGGATGATAGAATAATCAGCTATTTGAGCGATTGCGACGAAATTTGGCATGCCGGCGATGTGGGCTCAGAAAAAATCATTGATACTCTAGCGGCACTCAAGCCCTTACGCGCGGTTTATGGCAATATCGACGGTGCGCGAATGCGGCGAATGTTGCCCGAAATTTTACAGTTTGAGCTCGAAAACGCAAAAGTTTTAATTACCCATATTGCAGGTTATCCTGGCCATTACAATAGAAATGCTATGGACGCCATTCGGGCTTACCAGCCTAACATTGTAGTTTGCGGACATTCGCATATCCTTAAAGTGATGTACGATAAAGCGTTAAATCACATGCATCTTAATCCGGGAGCGGCCGGCATTCATGGTTTTCATACGGTACGCACCATGTTACGTTTTAGTATTGACCAAGGCAAAATCATAAATGCCGAAGTGGTGGAATTGGGCAAACGTAGCAGCAGATTGGGGAATCTCACCCCTGGCCTTCCCAAATGACCGTGTTTGAAGGTTTCCCTTCAATAGTTGCAAAACTGCATGGCTGTAAAACTTTCCAATGGGCCTGACTCGCACTTTACAATATTGTCTTTGGAACACCAAACCCCGCCTTTTGGGTAGGTGCTGTTATGTGTAGCCTTTCTTTTGTCTGCTAGTATATGCATACTTGTCCTTGTCCAATGGGTAAAACAGATGCAATAACGTCCTCCCTAATTTTTTTGTCGTAAAGTTTTTCAATTGCCCAACCAACCAAGTCAACTGCTGCCAAACAA
>JBKCHQ010000053.1:0-6766 GCA_046302715.1 Bacteroidia bacterium | reverse complement strand
GTAAAGCGCGTTAACAACCGGGGCGCTAATTTCAATTCGGAGTTTGGATTACACATTCGCCAGCATGATATTACCTTACGAACTTCGCTGCAAATGGTGTCGGCCGAGATTGTTGAAGCCGGCGATGCCTTCGAGTTGCATACCAGCAAGCAGCTCATCTATGTGCCAAAGTTTACCGCATCGAGCGGACTTATGTGGCGCCACGGCACCAAGCGCATCGAATTGCAGTATGTGCACACCGGACTGCGCTACACCAGCAGCGATAACAAGCAGGCGCTCCCCGCATTTAGTCTGTTCAACATCATCGCCAGTAAAGACATCGAACTTGAGAAATACAGTGTAAACCTCTTTTTAAGGTGGAACAATATTTTTAATGCTGAATATCAAATTATGCTCTGGCGCCCAATGCCTATGAGCCATGTTCAACTTGGAATTCAATTCAATCTGCACACCCATAAATCATGAAAAAAACAGTACTTGGAACGTTACTTTTATTTGGCGCATTTTTACACGGCAAGGCGCAAACCCTTATTAATTTCGAATCCAGCCTATTGCCCGAGTCAAACAGCTATTGGAACGGCTCCGACGGCACAGCCGCAGGCATAACGGAGCAAAGTTGTTTTTTCCCAACGGTTTGGGACACCAGTTTTGGCGGGTATTGGTTAACCGGATTTGCCTTGAGCAACATGACCGATTCGGTTACATCGGGCTTTGGGAACATGTATTCGGCCAAGTCCGGATCGGGATATGCGCAATCGGCGCAGTATGCCGTGGCGTATGGCAATCATTATTTCACACTATCAGCAGGAATTATTGATTCGATGCGCATTACGAACAATACCTACGCCTACAACAGCATGCGCGATGGGGATGCCTTTTCGAAGAAATTTGGCGGACTTAGCGGCAATGATCCCGACTACTTCCGTATCATTTTCAAAGGATTTTTGCAGGGCAGCGAGAAGCCCGACTCGGTAATCTTTTACCTGGCCGATTTTCGCTCCGACTATAACTTTGAGGATTATATTGTGCGCGATTGGACAGGCGCGTCACTTATCACGTTGGGAAATGTTGATAGCGTAACGTATCGCTTCGAGTCGAGCGATGTAGGCAATTTCGGCATCAACACCCCCTCCTATTTTTGTTTGGATGCTCTGCAAATCAGTAACGGTTCAGCGGGAATTCATGCGACGACCATTCAATCTGCGCCAATTGCGTATCCCAATCCGGCAAGCCACGCTATATTCTTCAAGGAAGAAATTTTGGATTGTGCGGTGTTCAACAGCTTGGGCAAATTGGTTTTCCGTCAAGATAAGGTTTCGGGAGGTATTGATATCCGAAACTGGGAAAACGGGGTTTATGTACTTTTGAGTCGCAATTCATTCGGCACACGTCAACAAACACGCATTGTAGTTTCGCATTGATGCGGATTTTGACATTCCTCCTGTTGACTTCGCTGCACTTTTCTTTGCAGGCGCAGTATCATCCTGCTTTGGGCGAGCCGGGCTGTATTGCCATGCACAAAGACAGTTCGGCCTTTACCGCCTGGGCATCGGATGTAGGCGTGGTGCGCGGCATGCAGCAAATGGGAGTCGATTCGTTGGGCCTGGTCTGGTCGGGAATTGACGAATACGCCTTGGGGCGTGCAGGCGATAATCCAATGATTAGTCTGGGTGATGGTGGTTCGGCGACATTGCAGTTTGGTGGCACTGTTCGCAACGGAGCGGGGTACGACTTTGCCGTATTCGAAAACAGTTTCGATGGCGATTTTCTCGAGCTGGCCTTTGTTGAAGTAAGCAGCGATGGCGAGCGTTTTGTGCGTTTCCCGGCCTATTCCGAAACCGATACGGTTAATGGAACCTCGGCGTTTGGCTATACCAACCCGGAGCAGATCCACAATCTGGCGGGCAAGTATCCCCTGTTTTACGGAACGCCTTTCGACCTGTCCGAATTGCAGGATTCTGCAGGAATTGATTTAGAAAACATCCGTTTTATTCGCATAGTGGATGTGGTAGGCAGCATGGATCCGCGCTTTTGCTCGCGCGATGTGCTGGGTCGCAAGGTGGCCGATCCCTGGCCAACGCCTTTCCCTTCAGGCGGTTTCGATCTCGATGCAGTGGGTGCGATCCATTTCGTCCCAGCAGGCATTGACGAAAATAAGCACGCAGAAGTGAAGCTCTATCCTCAACCAGCATCCGGTAAAGTGTGGATCAAGAATTACGAAAATTCTGCGGCTGAATTTCGCTTCACATCACTGGATGGCAAACAGGTTATAAAAAGTATAGCATCGGATGGTTCTATTGATTTATCAGGGCTATCGGCCGGATTTTATACCCTTGAACTTAATTCGCAATCAGCAACATGGCGAACAAGCTGCATCGTTACCTGGTAGTTGGCCTCTTGGTCTTGCTGGCATTTTCGGCCTGTAAAAAAGACGAGCCCGAGCCCGAACCGGAGCTACCGGCCGAAAAAGACCATGCGGTATTTGTGCTCAACGAAGGCAATTTTCAATGGGGAAATGCCTCTTTAAGCTTAATAAACCTCAATACGAATGCGATACAAAGCGACGTTTTTTCGGCGGCTAACAACCGACCCATAGGCGATGTATTGCAATCGGCGGCACTAATTAACAATGAGCTCTGGTTGGTGGTGAATAATTCGCAGCGCATCGAACGCATCGATCCGAAAACCGCCCAGAGTAAGGGAGCCATCAACGGTTTGCAGTCGCCACGTTACATTGTAAATACCGGCTCAGGTAAAGCCTATGTCAGCGACTTATATTCGGGCAGCATTCACTGCATTGATACCGCAACCTGCAATGTCGTTAATAGCATCCAAACGCAGGGATGGACCGAAGAAATGGTGCTACTGAACGGATTCGTTTGGGTATGCAATACGGGCGGCAATCAAGTCTATAAAATCAATGCGGCCACCGATCAAATTGAAGATTCTATTGCCATGGGCATCAAGCCGCGCAGTATTCGCAGCGATAAACTGGGCCGCATTTGGGTGCTTTGCGAAGGCGAAATTCCTCCGCAAGAAAGTGGCGGTAGCTTATGGTGTATTGATGCCTCAACAAACACAGTTTTGCAACAATTCTCATTTCCAAACGCAACCGACCATCCGTCGAAATTGCGCATTAATGCAGCGGGCGATCGCCTTTATTTTTTGAACAAAGGCTTACAACGCATGAATATTACCGATGCTGCATTACCATCAAGTTCATTCATTGCACAAGGCAGCCGCATATTTTATGGACTGGCGGTTCATCCCAATGACGAAAGCATCTGGCTCAGCGATGCCCGCGATTATGTTCAGCAGGGAAAAGTGTTGCGCTATAAGGCAGATGGATCGTTAATGCGCGAGTGGGATGCGGGGATTATTCCGGGAGGATTTTTCTTTTATTAATCGTCGCGGCGGCCCGAAAGAAGCGAAACGTAGTATAAAAGTGTGGCAACAGAACCAATTGCAGCAACTACATACGTCATAGCTGCCCAATTGAGCGCGTCTTTGGCTTTGTCGTGTTCCTGCCCGTAGGTCAATCCTGTACTGTCCATCCACTTAAGTGCACGTCGCGATGCGTCAAATTCTACAGGAAGGGTTATAAGACTAAACAAGGTCGTTAGAGCAAACAGCCCAACCCCAATCATTAATAAAGCGGGAAAAGTTTGTAGCAAAAGCACCCCCGCTAGTAAAATCCATTGGACGATAGAACTCGAAAATTGCACCATGGGAACCAGAGCCGAACGCATGTTGAGCCAAGCGTAGGCGCGTGCATGTTGCACTGCATGGCCACATTCGTGGGCAGCAACTGCAGCAGCGGCCACACTACGGGTATTGTATACTTCGGGGCTTAAATTGACCGTTTTTTCGAGCGGATTGTAATGATCGCTCAGAAAGCCCTCCACGGAAATAACCTTTACATCGTAAATTCCATTGTCGTGCAGCATCTTTTCGGCTACCTCACGTCCGTTCATGCCGGCCGACAAGCCAATTTCGCTGTATTGTTTAAACTTACTTTTTAAACGGTACGACACAAACCAACTGGCGGCCATCACCAAAATCATGATTAAATAAATTCCAGGCATTTTGATACTTTTTGAGTTGTGAGGTGCGTTTCAAATAACGTTCCCTAACTAAAATTCGGTAATAATTGGCAGAAACTATGACAAATTTTTACAAAAATGAGTTTCGCAGAAGTTTTCGTGCAGGGCTTTTGTGTTTTTGGTATGTTTAAACCATGCAAAATCAAGTATGGGCTATAATATTGAATCCTTACGCCAAAGGCGGCAAGGCGGCTAAAATTGCACATAGGCTTTTTGCACGACTCGATGAATTGAAAATTACCTATGCCATTTATGAAACAAAAGGTCCGGGAGGCGGAGAAGCTTGTGCACGTCAATGCATGGATGAGGGCTGTACACGGCTGCTGGTGGCCGGAGGCGATGGCAGTGTTTACGATGTGCTTAATGGTATGTTATCGCATCCTCATTATAACGTTGAAAGGTATAAATTGGCCATTTTTCCTGTAGGAACGGGCAACGATTTTGCACGCATCACTAATGTGCCATCAGATCCACTGCACTTTGCCCAACTGCTGGACACTATGAAATTTAGTCGTTTCGATGTGGGGCAAATCATCAGAGACAATAAGCCTTTACGTTATTTTATTAATGTGGCCGGCTTGGGTTTCGATGCGCAGGTGGCGGCTAAGGCTAACGAATTAAAAAAGAAAGGGTATTCGGGATTGACCACCTACCTCTTTGCTTTGGTATCGACCTTATTTCACTACCGTGAAGTCGATTGCACGCTTCGAATTGACGGCGGCGAACCATTTCGATTAACCTTGTTTACAGTCCTTGCAGGAAATGGCACCCATGCGGGCAATGGAATGCGCCTGGCGCCCGATGCCAATCCCACCGATGGATATTTCCACATTACCTGTGTGGGAAAGATATCACGATTAAAAGTGCTGCTCAACGTTCACCGCATCTTTGCAGGAACATTCAAGCATTTCAAGGAAGTTAGCATATACAAAGCTCGCACGCTGCATATTATTCCACATGCTAAGGTGGCCATTCAGGCCGATGGCGAATTGCTCGAAACCGGAGTGGTAGAATTTAGCGTTTTACCTTCGGCGGTGGAGGTGTTGGTGGGATAAATATTAAAGCACGATTTGTTTTGAAGACAGTTCATCTAAATGTTTTGGCTCGCAGAACATTAGCAGAAATATTATTTGCAGGAGTAAGTATATTTTGCGTGCGCACCTGACTACTCCAATGGCAGATACTCAAAATCCCGAATTACTATTTCATGCTTGCGTCCATCTGATGGACCATCTCCTATATTACGCAAGGTCCAAAAGTTAATGCGGGCATTGGTGGTTGCGCCTGGAGCAGGAATAACGACCGGTTGCGATTGATTTCCGTTCTCTTCTTTTCGGCGCGGCGGATTGTCTAATCCAAAACTCCATTCGGCAAAGGGCTCTGCATTTCTAAAATCCTCGCCCCTGAAGCTTTTCCAGGTTATGAGCGTATCAGTCCACGTAAAAATATGCGTGCTTACGCCTTCCAATAAGGTTGAATCAATTAAATGCTGCTTGCTGCGTTCGGCATAATAAGTGCCGAAAAAGACAGGTTGCACCGAGGTCGTCAATGGAAACTTATCGGCCGCATCGCCCCATTTAGAAAATTCAATGTCCACCTCGCTGTTCGCCTCTTCATAAAATGTATTGTTGTCCCAGGTAAACAATCCCAATACCACATTGCTGGCAAACTCAAGCGGATTGCCTTGTATGGTAAATGCATACGTGCCATACCCCATATTTTCCTGCGAAATCACCTCCGATGAATACCAGTTGCCGTCATCGTGCTTGGTAATCGCCATGTGCAAATAGCCTTTTTCATCCACCCAAACATTTTCGTAAGCATTCGAAAAGGTATTTGGTCCTGGTCCGTTGTAGCCCGATTTAATATCCCATTTACGGCCCGAGAAAGTAACTTCGTTTTCGGTACGAGCCAATACATCTTCGGGATCCGATTGCTTACAGGAGGATAAAACACCTGCAATAGCCATGATTATAAGAAAAATCAGTCTGCTCATGTTTATCGGTAGTTTAGGGTTAACTTCAAATTTCCAATCGAAACATCGAAAGCACCGGGTTCGGTACGCGATATTAAATCTTCGGCTATAAAACTCAAGGTTTTTGCTTTAATAACAAACGAAACCTCACGACTTTCGCCCGCCGCCAATTCTACTTTTGTAAAATCGCGCAAACGCTTCACCGCCGGTGTTACAGAGGCGTAATGATCGCGCACAAACAGCAGCACCGATTCTTTAACGGCACGTGAAGAGAGGTTGCTCAACCGAACGCTAACCGAAACTGAATCATTGCCGCTGAAGCTGTCGGCCGAAATTCGCAAATCGGAGTACTTTACATTAGAATAGGAGAGGCCGTGTCCAAATTCCCATTGCGGGTTAAAGGCAGTGTTGCCAAATTTTTGATCAAGCGTTTCGGTGTATTTGTGGTCGTACCACAATAAACTGCCTGTATGCCGTGGGTATGTAATTGGCAAGCGTCCGCTGGGATTCACTTTTCCTGAGAGAATATTCGCTAAAGCATCGCCGCCAGCATCGCCGGGCTGGTATGCCATAATTACCGCGGCGCATCGATCGGCTACTGCACTCACGATACGCGGACGGTTTTCGACCAAAACAAGCACCACCGGCCTACCCGTTTCAAACAGCGCCTTCAAGTAATTTAGCTGTA
>JBKCHQ010000052.1:0-8658 GCA_046302715.1 Bacteroidia bacterium | reverse complement strand
GTTGGTGAATTTATCTACCAATACCAACATTTTTACCGCAGCGGTAGGATCAATCAGCGGTCCACAAACCGTTAATTTTTGCCTGCCTAACGGTTGCTATCGTTTTATAATCCGCGATTCTTATGGCGATGGTATTTGTTGCGGAAGTGGACAAGGTTCATTCTCGCTCACAGGCCCAACACAAAATCTGATTGGTTCGGGAGGCCAATTTACCACTTCCGACACCATTCTTTTCTGTGTTGGCCCAACCGGCATTGTAGATTTATGGAATACCGCTGAATCCTGCACGCTATACCCCAATCCGGCCAGCGGAAGCATTCAGGTTAGGTTAAATCAGGCACTCATAAATGAAATTCCCAAATTCAAAATAATGGACATAACAGGCCGTGTTATTCAGGAAGGACAAATCAATCAAACCGATTGGCGCATAGGTCTTGAAAATGTACCTGCCGGATTGTTTTCCATTCACATTGAAGGTGCCACAGGGAGGATTACCCGAAAGTTTATACTCAATTAAGTACCGAAAATATTTTCGCTATCAATTTAAGGCTGCTCTGGTGCAACGTTCACTGAAGCAGCCTTAAAAATTCCTGCACATCCGCAGCCTCTTTTATATCCATTTTGCCTATTGAGGTGCGGCGCAGATTGGTTAGGTACGCTCCCGAATCGAGCGCCAGACCAAAATCGCGAGCGATGGAGCGTATGTATGTGCCTTTTGAACAATGTATTATAAAATCAACTTCCGGCATTTCGATACGTGTAACTTCGAATGATTTAATCTCAATTCTTGCCGTTTTTATTTCCACTTCTTCGCCTTTTCGGGCAAATTCATACGCACGTTTTCCATCTATTTTTTTGGCCGAAAAAAGCGGTGGTACCTGATCTTGCCAACCCAAAAATTGCCTCACTGTTTCGCGAACGGCATCTTCGGTAATGTGTTCGGTGGGATATCGAGTATCAATTTCCTTTTCCAGATCGAAAGATGGTGTACTCGCCCCCAAAACGATGGTTCCTGAATAGGCTTTATCCAACCCCGAGAACTGATCAATTTGTTTGGTCATTCTGCCCGTACAGATAATCATCAACCCTGTTGCGAGCGGATCAAGAGTGCCGGCATGCCCTACTTTAATGCCCTTTCCCTTAAGATTATATTTTCTGCGTATGGAATTTCGAACCTTGTTCACCAAATCAAACGAGGTCCAACCCAAGGGCTTATCCAATAATAAAATCTTCCCCTCGTGATAGGGGCTGGGTAAATTTTCAGCACTCATACCGATAAATCAACCCCCAGTAAATACAAAAGCAAAATAAGCAATCCCGCTACAATACGATACCATCCAAAAATGGCAAAGCCTTTCCTGCTAAGATACCCGATGAAAAATCGTATAGCCAAAAGCGCAACAACAAAAGCAACCACATTCCCCAAAAGCAGCATATCAAGCTGATGCATCGGAAAATGCTCCCAGTTTTTCAGCAATTTATATCCCGATGCTGCAGCCATGGTTGGAACCGCCAGAAAAAACGAAAATTCGGCTGCATTCTTTCGGGTAATACCTTGTGTTAAACCGCCAATTATGGTAGCGGCCGATCGCGAAACACCCGGAAACAAGGCAATACATTGGAACAAACCGATAACAAAAGACGTTCGGTAACTTATCAAATAATCGTCGGCATGCCGCTGTGGATCGTTTAGCACGTCCTCATCGCTTACCGCTTTTGAAGGGAACCAGGCATCAACCCGAACCAAAACTATTCCCCCTAAAACCAACATCACAGCCACAGTAATTGGACTTTCTAACAAACTATCAATAAAATCGCCAAACAACAGCCCTAAAATAGCAGAAGGAATAAAGGCCACCAGTAGTTTAAAGTAAAACGAAACCGATTTTAAAAAACGGTTCCAGTACAATACAAGCACCGATAAAATAGCTCCAAATTGAATGTTTACCGTGAATAACTTTACAAAATCGTCAGACGGCACTCCCAATAAAGCTTGCGTAAGAATCATATGTCCGGTTGAAGAAACCGGCAGAAATTCGGTAAGCCCTTCGACCACAGCAATAATAATTGCCTCGAGCCAGGTCATGCCTTAGTTTTTAGGCTTGTACATGATAGCAATTACTTCGATGGCAAACCCAATTAAAACTACTATGGGTGCAACGGTAATTCTGCGTGTAGAAAAAATTTCGGGATTAAATTTGTTAGGATCTTCCGAGCCCCCTCCCATCATTAAAAGAAAGCCGATAAAAATAACGACAAGACCCGCTATCATTATTTTATAATTGGTGGGGCCAAACACAAACCCTGTATTTTGATCGGCATTTTGATCCTTTATTTGTTTTTTTTCTTGAGCCATTTAATGAATATTAGTAAAGCGAATCTGATTTTAAATTGAGGTACTTTCGAACCGCAAAATAAGTACAAATTAACGATAAAATTATTCCACCAAGCAAAACGCCGCCTCCAAGAATTCCCAACCATCTAACATCGCGAATTTCGCTCAGTCCTATAATTTTTTGTTCGGCAATAAAAAGAGTAAGGGCCAGCATACCAATGGCAATTAGCCCACCAACAAAGCCTTGCAGGAGGCCGCTAACAATAAAGGGACGGCGGATAAATCCAGAAGTAGCACCCACCAACTGCATAGTTTTTATCAAAAAACGTCGCGAATAAATCGACAAACGTATGGTGTTATTAATGAGGGTTACCGCAATAAGAGCCAACACAGCGCCAAAAGCCAAGAATATCCAGCTCAACTTTTGAACATTATCGGCGATTTTACCAATTAAGTTACGCGGGTAGTTTATCTGTTCCACATCGGCATTATTGAGCCACTTTTTCTCGGTAATAGCAAAAAACTCAGGACTTGCAAATTGTGGCTTAAAGTTAACGTCTAAAGAGGCTGGCAAAGGATTATAGCCCAAAAAATCAACAAAATCCTCACCCAGTTCTTTTTGAAATTCTGCTGCTGCTTTTTCTTTATCGGTGTAGCTTATCGATTTTACAAATTCTTCTTTTTGCAAGGTTTTCGTAAACTGCTCGATGCGTGCTTCATTAACGGTATCCTTAAAAAAAATAGTTACGGTAAACGATTCGCGGGTAAAATCGGTGAGCTTGTGCGCATTAATGAGCAACAGACCCATAAGTCCGAGCATGAATAATACCATGGTGATGCTCACAACCGAGGTAATATAGGAGGACCTAAGACGTTTTCTTTGAAAACCCGATTCATCAGACATGTGGGCAAATATAAACAGATGAACAACAAGGGCTACTTGTTTAAAATTCATCTTTCAACAAGCATTTGAACAGCTTATTTAATTTAAGGGATGTTACCTTTGCGAACTATTAGAGCTTAAAACTATGGAACTCAATTTTCGTGAAATCGAAAAGAAATGGCAGCAATACTGGCGTGCAAACAATATTTACAAGGTAGAGACAGACGCGTCAAAACCGAAGTATTATGTGCTCGACATGTTTCCTTATCCATCGGGGGCAGGGTTGCACGTTGGACATCCACTCGGGTATATTGCCTCCGACATCGTTTCGCGATACAAGCGTTTAAAAGGCTTCAACGTATTGCATCCCATGGGATTCGACGCATTTGGATTGCCGGCCGAACAATATGCCATTCAAACCGGTCGCCATCCCGCTGATACCACCGCCGAAAATAGCGCACGTTACCGCCAACAGCTCGACAACATTGGCTTTTGCTTCGACTGGGATCGTCAGGTAAATACATCCGACCCGAAATATTACAAATGGACACAGTGGATTTTCATCCAACTGTTCAATAGTTGGTTTAATAAAGCATCGGGCAAAGCAGAATCAATCGAATCGCTGAAGGAACATTTCAATTCGAACGGAACATCTGATCTTAATGCAGCTTGCGATATGCATGATGCATTTACCGCTAGCCAATGGAAAGGCATGAGCGAGAAAGACCAGCATCAGGTATTGATGAATTATCGCCTGGCCTACCAGCGCGATGCGAGTGTAAACTGGTGCGAGGCTTTAGGTACAGTTCTGGCCAACGACGAGGTAAAGGATGGCTTTAGCGAGCGCGGTGGACATCCGGTCGAAAAACGCATGATGCGCCAATGGTTTTTGCGCATTACGGCTTACGCAGAACGTTTGTTGGGCGATTTGGAAGAACTCGACTGGACCGAATCGATGAAAGACATGCAGCGCAATTGGATTGGCAAATCGGAAGGAGCAAGCTTGAATTTCAGAGTCGAAAATAGTGATGCTACCATTGAAGTATTCACCACCCGACCAGATACGGTTTTCGGAGTTGATTTTATTACCCTTGCGCCCGAGCACGAGTTGGTAGCCACACTCACAACCGAAAATAGAAATACCGAAGTCCAAGCCTATGTAAATGCCGCAAAAAACCGAAGTGAGCGCGAGCGCATGGCCGATGTAAAGCGCATTAGTGGCGTATTTACCGGTGCGTATGCACTGCATCCGTTTAGCGGAAAGAAAATCCCCATCTGGGTAGGCGATTACGTGCTTGCCGGCTACGGAACCGGCGCCGTGATGGCTGTACCCGCAGGCGATCAGCGCGATTGGGATTTTGCCCGACATTTTGCCATCCCGATTACCGAAATACACGAAGGTGCTGATATTTCAAGCGAAGCGCACACTTCTAAAGAAACCCGCCTCAAAAATTCCGATTTCCTCAATGGATTAACCGGCTACGAAGCTATGAAAAAGGCTATCGCCGAAATCGAACAGCGTGGTTTTGGTGCCGGTAAGGTGAATTACCGCCTGCGCGATGCCGGATTTAGCCGCCAGCGGTATTGGGGCGAGCCTTTTCCGATTGTATATCGCGATGGTGTAGCCTATGCCTTGAATGAAAGCGAACTTCCTCTAGAACTTCCGGTGCTCGACGATTTTCGTCCTACCGGCAAACCCGAAAGCCCGCTCGTAAAAGCTGAAGCCTGGGTTGAAACCGCTCAAGGCCGCCGCGAAACCGATACCATGCCCGGTTATGCCGGATCGTCGTGGTATTTCCTGAGGTACATGGATCCGCGCAACGAAAACGAATTTCTGAGCAAAGATGCCGAAGCATACTGGCAGGATGTAGATTTGTACATTGGGGGTACAGAGCATGCTGTAGGGCATTTGCTGTACGCGCGTTTCTGGCAGAAATTCCTTTACGATACGGGCCGAGTGAGTCGCAAGGAGCCTTTCCGAAAACTCATCAACCAGGGCATGATTCTGGGCCGCTCAAATTTTGTGTACCGTGTGGCTGGCGAAAACCGCTACATCTCGGCCGACTTGCTTAAGGCTAATCCCGATATTAAAACCAGTGCCTTACATGTAGATGTAAATTTAGTGCGCAACGATGTCCTCGACATTGAGGCGGTGCGTAACTGGCGCCCCGAATTTGCCGAAGCCGAATTTACGTGCAATGCCAATGGTGAATATATCTGTGGTGTCGAAATTGAAAAGATGTCGAAATCGAAGTACAATGTGGTAAATCCCGACGATATCATTGAGCAGTATGGCGCCGACACGCTGCGCCTTTACGAAATGTTTTTAGGTCCACTCGAGCAGTTCAAACCTTGGAATACGAACGGAATTGAAGGCGTTTATCGCTTCTTTAAAAAACTGTGGAATCTGTGCATCGACGAAAATGGTAAGCTGCGTTTGAGCGACGATAGGCCAAGCGAGCAAGAACTACGCGTGTTGCACAAAACCATCCGCAAAGTGGAGGAAGACATCGAACGCTTCTCGTTCAATACCTCGGTGAGCACCTTTATGATTTGCGTGAATGAACTGAGCGACTTAAAATGTTCGAAGAAGGCTATAGTAAAGGATTTGCTGATTATTCTATCGCCTTACGCCCCGCATATCGCCGAAGAATTATGGCAGGCCTGCGGCGAAACCGAATCGATTACCAAGGCTAGTTTCCCGAATTGGAACGAAGCTTTTATCCGCGAAAGTGCGGTGGTGTATCCGGTGGCATTTAACGGAAAAACCCGCTACCAGATTCAGGTACCGGTAGATATGCCGCAACAGGAAGTACAGGAACTGGCCCTTTCGCATGAAGAAGCATCAAAATGGCTCAATGGAGGCAAACCTAAAAAGGTAATTGTTGTACCCGGGCGGATGGTAAATGTAGTGGTGTAACGAGTGTGATTTAAGAAGAGTTAATTTTGTTGTAAAGGTTAATTATGAGGGCATTTGTAGTCGTTATCTATTGCCTGAGCTCATGTATGCTGGCAAACGGACAAGGCCCAAACGAGATTGCACGCTGGCTGGTCGGCACCTGGCTAAACACCGCATTTAGCCATACAGAAACCTGGAGGCAAGAGGGAAATATACTTAAGGGATTTGGGCTTGCAGTGGAAGGAAACGACACCCTGTTTTACGAGCGGCTCGAAATAAGTTTGGCCACAAATCCCGTGGTGTACAGGTCCTGGGTTAAAGGCCAAAATAATGGAGTTGGCATAGAATTCAACCTCAAAGAAGCGACAGATACTTCATGGTTTTTTGAGAATCCCAAACATGATTTTCCGAAGAAAATACACTACATCAAAACAGGAGCTTCAACCTTGGAAGTATTTGTTTTTGGGCATGAAAATTCCAGGCTCCGTGAGGAGCATTTCTTTTTCATTCGCAAAGCCGATTAATTCTCATCTATTCTGGACAGCCATTCTTTACCCAGCAGTCGAGTTTGTTAATGATATCGCTGGACAGTTGTGGTTTATTATCGGGCATTGGAGCCACACCACTGCCGTGGTGAATAGAAATTAGAATATCTTCATTATTTAAAAACTGACTGCTGGCGAGTGCGTAAGTTGAAAGATTAATTCCTGCTTTAGAAGCGTTTGCGCTATGGCAATTGCTGTCGCCGCAATGCGTGTCGATAATGCTCGCGATTTCGCCGCTATACGTTGGGACAGCACCTGTGCATACTGCCTGTGCTGCATAATCGGTACTATCTTTTTTACAGGCGTTAATGGCAATTATTCCCGATAAGACAACAATGAAAAGTATTGATTTTTTCATAGGGCTATGTGGTTAATTTCATATGTCTAAAATTATCATAATTTGTGATTCTCTATGCATTTCAAAAATTTTTGAATACCAGAACTATTGTACTCTTTTGAAAATGGTTGCACCTAGATTTTAATTTCCATTAGACATGACGTGGCCTTTAAATGTGGTGTTCACTTACAAGTTTGATTGCCGAAATTATCCATATAACTCCCTAAAGGCCTCTTCAATTTTCTTCACCCCAATAATTTTAATGCCGTATTTGTCGCGCTTAATTCCTTTAAGGTTATACTCCGACACTAATATTTTCGTAAATCCCATGCGTTCGGCTTCGCCTATGCGCTGCTCAATGCGGCCCACCGGCCGTATTTCGCCGCTTAGGCCTACCTCGCCGGCAAAACAAATCTTTCCCGGGATGGGCAAATCCAAGTCGGACGACAATATAGCACAGACAATCCCCAAATCCACGGCCGGATCTTCGGTTCGAATTCCGCCTGTAATGTTGAGAAATACGTCTTTCTGTCCCAACTTAAATCCACAGCGCTTTTCAATAACCGCCAGAAGCATGTTAAGGCGGCGTAAGTCAAAGCCGGTAACCGATCGTTGCGGTGTTCCATAAACCGCCGTACTTACCAGCGCCTGCGTTTCAACCAGCATAGGGCGTGCTCCTTCCATCGTTGCCGAAATAGCAATTCCCGAAAAGGGCTCGTCCATTTGCGACAATAACACCTGCGAAGGATTATCAACCTCACGCAAACCTTCGTTTATCATCTCGTAAATGCCCAACTCAGATGTGGAGCCAAAACGATTTTTCACAGACCTAACAATGCGATACACATGGTTGCGGTCGCCCTCAAACTGCAGCACCACATCCACCATGTGTTCCAAAATCTTGGGACCGGCAATCTGTCCATCCTTGGTAATGTGACCTATAAGAAAAACCGGCGTATTGCTTTCTTTAGCAAATCGAAGTAGCTCAGCTGTACACTCTCTAATTTGCGATACGCTTCCCGGCGACGATTCTATATTTTCGGTTTGGAGCGTTTGAATGGAGTCAACTACTAAAAGTTGAGGCTGCACATCATGTATATGCTGGAAAATGCGTTGCATTTGTGTTTCGGCCAGTACGTAACACTGATCGTTCATAATGCCAATACGGCCTGCTCGCATACGTATTTGCTGCTCGCTTTCTTCTCCTGAAACATATAGTACTTTTAACCGTGTACTTCTTATGGCGAGTTGCAGCATCAAGGTTGACTTGCCGATGCCGGGCTCACCACCTAATAGAATCAAGGACCCCGGCACAATGCCACCTCCAAGTATGCGGTTTAGCTCCTTGTCGCCGGTGTCGAGCCGCTCATGGTCTTTTTGCTCAACTTCATTGATTCGGGTGGGTTTAGGCGCTCTAACTTTCTCGCTGTTAACCCATGAACCGCTTTTGGCTTTTTTTTGAAGCACCTCCTCAGTAAAAGAATTCCAAGAGCCGCAACTTGGGCATTTACCTAACCATTTGGGCGATTGAAAGCCACAACTCTGACAAAAAAATGAGGTTTTAATTCCGGCCATAAATTTTGCCGGTTGTATTAATTGGCGTCCGCGGCACGAACAAACTCAACAAGAACCTGCCCGGCAGGTTGCTCATCTTCGGTG
>JBKCHQ010000051.1:0-18204 GCA_046302715.1 Bacteroidia bacterium | reverse complement strand
ACCGCCAATCCACAACATGGTGGTGGTTACATCGCCAATGGGCGACCACGCTCCGCCTGCATTAGCGGCTATTACGATCATACCGGCGAAGTAAAGGCGTTGGCGCTCGTCGTTGATAAGTTTACGACACAGCGAAACCATTACAATGGCCGTGGTGAGGTTATCGAGTACAGCCGAAAGAAAAAACGATAGGATAGCGATGATCCAAAGTAAGCTGAGCACGTTCCGCGTTTTTATACGGTTGGTAATGATGTTGAAACCATCATGTGCATCAATCAGTTCCACAACGGTCATGGCGCCCATTAGAAAGAAAAGAATTTCTGAAATGCCAGAGAGATGATGTTTTAGGTGTTCGCTGTATCCCGAATCGGGCCAAGCCAATGCGTAAATAGACCACAGTAAAATGCCCATAAATAGGGCTGCTCCCGTTTTATTTATTTTGAGGGGATGTTCGAATGCGATGGCCAAATACCCCAGAACAAAAACCAAAATAATAAGCGTGCTCATGTTTACTTCGTTTGATTTTTAAACGCTCCGCCGATGGCATACGATAAATTGTTAACTCCTTTAATTTGGTCTGCACCTCGGTAATAATACCCGCTGTCGGCCACGAGTCGCCATTCGATAGTTTGTTGGGTAATCAATGAATTATCTCGTTGAAGGCATTGAACTGCCTTTGTGGTTCCATTTCTGGCGCAGGTTCTTACAAATTTTCGAATAGACATATTATCACGCAATGCAGAATACACTATAAAATATCCTTCGGAAACTGCAATACTGTCAACCCTAAACAATCCCTTAAATGCAGGAGCATTTAAATTGGTTTTGACCAAAAGGTCAAACTCCTTTTTCCAATCGGGGGTCGGTATCTGTAATTGTTCTGATTTACCGGCTGTGGTCAATTGTTTTTGTAAGGCAATGTGCTGACTGCTCAAGCGAATTGCTGTTTCTTCTATAAATTTAGGATTATCGAAATACATGCCGCCCGATTCAGCCGCTGGGGTTGATTCGGCACACCCCGTTAGGAGCGGAACAAGCGCTAAAAACAGAATGCGAAAATTCAATCAGAAATTAAATTGGATGCCTTGCGCTAAAGGCAACTGTGATCCAAAATTAATGGTA
The DNA here is from genome assembly GCA_046302715.1 of Bacteroidia bacterium. GTDB lineage: Bacteria > Bacteroidota > Bacteroidia > M30B66 > M30B66 > CAMCXT01. Next base: position 17,082 of record JBKCHQ010000051.1, on the reverse strand, counting down.
TTGGTTTGCCTGCGCATGTAAGCCTTCCAGGCATCGGAGCCCGACTCGCGTCCGCCACCTGTTTCTTTTTCACCGCCAAATGCACCACCAATTTCGGCGCCTGAAGTACCGATGTTTACATTGGCGATACCGCAATCGGAGCCGGCTGCCGAAAGGAAAGTTTCCATCTCACGCATATTGGTGGTAAAGATAGAAGATGATAATCCCTGTGGCACACCATTCTGCAAGGCAATAGCCTCTTCGAGGCTTGAATATTTAATCAAATACAGTATAGGGGCAAACGTTTCTTCCTGCACAATATGGTAATGATTCTCGGCTTCGATGATGCATGGTTTAACGTAGCAGCCACTTTCGTAGCCTTCGCCAGCCAGCACTCCGCCTTCTACCAGTACCTTACCGCCTTCTGCTTTAGCACGTTCAATGGCTTTTGTGTAATCTTCAACAGCCTTGGTATCAATAAGTGGCCCCACGTGGTTGTTTTGGTCGAGCGGATTTCCAATTTTAATTTGGGAATATGCCCCTTTTAACACCTCGCACACTTTGGCATAAATGCTTTCGTGCACGATTAAACGGCGGGTTGAGGTGCAACGCTGTCCGGCGGTACCTACGGCACCAAACACCGATCCCACCAACACCATTTTGAGGTCGGCATCGGGAGTAACAATAATGGCGTTGTTGCCACCCAGCTCGAGTATGGTTTTTCCAAATCGTTCGGCCACAGTTTTTGATACATGACGCCCAATGCGGGTTGATCCGGTGAACGATACCAAGGGAACGCGTTTGTCGTTATTAAGCAAATCGCCGGCAGCATTACCAATTACCAGATTCGAAACACCTTCGGGCACATTATTGGCCTTAAGCACATCGCGAATGATGTTTTGGCAAGCGATGGCGCAAAGCGGGGTTTTTGAAGAGGGTTTCCACACACATACATCGCCGCAAACCCATGCAATCATTGAGTTCCACGACCAAACGGCCACCGGAAAATTGAAGGCCGAGATAATGCCTACAATACCAAGCGGGTGCCACTGTTCGTACATACGGTGGTTAGGGCGTTCGCTGTGCATGGTAAGTCCATACAATTGACGCGACAGTCCAGTCGCAAAATCGCAGATGTCAATCATTTCCTGCACCTCGCCCCAGCCTTCCTGCAGACTTTTGCCCATTTCATAAGAAACCAGGCGTCCAAGTGCGTCTTTTTTCTCGCGCAACGCATCGCCCATCTGGCGCACAATTTCGCCTCGTTTTGGGGCAGGCATGGTACGCCATATTTTGAAGGCCTCTTCGGCCTGCTTAATTACCATTTCATAATCAAACTCGCCGGCACATTTCACGCGGGCAATTAAAGCTCCATCAACCGGCGAAAACGAATCAATCCATTTCCCCGAACCCTCGTACCATTGAACACCTGTTGACACTCCGGTGTTTTCGGGTTCAATGCCTAACGTTTTTAATACGGGTTTAATGTCGGTAGCTGCAATGCTTAAAGTGCTCATCGTGATTAAATTTAGGCCACGAATGTACGCATATTAAGCGTTACACCGAAATAAGGCGGTCAAAAAACCTTAAGTTGGAATTTACTTTTGCCTAAAGAAAATGGCCATGGGCGCACCGTGAAAATCGAAGTGCTTACGCAATTGATTTTCTAAAAACCGTTTATACGGGTCTTTGAAGTATTGCGGGAGGTTGCAAAAAAACACAAAGGCCGGATAGCCTAATTTTAATTGCGTGATATACTTTACTTTAAGGTATTTTCCTTTAGTTGAAGGCGGCGGATTATCCTGAATTATTGGCAACAGAACATCGTTGAGCTTGCGTGTAGGGATATTGCGTTTACGGTTTTCGTAAACCATAATGGCAGTTTCAACCGCTTTGAGCAAACGTTGTTTCTCGGTAACCGAGGTGAAAATAATGGGCACATCCTTGAACGGGGCGATTTTATTGAGGATGGCTTCGGTAAATTTTTTGGTGCTGTGCGTATCCTTTTCAACGGTATCCCATTTATTTACCAGAATTACAACACCCCGATGATTTTTCAAGGCCAGCCATAAGATATTTAAATCCTGCGCCTCCATACCATCTTTGGCATCGAGCATGAGCACGCAAACGTCGCAATTTTCAATAGCCTTAACGGTACGCATTACCGAGTAAAACTCGATGTCGTCGTGCACTTTCCCCTTTTTTCTCAATCCTGCCGTATCCACCAGATAAAAATCGTGTCCAAACGCTTTATAGCGTGTGTGTATGGTGTCGCGTGTGGTGCCGGCAACTGGAGTAACGATGTTACGTTCCTTTCCTAAAAGGGCATTTACAAACGACGATTTACCCACATTGGGGCGGCCAACCACCGCTATTTTGGGAATGTTTTCTTCTTCGGATTCTTCGGGAGTTTCGGGCACAAAGCGAATGAGCTCGTCCAATAGCTCGCCGGTTCCCGATCCATTGATGGAAGAGATACAGAACAATTCGCCAAGGCCAAGGCCGTAAAACACGGATGCTTCGGCAATGCGTTCGTTGTTGTCGACCTTATTTACCACCAGCATACTTGGTTTTTTTGAACGCCGCACCAAATCGGCAACGGTTTCGTCAAGGTCGGTTATTCCCATGGTAACATCCACCACAAACAGAAGCACATCGGCTTCTTCCATGGCAATTTTTACCTGATTGCGAATTTCTTCTTCAAAAACATCGTCGGAACCCACCGAAAAGCCGCCTGTATCAATGATGCTGAATTCGCGCCCGCTCCACTCGCCCTTGCCGTAATGGCGATCGCGGGTTACGCCGGCCACCTCGTCAACAATGGCATCGCGCGACTCGGTTAAGCGGTTAAACAGGGTTGACTTGCCTACATTAGGCCGTCCGATTATGGCTACGATTGTTCCCATGGTTAATGCAAATATCCGAACCTTTTAAGTTGCTTTTCATTGTCGCGCCAATCTTTAATCACTTTTACCTGTAATTCGAGATACACCTTTTTTCCTAAAAACTTCTCCATGTCGAGCCGGGCTTCGGTCGACACCTTTTTTATAACAGTACCCTGATGGCCGATAATAATGCCTTTTTGCGACTCGCGCATCACATAAATGGTGGCTCTAATTTTATTTATGGTGCTCTCTTCCTTAAAATCTTCGACCACGACTTCAGTGGAATACGGAATTTCTTTCTGGTAATTCAGCAGAATCTTTTCGCGAATAATTTCAGTTACAAAAAAGCGTTCGGTACGATCGGTAAGCGCATCACTTTCGAAATAGGCTTTGCCTTCAGGCAAAAAATGAAGAATGTTTTTCAACACCTGATCGAGGTTGAAATTTTGGTCGGCACTTATAGGAATAACGACGGCTTCGGGTAAAATTGATTTCCATTCAGCCACTTTTTGCTCCAGATTTTTCTGGTTGCTTTGTTCAATTTTATTAAGCGCCAAAATGATGGGCACTCCTGATTCGCGCACTTTTTCGGGAACATCTTCAATTAAGGCCTTATCATTTACCTCCGCCACATAAAGAAATACATCGGCATCGTCGAACGAGCCTTCAATAAATGAGTTCATTGACTCCTGAAGCTTGTACGCCGGATTTCGGATAATGCCCGGAGTGTCGGAAAATACAATTTGCGCATCGGGCCTGTTTAAAATGCCGATAATGCGATGCCTTGTGGTTTGTGCTTTGGGAGTGATGATGGATAAGCGCTCGCCGATAAGCGCATTCATGAGGGTGGATTTACCCGCATTGGGTTTACCAATAATATTAACAAATCCAGATTTAAACGACATAAGGCTTTACGAGCGCAAAGGTGTCAAAAAATAAGCCTCGTAAAACATTGGGCCATTGGTAAAATGAGGATCCGCTGCCCAAAATGTCAGGATTTTCGAAATATTAATTCTATTCAACATGTGTGTGCCTGAATCAATGAGCATTTAAGCGGAAAATCAATAGTTGGATTTCCCGTTTTAAACGTTTTTTAACGGCTTAATGATTTTTAGGGGGTAGCTTCGCGTTGGGCAGGGGGGATAGGATTCCTAAAAAATTCAAAATCAATATCCAATTACTTTTATTCACAGTAGATGTGAAAAAATCAGTGTTGAGGGTTTAGCCTGAAGCCTGAATATTGGGCTCATGCATTTCAAAGGGTAGCACTACAGGAAATTATTGCCGATAATCGAAAATTCCCTAAAACCACATTACATATTACCCAAATTGGATAAATCATAATCAAAGATTTTATCCTGTCTCTAATCAAGCCTGTAACCCAAAATTCTAAAACCGCTATCGCTTTATAAATCGTGCCGCATGCCTTGTATTGCCCCCTGAAAAAACCACACAGTAAATACCTTGTGGCAAGGATGAAACCTCAATACTTTCTTTTAAAGATGTAGTATTTTTAACTAAGCACAATGTTCCGTCGATGCTATAAATAAAAACATCATTAACTACATTCAAATTGGGTAGATTAAAATCAAGAAATTGATCTACAGGGTTTGGCCAAATCTTGATATCGTGCGCCGTTGTCAGAGCATCTGTGGAATTAACAATAAGGCTGTCGAAGCTTAAATTATCGATAAATGCGGTGGAATTGCCTTGTGGGAGTGGCGCATCGTTCGAATAGCAGGCCAACATCATGATGCGTGCACTGTCGGCAGCCGTATAATCGCTAAAGTCAATTTCGAACGGAGTCCAATCGGTTTTTGCATCGGCAGATTTAAATTGGCCGCCACCCACATCTATCCCGTTCATATAAAGTCGTATATGAATTTCGAAGGTGTCTCCATTTTCGGGTAAAAACTTATAATAACCGAATAATTTATTGGGATGACCTGTGATTTCAAATGCGGGATTATCGTTTCCAGATAAGTCGCCGGTCCAGGAAATGCCCCAAGCCGTATAAGCGGGCTGAAATGCGATATTGTTTTGTAAACGCATCGAATATTGGCCAATACTAGGGGGATAATGATCGTCGGAACGGCTTACAGGATATACCTCTCCTGAATTCACCAAGTCGTTGGCCGACCACCAGCCTTGTGGATTTAAATAATTGCCTTGGTTGATCCAATTTTCGAAACCTGCATTCGGAATCTGTGCATTAATGCACCCAACAAATAAAAGCAGCAGTAAAAATGATAAAAAATGTTTCATTATGCCCGGTATTATTTGATTAAAATACGGCCGGCCTTAACATATTCGCGGTTCTGAATTTGGATGATGTATTCGCCGGGTTCGATATCAAGTGTATTAACAGGAAACACGCGCTGATCTTTAAACTTGCAGCGAAAAACCACATTTCCCTGAAGATCAACCATACTGAATTCGTACGATTTACCTACTTTACTATTAAAATCAACCTGAACGTATTCATCAGCCGGATTGGGCCACAGTCTTACATCGTCAAAGTTGTACGGATTAAACTCCTGAACGAGAGAGGGCATTTCGATTATCCAAGGCTCTAAGCCACACTCATCGTTGCTTCCAGTAAAAATGTAGTATCCATTCATATATACCATTTCCGCACTGTTTGCGGCTCCATCGTTAAGGTTGGAAAACAGTTGAGGTGTGCTGTTGATCTCACTCCATTTCCAAATTTGATCACCCATACCATTATCGGCAGTAAAAAACAACATATCGTTCGTCAATTTTGGCGAAACCGGATAAGAGCCCGCACTGCCCGGACAAATATCCAAAAGTATCTGCGTGCCCGAGGGCGAACCATCAGAAACCCAGGGTTCGATACCATGCGCAACGGAATAGGCCGAAAAGAAAAGGCGATTTTGATACGCTGTTAAAATGGGGGCTATTTCTGCATCGCCCACAGGATTAATGTCGGTTACCATGAATGCACCGCTTTCATTGCATGCCCATAACTCGCGTCCAAAAGGGTACTTCTCGGCAACAAAATACAGGTATTCGTCGGTTGCTGTTAAATACGTCGGATTAAAATCGGTTTGCGGACTCACCCATTCCGTAACACGCTCTACATCAAATCCATTAATACGCCAAAGTTGAACGCCTTTAAAATCAGGCCCAATGGGATCTTTTCCTCTAAAATAAATCATATCTCGATAGACGCAGAAATAAGCATCATCCAGCACGCCTACCAATACATCCAGCGACAGTGCAACGGTTCCGTCAGCGGTACCATCGGTGCAATATACCCCTTCGTTGTTTGACCGTGTAAAATAAAGGTAGTCATCGGTGGCATAGAAATATAGTGGAAAAAAGGAAAGTGTACCCTCGGCCATATCAGCCACCAATTGGGTGTTGCCCGATTCCCCGCCAGTTTTCCATAATTCGAATCCAAACTCATCGGAATAGGCCCTGAAAAAAAGCTGATTTTTAAACACAGTAAGATCACCCGGAAAGCTGCTGTAGGCACCCGTTTGAATATCAGCTACCAACTTTGTGCCTTCGGGCGTTCCATCGGTTTTCCAAAGTTCGGAGCCGTGAATGCCATCGTTGGCAGCAAAATAGAGACACTGGTTGAAGTATACCATGGGGCCAATCGTTGAGCCCAGCAACGTATCGACATTAATTTCGGCAAGCATTACGGTTCCGGCTTCGGTTCCGTCGGTACTCCAAAGGGCATAGTTAAATTCGCTGTTTCGAGCCGAAAAGATGGTCTTGCCGTTGAGCACGTTCATTCTTGAAGGGTTGGAGCCGCTCTCACCCGGCAGAATGTCCTTCAATAATGTAGCATTCTGTGCAATTGCATTGCATAAAGGCAACAACAAACAACAAAGGGAATAATGGGCAAATCGTATCATAAGACGCTGGTAATTAAAGGTTTTGAAAATCGAGCTAAATAATCGACGCTTCGTCCTAAACGGCTTGTCGACATTGCTTTACACGAAGTTCAAAAAACCTTCATGCGCCTCCAATGACAATTATCAATGGATGGAAATATGCTGTATTTTAAACCCAGATAAAGCGTTAGAAATGAAATGAACTAATCCTTAGGGCGCTGGATTTGCAGGATGCATCTGGGTTAATCCCGACGAATCATGGATTCATTCGGAACTTGCGGCAAATTGCGCAATTCTATTGCGCAATTTGGTTTAAAATAAAAAAGCCGCTATCGAATACTCAACAGCGGCCTTTAATCTTAATGATAAAATTATGAAAGGCGCGATTTAAGTTCCATATTAATCGCTTCCAAAAAATCTTCTGTGTACAGATATTGGCCCTCAGTAAGCTTATCCCCGTATATACACACCGCTAAATCTTTGGTCATTTTCCCGCTCTCAACCACATCAACACACACTTTTTCGAGGGTATGACAAAAGTTTACAAGCTCGGTATTGTTATCGAGGCGACCGCGATGTTCCAGGCCACGCGTCCAGGCAAAAATAGACGCAATGGGATTGGTGGATGTTTTCTTACCTTGCTGGTGCATGCGATAATGGCGGGTTACAGTACCGTGAGCGGCCTCAGCTTCCATAGTTTTGCCATCGGGCGTTACCAAAACGGAGGTCATCAAACCAAGTGAACCAAATCCTTGTGCCACGGTATCGCTTTGAACATCGCCGTCGTAGTTTTTACAAGCCCACACAAAATTGCCGTTCCATTTTAAAGCAGAAGCCACCATATCATCAATAAGCCTGTGTTCGTATGTGATACCGAGCCCATCCATGACTGCTTTAAACTCATTTTCATAGATTTCCTGAAAAATATCTTTAAAACGGCCGTCGTACTTCTTTAGAATCGTGTTTTTCGTGCTCAAGTAAAGCGGCCACTTTTTACTGATGGCCTGGTTAAAACATGCACGTGCGAAGCCTCGAATCGATTCATCGGTATTGTACATAGCCAGTGCAACGCCATCCCCTTTAAAGTTATACACCTCATGTGAAATAATTTGTCCGTCTTCGCCCTCGAAGGTGATGGTGAGTTTGCCTTTTCCTTTGGTAATAAAATCGGTAGCACGGTATTGATCGCCAAAGGCGTGGCGACCAATGCAGATGGGGGCAGTCCAGTTGGGGACAAGTCGTGGCACATTATTGCACACGATGGGTTCACGAAAAACAGTACCGTCCAAGATATTACGAATGGTACCATTGGGGCTTTTCCACATTTGCTTTAGGTTAAATTCCTTAACACGCGCCTCGTCGGGAGTAATGGTAGCGCATTTAATCCCTACATTATAGGTACGAATGGCCTCGGCAGCATCTATCGTCACCTGGTCATTGGTGGCATCGCGGTGCTCCATGCCCAGATCGAAGTATTTAATATCAAGATCGAGATACGGAAGGATCAATTTATCTTTGATGAATTTCCAGATGATGCGGGTCATTTCGTCGCCGTCAAGCTCAACAACCGGATGTGCTACTTTGATTTTATTCATGTTGATTAAAATGAGGTTATTTCGTGAAAATCAGATTATTTTCGGGACGCAAAGAACGAAAACACCACGCATAGGCACAAGCATCTTTGAAAAAAAATATAAATAGAACGTATGCTAGACATTAACAATATTTATTTATTCATTGATTGACTGGTATGAAGGCCTTGAATAATTTGAATGTTCGGGTTACTGGAAACGGGAAAAATGCCTTAGTGCTATTGCATGGATTTTTGTTTGATAAACATGTATGGGGTGATTTTTCGGAAGAATTGGCACGTCACTACACATTAGTATTTTTTGACATGCCTGGCCATGGCGCAGCGCAGCCTTTTTCGGACGGTGAAGGATTCGAAGATTTCGCCCACCAAGTAAAACAAGTAATGCACGAATTAGGCATTCAGACTTTTGCAGTTTTAGGGCATTCGATGGGCGGATATGCGGCGCTGGCCTTAGCAAAGGTATATCCGCAATCGATAACAGCGCTTGTTTTGATAAACTCTACTGCATTGGCCGATAGCGTAGAGCGCAAAGCACAACGCCTTCGCACCCTGTCGCTAATACAAAATAACGCCCGGCGTTTTTATCAATCGTTTATCCCCACATTATTTCATATTAAGGATGAAGAAAAAATTGCACATTTGATTGCGCAGGCGGCAAATCATGATGTGGAAGGCATCGTTAGAGCCGTTGAAGTAATGCGTGATCGCAAAGACTATTCTGAAGCACTAAATGTGACACGTATTCCCATACTTTTTTATGCCGGCAAATTCGACGGCCTTATTAATAAGGAACATTACACAATGATTGCTGCCACTTTGCCTCATTCTAAAATAGTAATTTCGGACCACTCCGCACACATGAGTTTTATAGAGGAGCCTGAGGCCTGCGCGGCGGCAGTAAAACGATTTTTAGAACTCCATTTGACTCATTAAGCCATCTCTACTTTATTCCCAATGGGGAGGAGTAAAAGTTCGACACCCTGGTTTATAAAATGTGCTTTAGCCTCATCTTCGTCAATAGCAATTGGCGGAAATGTATTGTAATGCATACCAATAACCCTTTTTACCCCCAATAATTTTGCAGCTTCGCAGGCCGATGCTATTCCCATGGTAAAATGATCGCCAATGGGTAAAATGGCAAATTGTGGTGCATGTAGGCGTGCTATGAGCGCCATATCTCCAAAAATATCGGTATCGCCCGCATAATAAAAGGAATGTTGCCCCATCTTCACCATAAAGCCATTGGGATTTCCTCCATAGCTGCCGTCGGGAAATGAGCTTGAATGCAGCGCCTGAGTTAGAGTTATGGCAACATCTGTAGATTTGAACCTGCCTCCAGTATTCATGCCCACAGTATTTTCTATGCCTTTTTGGTTGAACCAGGAGGTAATTTCATAATTAGACAAGAGTTTCGCACCACTTTCTCTGGCAATTTCTTCTGCATCGGCAATATGGTCGCCGTGCGCGTGACTTATTGCAATAATATCAGGTCGGATTGAATCCACCTTAACATGCGATGCAAGTGGATTTGGTCGAATGAAAGGATCAAATAAAATTGACAACCCACCAACGTCTGCCAAAAAGCACGAATGACCAAAATACGTTAGATGCATAAAGTATGGTATTATAATTATGGGGATGAAGATACTAAAAAAAGAAACCTCCGGTTTGAGAGCCGGAGGTGCCTGAATTATGTTGGTTTGCGCTATATATCGTTATGCTACTGGGCAAAATAATTTTAGCAATATAAAATTACGCCGCCCAATCTTAAACCGCCAAACCACTTTTAAAAAATCTTACAGATTCAGTATAATATTCAGATGCATATTTGAATCCAAAAAACAAATAAAAGCCGAAAAATCAAAAAGCTCTAGGGCTTAAAAGCCTTGTATGTAAATACGCGGCCTTGTTGATCGGCAAATGAAAGGTAGTAAATACCTGAAGTCCACAATCTGCTATCCCATCGCTGATCAGCTGATATAGACAAAACCACTTTCCCCATAGCATCGCTAATCCAGGCATTTTTGATGCATAATTCTTCGAACGCCGCTTTTTCAATTTCAGATCGCAACCAAAAGTTCTGCATCTGAGGCAAAATCTTTTCCAGCCCTGCTATCCCTTGTGATTCCGTTGCCTGAAGCTCAAGCGTTAAACTATCTGCTGGAACATTCCCGTTATATGAAGGCCAAATCACTACAATATTCCCTCCTACCCTAAACTGCTCTTCTACCACATCAAAATCCCATATTTCTATCTCTAATGTTTCGCCCAATTGGATACTTACATCAAGAGGGCCACCCATATTAGCAGCATCTAACCCATTTTCTACCATTTTGTCGGTAAGGTACTTTATCCTTAAATTATCCTCATAAAATATGGGTTGATTACCAGACTCATAACTTAATCCTATCACAAGATCATATGACTGACCTATTATTAAAACGTCGGGGAAACCTTGCACAGATGTTACGTTAACAACACTCTGTGCTATTCCCGAAACGTATAAACAAATAAATACCGATAAAAGCGTTAATTTCTTTCTAAACATATTCAAATATAATACAATCCTTTAAATGCATTTGCATTAATTTGCATCAAATATCTTACAGGTTCAATGTCAAAAATTGAGGGTATAATTATCGGTATGACGAAACAGGAAGTTCGCTCATTTAAATTATTTATGAGCCGCATCCAACTTAAGCATGAACGTAAGGTGCTTCAATTGTTTGATGTGATTCGCTCACACCCCAACAACAACTTATCGGCCAGAGAGCTTTCGGCCTTACTTCCGGGCAAACCCAGCGAAAACACCTGTTATCAATTAAAGAAAAGATTGCGCGATTATCTCGATCGTGCCGCAAGCGATTTCGTATTTTCACAAAGCGCCGTTTCTACTTTACAACTTTTTAATCTGGGCATCGCTTTTAAACAGCGCCGCAGCTTCGACATTGCCTGGGATTACTTTCAAAGGGCCGCCATCAAAGCTCGTACTCAAAATGAACCCGAATTCCTTAACCTTATCCTCACAGAATTACTGCATCTGTGCTCCGAAATTCCCGACAAAAATCCCGAAGCCATTATCAATGAAAGCATTCAAAACCGAAAGAAAATAATTGCCATACAGGAGCTCGACGAGGTGCTCATTCTTTTAGGGCATAAACTGGCCATGTCGCAGCAAACTGGACGAAAATCAGAAGCGTCGAGCAAACATCTCAAACAAATATTAGAACGCTATCGAAACGACAGTTTTTATTATTCCGATCCAGGATTTAGACTGCGAATGATCGAAGGTGTAAGCCAATTACTTTTGGAACAGCACGCATACGCCGCTTTGGCCGATTATTTGGGCAGCCAGCTTGCCGAGGCCGAAAAGATGCATTTGTTTAACAAGCAAAATCATGAGGTTAAATGCAAGCTTTATACCTGGTGGACCAATTCGCTTTTTAAGGCAGGGAAAGTTCAAGAATCGCTTAATACGGCCAAGGAATTAAAAAAAGTAATCGACCAGTTTGAGGGAATGTTGGCAGAAAAATATTTTATCTTCTATAACAGCGCCATGGTTTATGCCAATACGGTAATCAATTTACCCGAGGCTGTTTCGCTACTGGAGGCCACCATTCAACACCCCTCGCTCGAAAAACATCCGATTTACAGCTTGGTGGTACATGTAAATCTGGCACTCTGTCTTTATGAAACAGGAACCTACAAACGTGCGGCTAAACTCATGAGCAGGATTCCGTTCCATTCGGCATTTCATCTGGCCGATCCCTATTTTCGATTAAAAATTGCTGTATCCGACCTCATTTTAAAGGCAAAACTCGATGAATGGGATGCGATTGCGACCAACTGCCGCAATATGCAAAAAGATTTTGCAAAAGAAATAAGTGCGGAAAATGGCACCCGAATACGCGGATTCCTAAACATAATGTTGCAACTGGCGAAAAAAGACGGACAACTATCGCTTAATATTGAAAAGGAAGCACAGCATTGGCTTCAGCTTCATCATGATGCTCCCGTTGAAACCGAAGTGATTAACCTATACGATTGGGTTAAAAACTTGATTCGGGACTAATTGGCTCATGCCGTAAAACTGTTCCAGCCCTGAGCCGTTAGGGTGTGCAAACCGCCACTTTTGTCAATAAGTTGAGCGCCCTCATCTGCCTCAGTCATGTAACCAATGATGGTTAAAAGCGGACTTCCCTTAATCTTATCATAATCGTCCTGCCTAATGGTAAACAGCAATTCATAGTCTTCCCCTCCCGAAAGCGCACACACCGTTGGGTCGAGCTCAAATTCACGTGCGGTGGAATAGGTTTGCGGATCAATTGGGATTTTATCTTCATACAACCTGCAGCCCACCTGACTTTGACCGCAAATATGTAGTATTTCGGATGAAAGTCCGTCTGAAACATCAATCATGGCCGTGGGAACAACTCCCAATTCATCGAGGTACTCAATCACATCTCTTCGGGGTTCGGGCTTTAGCTGCCGTTCGAGGATGTAATCAAATCCTTCCAGATCAGGTTGGGCTCCGGGATGCTCCATAAATACCGATTTTTCGCGCTCCAGTAGTTGAAGCCCCATGTAGGCTCCTCCCAAATCGCCCGATACTACTAGTAGATCGCCCTTTTTTGCCCCTTTTCGGGTAACATAATTACCTTTCTTAACCGTGCCAACAGCTGTTAGCGAAAGTACCAGTCCAGCTTTAGAAGAAGCCGTATCACCGCCAACTAAATCAACTCCATACTCGGCACAGGCTTTTTGTAACCCCAGATAAATATCATCGAGCGCCTCAACCGGAAAACGGTTGGAACAAGCTAACGACACCAGCAATTGCTTTGGATAGCCATTCATGGCGTAGATATCGGAAAAGTTAACCACCGCTGCTTTATAGCCTAGGTGATTTAGGGGCACATAAGTTAAATCAAAATGAATTCCTTCGAGCAGCATATCGGTACTGATGAGCAATTCCTCCTTATCCGAATGATGTATCACCGCGGCATCGTCGCCAATACCCAAAACAGTTTCGGGATTTTTAGGCGTAATGTTGCGGGTAAGCTGACCAATAAGGCCAAATTCGCCCAATGTACTCAATTCTGTTTTGGTGGGTTGATTTTGAAACATGGCCTATGCGCTTAAATTGAGTTCAGAAAAATTACTGCCTATTTCGTCTAACACCTCTCGAATGGCATCGTACTGATTGAGCGTAACCAGTTTAAGTCGGTATTCCTTAAAATGAGGCAGCCCTTTAAAATAATTGGTGTAATGGCGCCGCATCTCAATAATGCCCAAATTATGACCCTTCCATTTTATAGATGCATCGAGATGCGTTGTGCACACGCGAATGCGCTCCAACAAATCGGGAGCAGGAAGATGTTGGCCCGTTTCCATAAAGTGTTTTATTTCATTAAAAATCCAGGGATATCCAATACTGGCCCTGCCAATCATTACCCCGTCCACCCCATAGGTATTACGCATTTCTACTGCCTTTTCGGGCGAATCTACATCGCCGTTTCCAAAAATTGGTATGCGAACTCGTGGGTTGTTTTTAACCTCACCAATAAGTCGCCAATCAGCTGGGCCCTTATACAATTGCGCACGCGTGCGGCCGTGAATGGTCAGCGCCTGAATACCAATATCCTGCAAGCGCTCGGCCACCTCTTCAATGTTTTTGGTGCTGTCGTCCCAACCTAATCGGGTTTTAACGGTAACCGGCAATGAGGTACATTTAACGATGGCCTCCGTCATTTTTACCATTTTGGGAATGTCTTGCAATAAAGCCGCGCCTGCCCCTTTGCAGGCTACATTTTTAACCGGGCAACCGTAGTTAATGTCAATTAAATCGGGTTGTGCGGCTGCAGCAATTTCGGCCGCTTCGCGCATCGATTCGATATCACTGCCAAAAAGTTGGATGCCAATGGGGCGCTCATATTCGAAGATATCAAGCTTTTTTTTGCTTTTGGCCGCATCACGTATAAGACCTTCAGACGAAACAAATTCGGTGTACATCATATCGGCACCGTGTTGCTTGCATACCAGGCGAAAGGGCGGATCGCTTACATCCTCCATGGGAGCGAGCAACAAAGGAAAACTCCCCAATTCTATCGAACCTATACGTGCCATCTAATTTTGCGCAAAGATAGGTATTTAAGCTCATGCCGTTTTTGCATCTTTGCGGGCATATTGCTCCCCTATGAAAACCTATGGTTTGATACAAAGTTGGACACTTTCTGCAAAGCTATTTTTCCTATTACTGATTTGCTTTGTGTCGGCATCATTGCTAAGTTTTATTGGGCTGGTAGCGGGCATGGCCATATGGTCGTTGCCATTTGACGCACTAGAGCACTATACCGAATACGGTATTGAGGGCATTAATTTTATACGCCTCAACCAAGCCGCTGGAGCCGTCGGACTTTTTATTTTACCCTCAATAACGTTTCCGCATTTTTTGGGGCGGCCTACAGCCGAATTTTTACAGACCGATAATAAACCCAAAATTCTCTTACTGCTATTATTGGCAATATACACGCTGCTTCAATTGCCTTGGATAAATGTGATGAGTGCATGGAACAACAGTTTGGAATGGGGCGGCGCTTTGGAAGAATTGTATCAAGCGATGCGTGCCAAAGAAGATGCTGCCGCCGCAATGATTGAAAATCTTCTCACCATGCCTGACATTCAGAGCTTATTGGTGACAATGATTGTAGTGGCATTAATTCCGGCAATGGGCGAGGAATTGTTGTTTAGAGGGATTATCCAAAATTTGTTTGGACAGCGTTACGGAATACATGCCGGCATTTGGATTACAGCCTTTATTTTCAGTTTTATCCATTTTCAGTTTTTCGGATTTTTCCCCCGTTTATTTTTGGGAGCGCTGTTGGGTTATGTTTTTTATTATACCGGTTCGCTTTGGTATGCCATTGCTGTGCATTTTACCAATAATGCAGGTGCAGTAATTGCTTATTTTGCATTCCAACATGGGATGATTGGCGAATCGCCCGACGATTGGGGCACTGGGGAAGGAAGTGTCCTGTGGGTGATTTTTTCTGCCGGTATTGGGATTGCAGGAATTATGTATCTTCAGCGTGTTAAAGTAATTCCTAATACGTAATTCGTATTTCGTCACGCGCTACCGCTTAAACAAGGGCACGGTCGAACAAGCCTCGCCATACATCAAGCTCTGCACAACCGGTAATAGCTTTTCGGCAATCATCACATAGGCTGCTTCGGGAACCGGCAAATTACCACAGCCCTTTATAATTACCCGCTTGGCTTCAAACTCCGAAATATCCATCTGCTGAATAATGCCGGCATAAACTTCGGTTTCTAAATTAACCAGATTGCCCATCACTACCTTTCTAGCAAAGGGCTTTAATGCGGATGCTACAAGCATGTAGGCCCATACCGGAATTATCGCATCGGCCGAACAGTGCACTGCAACATAGGCATCCTGGTAAACCGACCAATCTTCTTCTTTAATCCATAGCCTGAAATCCTTTTCCTTCAGAATCTGACCCATAAAAAGCTGTGGCGCTAAATCAATTTGCACACGCTTGCCTTTCGGATAATAATCTTCCAAATCAACCGTAAGCAATCCGCTTTGTGCAACTTTATTTACGAGTTCATCCATCATTTTTTACAAAAATCCTAGTTCGAGTTTGGCTTCTTCGCTCATCATGCTTTGCTCCCAGGGTGGTTCGAAGGTAATTTCCACTTTGGCCGATTTCACCCCTTCAACCCCGGCAATTTTCTGCTCCACATCGGGCGGTAACGTTTCGGCTACCGGGCACGACGGCGAGGTCAAGGTCATCAATACATGCACGTCGCGTTCTTCGTTAATGGTAACGCCGTATATCAAGCCCAGTTCGTAAATATTCACCGGAATTTCGGGATCGTAGCAGGTACGAATCATATCAATTACATCCCGCTCAAGGGTTTCAATGCTCTTTTCCATCTTTTGGTAAATAGGAGAGTGCGTAAAATTTCATTTGTTTAATCATCGACACCAATCCGTTGGCGCGTGTGGGCGAAAGATGCTCTTTCAATCCAATGCGGTCGAGGAAGGCTAAATCGGCCTCCACCACGGTTTCGGGCCGTTCGTTGTTCAACACGCGCAGCAACAAGGCAACGATGCCTTTCGGAATCTGCGCATCGCTGTCGGCATTGAAATGCAGCAAGTTTCCATCATACGAAGCCTGCAGCCACACCTGGCTCTGACAGCCTTTAATCAGATGGTCCTCGTTACGAAAACCAGCATCAAATGCAGGCAATGTTCGGCCAAGCTCAATAATGTACTCGTATTTGTCGGTCCAGTCGTCGTACAGGCTGAACTCTTCTTCAATCTCGGCTTCTTTCTCGCGTAAGGTCATGCTAACATAGTTCTGGCGCGTTCAACAGCGTGAACAAGACGATCGATTTCTTCAACAATGTTGTAAAACGCGAAGGAGGCGCGGATGGTTCCAGGAATGCCATAGCGCTCCATCAGCGGCTGGGCACAGTGGTGACCAGTTCTTACGGCAATACCTTGTTTATCGAGGATGAAGCCGACATCGTAAGGA
Organism: Bacteroidia bacterium; assembly: GCA_046302715.1. Taxonomy (GTDB): domain Bacteria; phylum Bacteroidota; class Bacteroidia; order M30B66; family M30B66; genus CAMCXT01. The sequence continues at coordinate 200 of JBKCHQ010000051.1, read as the reverse complement.
TGCAGCCTATCAATCAAAAAAGAAATAACGGGGACTTTTTTAGGAGCTGTTCCAATGATGCGCAAGCCGGGAATAGCTTCCAGCTTTTGTGTGGCAGTTTCCAATAGCATCTGCTCATGATTGGCAAGTGCTGAATGATCCAGGTCGTTCCAGTAGCCAATCGCCGCCATCAAACCGATTGCACCTTCAATATTGGGCGT
>JBKCHQ010000050.1:0-27382 GCA_046302715.1 Bacteroidia bacterium | reverse complement strand
TAATCCTTACGGCGCCATAGCCCGTATTGATGGCTTTCCTTTCACGAATGTGATTATGCCTGCCGGAACCCAACTGAATAAAGTGCTAACAATCGAAAAAGGACCAGGAGCTGTTTACAATTACGACAGTCTACTCTTTATTGTGTATCCTCCTTGCCAGTTCGATGGTGGAGTAAACTACAACAGCGACTTGCAGGATTCTATTTACATTTCTGCGCACTTTATTCCCTCATGTACCGATGTTGAATTGATTAGCCCTGAATTAAGCTGGGTGGCCAACAATTCAAACAACAATATACTTACCACCAGGATCTCTGGGTACAATATCAATTATTTCGATCTTGAGGAATTGATCTTAGAGTATAAGCCGGCAAGTTCATCGGCTTGGAATCCGATTAAACGTTTTTACCTCGAAACCACAGATCCATCACTTGACCTTATTCCAACCAATCCAAACTATGCGGAGTATTTATGGGAATTGCCACCAACAGATGGAGCATATGATTTACGGGCGCGTTCAAAATGTTTATTGTCCGAAAAAAATTCACCTATTTATTCGGGTGTTATCGACCGCATTAATCCACATCCATTTGGTACACCTTCGCCTGCCGATGGTATCTTAAGTCCCGAAGACGATATCAGCATCCAGTTTAACGAACCCATCGATTTGGGCTCCTTAACGGTGCAGAACTTCGATTTGCGCGGTGTGCTTAATAATACATCTATTAGGCCATCGGCAAGTCTCTTGTTCGACGGTGTAGATGATTACCTCGAAGTAACGGTCGGCGCCAATTTGAGCAACCGCGATTTTACCTTGCAAATGGCGGTAAAGCGCGCCGAAGCAGGTGTTGATGAAGCCTTGCTTTCGCAGGGTCAGTCGGCCGCCAGCCAGGTATATCTGGGCTTTAATGCCGCCAATCAGTTGGTGTTCCGCATCAACGATCAGGAAGTAGCCTCAACACAAACCTTTAACGATACCGAGTGGCATAACATAGCGTTGAGCTATGATGCAGAGAACGAAACTGCCGATATGTATTTGTCGGATGCAGTAACCACTGCAACAGAAATAAATACAGGCGACAATAGCATTCTTTCGCAGTATACAGGCAACAACCGTTTGATTATTGGTAAGCAAGATTTCGGCACGCCAAACGCATTCCACGGTAATATGCAGGAATTGCGTATATGGGATAAAGCCCTAAACCTTTCTGAATTTAGCTCAACAAACAATACCATTTTAAGTGGTTCGGAAGCCGGCTTGCTTTACAACTGGCGCATGGATGAGGTAGAAGGTACTTTTGCCAAAGACCATGTGCGTAATCGCGATGCGGTGATTCATGAAGCTGCATGGGATGTTGATCCAAGTGGAGCTGCTGCATCGTTTAACGGAACAAGCAACAAAATCAAGATCAATCAGGTGAACGATGTCTCTATAACCAAGGAGATGAATTTTACCTTCGAATTGTGGTTCCGTGGATCGGGTGCAAATCCAGAGGTGTTGTTCTCGAACGGAAGCGGCAGCAGCACGCTGTCTGATTCGCTTACCTCGTGGGTGCTTCAGAAAGACAATGCGGGTAAACTGCATTTTCTGAATGATGGAATTGATTTCTTGATTTCGAACGAAAATTACTTCGATGGCCAATGGCATCATCTGGCCGTTGTAATGAACCGCGATGCGAACATTTCGGCTATCGTAGATGGCAATCCGAAAAACAGCATTCCTGCAACAGCATTCCAGCAATTTGCCGGAGTGAGCATGCACCTTGGTGCGCACGTATATGCTGGCCTTACCGGTCCACTTGAGACGGCGTATTTCAGTGGCGAAATCGACGAATTCCGTTTCTGGAATACCAACCGTAAGCTGGAACAGGTAAAACGCGACCGCCTCAACCGCATGCAAGGCAACGAGCCGGGCTTATTGGTTTACTTGCCTTTTGAGAGCTATGTGCAGGATCCAGCCGGACCGGCCATTTTAACCCCGGGCTTTAGCGAGCAAATTCAGCCAACCTTGCATACGTTGGAGGCAAACGGAACAACACTTGTTTCCGAAACACCCACCATCAAAATTCAGCGCCCAATTGAACAAGTATCGTTTACCTATTCGGTAAACAACGATAAGATTATTATTACGCCAACATCTGATCCCGAGCGCTTAGAAAACGTAACCATCGATATTACCGTGAAAGGCGTAAAAGACCTACGCGGCAATACCATGGCATCGCCTGCTACCTGGATTGCGTACATCAATAAAAATCAGGTAATCTGGCAAGACGATAATTTCAACATCGAGAAAGCAGTAGGCGAGAGTGTAAACTTTAGCTCTACGATTCTCAATCAAGGTGGTGCGGCCAAATCGTTTACGTTGCAAAACATGCCAACCTGGTTAAGTGCTTCGCCAAGCTCGGGCATTGTGCCGGCTAATGCTTCATTGCCTGTAACGTTTACGATAGATCCATTGGTGAACATTGGCGATTACGCACAAGATGTTCAGTTGCTTACCGATTTCAACTACCCCGAAAAACTGACGCTTAACCTGAAGGTTCGCGAAACAGCTCCCGATTTTACAGTAAATGCGGCTGCGTTCCAGAATTCGATGGGCATTATCGGAACTCTTGAGATTGGCAATATTCCATCAACCGATACCGAAGATATTCTGGTGGCCTACGTGGGCAATCAGGTACGCGGTTCTAACAACCTTGCCTACAATTCGAGCTTAGATCGCTATTTGGTGAATCTGGATGTGTATTCGAACACAACCTCAGGCGAAACGTTGCAGTTTAAAATCTGGGATGCAAGCACCGGAACGCTTTACAGCAATGTGAGTCCTTCGGATATTGTATTCTCGGCCAATCAACTCATTGGTACGCCGCAGGCACCGCAACTTTTTGCTACCGATTTCGAAATCGAGGAGCCATTGGCTCTAAATGCAGGCTGGAACTGGTTGGGGTATTACCTCCAAAATTCAGATAGTACCAACTTCGATCTGTTGTTCTCGAACTTGAATACCCAGAGCGGAAATCAGGTGAACGGACAAACATCCTTCGCGCAGCAATCGAGCACTTCGGGCTGGGTAGGTCCGCTCGAAACAGAAGGAATTATGCCGAAGAACCTCTACAAGTTTTACAGCACTACCAACGATACGCTGATGCTTCAAGGCGATATTCTCGATCCAACCACGCGCACCATTAACCTGGTTACGGGCTGGAACTGGATAGGCTTTATTTCGCTGCGTAACCAAGGCATAGCGCAGGCTCTGGGTAATTTAAACCCATTGCCGGGCGATCAGATCAAAGGCCGCTCTCAATTTGCATACTATGTAAACGAAGCGCTCGGCTGGCAAGGTTCGCTGCAAACGCTGGTACCAGGCACTGGCTACATGTACAAATCGAATCAGAACACAAGTTTCACATTCCCTTATGCGGGCCGCTTTAAAGGCAATGTTGCGAATCCAAAGGATTTCTACTTGAGCCAGTACAAAGTGAACTACGGCGAATTTGCTTCAAACATGAACGTTATTTTGGCGCCGAACGATGTGTGCGAAAACGGCTACGATGCAAACGATTTAGCGGTTGTTGCATTGGATGAAAACGGTATTGCACGCGGTGTAGCTGCGCTGCAAGACGTATCGGCCAGCAATTACGCCTTCCTTACCATTAATGGTGAGTCGGGAATGAACTTGTCGCTATACTTTGTAAACCGCAGCACCGGCGAAAAATACGACGAAGTGAAACAACTTGCTTTCGAGAGCAATGCCTTGCGTGGTAACATCGATGCGCCCGAAATGCTCGACTTAACTTCGCGTGTTTGCTTAAGCGAAGACGGCACACCGGCAGATCAGTTTAGTGTATATCCTACAGCTTTCGGCCAGCAGATTAACATTACCTACACTGCCGAAGCGGGCGACGATGAAGCCTTTATTGGCCTGTACGACATTACCGGTCGCGAAATCATATCGCGTACATCGGCACTGGGTGAGGGTAGTAACAACATGGTGCTCGACTTTTCAGCGGCTCAGGTTAATGCCGGAAGCTACATGCTGGTATTCAAGACCAACAGCAAACAATTGACGAAGAAACTGATTAAAGTAAACTAAGAGCAACGATGAAACGTAACGCTATGAAATTGAAATCGGGCTTGCTGATAGCCCTAGCACTCGTTGCTGTTCAGCTCTACAGTCAACCGAATTGGCAGATAAATCCGGCCGATTTCCAGTACACAATGACTGTTACCGGGAAAGGGTATTTCAACTGCCTGCTTTCGGCCAATCCGGCCAATAAAGTAGGAGCCTTTGTAAATGGCGAATGCCGGGGGTACGCATCATTTAATACACCAGTCAATGGCAGTAACTTTGCGTTTTTGACCATTTACAGCAATGTAGCGCAAGGCTCGGCGGTAACTTTTAAAATGTACAATGCAACATCGAATACGATTGTGGATTGTCCTGTTGGAATTACATTTAACGAAGGGCAAATCGTTGGAAATGATGTGCAACCCTATGCCTTCAAAACCGAGTACCTGCTTGAATCGTTGAATTTACCCAATACATCGCTCTTCGATTATACCACGGCCGGCACGGCAATTTCGCAACCTACATTGTTGAATGAGCTGGGCCAAACTGTACCGGGTACATTTTCGTTTGTAAATGATGCACAAGGGCCGGATAATGGGTCATTTAGCATTACACCTGCGGGCTTGGTTATCAACCAGAATGTTGATTTCATTACGCAAGACACCTTTCGGGTGCACCTCTCGGGAGTTTCTGCCGGAGGTTGTGTGTTCGACAGTGCCTTTGTGTTGCCGGTGGTAAACACCAATATTCCTCCTCAAGGTTTATTGGTTGATACATTGTCTGTTAATGAAAATGAGTTTGTTGCAACGTTGGTTGGTCAGTTGCAAGCCGATGATCCGAGTGTGGGCGATGCGCACATATTCACGTTCATGCCTTCGATGCTTCCGTCGACCGATTATGCATCCTTCACAATTCAAGGAGCTAACTTGTTAACTGCGGTCGAACTCAATTACGAAGCACAGAGCTACTATCATTTGGCGGTAAAAGTGCAAGATCAAACAGGAAGCATCGCATACGATACGCTTGTGGTGCAGGTACTTGACGTGCCCGATTTGAGTGCATTGCTGGTCGATACGATGAGCATCACTGAGAATGCAACTCTTGCTACTGTAGTAGGAATACTTCAGCCCAATTTTGTAAGCTCCAACAATTCCTACACGTACACACATTTGCCCTCGAATGATTTTGCAGCGTTTAACCTTGTTGTTGATCAGGTGAGTTCTGCAACTGAAATCAATTACGAAACCCAATCAACGTATCATTTGGCTTTTCAAATTGATGATGTTTTTGGAAATACTGTAATCGACACGTTGGTGATTCAGGTAATTGATGTGGAAGAAATGACCGGTTTGCTAGTCGATACCTTCTCAATCAGTGAAAATGTACCGCTTGCTTCCTTTGTGGGACAGCTTCAGCCTAACTTCACAAATGCAGGCGTAAACTATACCTACAGTTATTTGCCGGCGGCATTGCCTTCGAACGACTATGCAGCATTTGCGCTTACAGCAGACCAGTTAAGCACTGCGGCATTAATCAATTTCGAAACGCAAGATTTCTACCACCTGGCTATCCAGTTGCAGGACGATCTGGGCAATACCATTGTTGATACATTGGTTGTAGAAGTGCTCGATGTACTCGACTTAAGCGCTTTGCTGGTCGATACGATGAGTATTACCGAAAATGCAAGTTTGGCAACCTTGGTGGGGACACTTCAACCCAATTTTGTGAGTACGAATAATTCGTACACATACACACATTTACCTTCTGCCGATTTTGCAGCGTTTAGCCTTACGGTTGATCAGGTAAGTTCTGTCTCGGCGATAAACTACGAAACGCAGGCTTGGTATCATCTGGCCATTCAGATCGACGATGCCTATGGCAATTCGGCCATCGACACCTTGGTTGTGCAGGTAATTGATGTTGAAGAAATGACCGGTTTATTGGTCGATACGTTTACGATCAACGAAAATATTCCAGTAACAACGTTTGTAGGTCAGCTGCAGCCCAATTTTGTGAATGTTGGTGCAACGTATACCTACAGCTATTTGCCGGCGGTATTGCCATCGAGCGATTATGCGGCATTTACATTGGCAACAGACCAAGTAAGTACTGCAGCGCTAATCAATTTCGAAGGGCAGAATGTGTATCACATGGCCGTTCAACTTTCCGATGATTTAGGAAATAATATCATAGACACCCTGGTGGTGCAAGTATTGAATATTCCCGACGTAACAAGTCTTTTGGTTGATAGCTTAACCATAAACGAAAACACTGCACTTGCATCGTTGGTTATTGCTTTGCAACCCGATTATGTGAGTGCCAACAATTCGTTTACATACAACTACGCGCCAACAGCATTGCCATCAAACGATTATGCTGCATTTAGTCTTACGGCCGATCAATTGACCGTTGCAGCTCAAATCAATTTTGAAGCGCAGGCATATTATCACTTGGCCATTCAAATTGACGATGTATTTGGAAATACGGTATTCGACACCTTGGTAATTCAGGTGTTGGATTTACCCGAGATGACCGGTTTACTTGTCGATTCACTGAGCATTGATGAAAATGTTTCATTGTCGACACTGGTAGGATTGCTGCAGCCCAATTTCGTAAACGAGGGCATAGCATACAGCTATAGTTTTGATGAAACATCCTTGCCATCGGCCGATTATACAGCCTTCGGTATTGCGGATGATCAACTCGAAACGGCTGCCGAATTAAACTACGAGCAGCAGGTTTGGTATTACTTGGCGTTACAAATCGACGATGAACTTGGAAATGTAATTCACGACACCTTGGTAGTACGTGTATTGGATGTGATTGAATTGGACGATTTAAAAGCTGGTAATTTACTCACACCCGATGCCGATGGCCACAACGATACCTTCAGCATTCCGAGCATTGAGCTGTATGCAAACTATGTATTGCACGTTTACAATGCCATTGGCAATCTGGTTTACGAAGCCAAGCAGTACGACAATTCGTGGACAGGTTTAACCAACAGCGGTACTGAGCTTCCCAGCGGAACGTACTACTACGTTTTTCAGGATTCGACCAATGCCGATCGTTCCTTCAAGGGACAACTTCACATTTACCGCCCTAACAAATTCTAAGCATGAAAAATCTATATACCATAGCATGCGCCATGTTGCTCATGTCGGCAACATCGGTAATGGCACAGGATGCCTTAACCATGCAGGATATTAACTTTAACCGGTTCAATTACAACACGGCCTTTATTGCCGAGAAAAACGAATCGGGACTGTCCTTAACTAATACCAATGGCGGTGCGGTGCAAAATACCGGGCAATTGAATTTTACAGCGTATTCGCAATTAAAGAATGCGCAAATTTCGATCGGGGCGCACATAAACTCCAAGTATTTCGGTATGTTTCGCACCAGCAGTTTTGAGCTCGACATTGCAAAAAGCATCAAGCTCAATGAGAATTCGGTATTGATGGCCGGAATCGGCTTGGGGCTGCAATTTACGTCTATCCGTACCGGCGAGTTAAACCAATATGTCGATCAGGCCGATCCGGTGCTGGTATCGGGCGTGTTTCCGCAATACCGTTTCATAAACAGCATCGGCTTGGGTTATGTTTGGAAAGACAAACTAACGGCCGGTATTTCGATGCCTTCGTTTTCAAAAACCGAAAGTGCGCTGAATCCCGTTTTCATCACAAACACATCCTACAAAATTGCAGCTGGAACCGATTTAACCGTCGTGCCCGAAGTATTGCTGTTTGGATCTGGTGTAAAGCCTTTTAGTGCAGAGCTTAACACAAAAGCGGTGTATAAAGAAAAAGTTTGGGTAAAACTGGGCTACCGTACTACCAAAACCTTTGTAGGAGCATTAGGCGTAAATTTATCGGGCTTCTCGATTGGCTATGCCTACAATGCCTATTTTCAAGAATTCAAGAGCATCGTTCCGCGCACCCACAACCTGAATGTAACATTCCAGCTGGCGCGGTAGCACTATACTGCATTAAACGTTAAAAGCCGCTCTGTTGAAAAACGGAGCGGCTTTTTTATGTCCCAGATTTTGTCGGATTTCCTGGTATTAATCTGTACTTTTACCTGAGAATTTTGCGCTTTGACGACTTTACTCGAAAATTGAATTCCGAAATCTGAATATAGAAATTGCTTGATTACGGCTGATGCCGATAATTTTCAATAACAATGCTTCCTAAAAATATCTTCTTCGTCTTTTTACTTTTCTTTTCGGTCGTATTACAGGCTCAGTCGGATCGAATAGCCGCTCAAAAAGCATTGATAGTAAACGATACGCTTTCGCCCGAGGAGGTGTTGATAAAGATGAGGTCTTATGAAAAATGGGGAGTCGAACCCATCTCTGCTGCAGAGTGGGATCAGATTAAAAACATCCTGCTTGCCCAAAATACCAAAGCTCCAACCTTGCGCGACCAGTACTTTATATGTTATGCCGATTGCAACAAGTATGCGGTATTAAAACAAATTGGGAATGCATTGTATTGCATCGATTCATTTTACAAAAAGGTAAAAGCATTAAATGACAATGAACAATTAATGAACGTATATCAGCTGTACATTACTACGTATGAACAGTCGAACATGATCGACGATGCCCTGAAATATACACGATTGCTGTATGCCTTAAAATGCAAAAACAAATCGCATGCTGAGATCATGGAGTTGAGTAATGCCTTCGTTTGGTTGTTTTATAAATACGGTCGCGCAAAAAATGATTCGGCGCTCATTCAAGAAGCCCAAACAATGGGCGAAAAGCGAATTAGCTATTTTGAAAAACACCCTTCGGAGCAATCAGGAGTTGGCGACGATTACAAGATTAACATCATGGCTTTGCTTAGGCTGAAAAATTGGTCGAAGGCCATCGAAATTTCGAAGCGTGCTTTGAAAACCTTCGGCTTAGATTATTCAAGCACAGACGAAGGCTATTTGAATTACAGACGAAAATTATTTTGCTACCAGGCAGTTGCCTATGCCCGTTTGCAAAACAGAGACAGTGCGTTATATTACATTAATCACCCGATTATGTACCAGAAAAACGCCACCGATCGAAATGTCTTTATGCCAGACCAAAAGAGGTTTTTGGACGTCGACGAACTGATGGAGCGCATCAATGTACATTTTATTTTAAATGAGCATAAAAAGGCCGCCGATTTGGCTTATCGCGCCATTTATTCACCATACAAACTCAACCAAACAGATAACCGGGAGTTTATGAAAAGCTACTTTGCTAAAGTATTTCTTGCAGCCGGCATGTACAAGGAAGCCGCAGAAGGGTATAAGTTATTGGCGCAAAATACCGACTCTACAAGTCGAGTAGAAATTGATTTACTCACAGAAAAACAAATCATCAGCAACCGCATCGAACTTTCGAATATAAACGAGATCAACGAAAAGAAGGAAGAGATCGCCCAAAAGAACTTGGAGCGCCAAATTCTAGTTCGCAATGTTTTCATTGGCGGTTTTGCATTGCTCTTGATTTTTTCAGGGGTGTTTTTCGTTCAGCGGAATAAAATCAAGAAAGGGAAAAAGTTGAGCGATGAGCTACTGCTGAATATCTTGCCGTATTCCATTGCCGAAGAATTAAAATCAAAGGGCAATGCCGAATCGAAACTGATTGATGAGGTAACGGTTTTGTTTACAGATTTCAAAGGTTTTACTCAATTGTCGGAGCAATTTACACCGCAGGAATTAGTGGCTGAAATCAACGAGTGTTTTTCGGCGTTCGATCAGATCATGCTCAAACACAATGTGGAGAAGATTAAAACAATTGGCGATGCCTACATGGCCGCCGGTGGCTTGCCGACCTTCAATACAACCCACGCAGAAGATGTAATTCGGGCTGCACTCGAAATCCAGCACTACATGGCTGAGTATAAAAAAGCCCGCGAGGATGCAGGTAAATTGTTTTTTGAGATCCGCATCGGCGTTCATTCTGGCCCCGTTGTGGCGGGTATTGTAGGCATTAAAAAATTCGCCTACGATATTTGGGGCGATACCGTAAACACGGCAAGCCGCATGGAAAGCAGCGGCGAGGTGGGCAAGGTTAATGTTTCAGAATCAACCTTCAGAATAACCCAAGATAAATTCAACTTTGCCTACCGGGGAAAAATAGCTGCCAAAGGAAAGGGCGAAATCAGCATGTATTTCGTGGAGCAAAAAACGCAGGCGTAATTTGTTCTTTTATAATCAATCAAATTGTTAGGATTAAATTCATCGGTAGAATGCTTGGATTAGGGTTTGAAGGGTATACTGGTGTTTGGTTAATTCATCTAAGCTTGAACATCCCATTGCTCCATAAATTAGCCATTTTATGAGTGAAGTCGAAAATACCGAACTTGCTTTGTCTTAAAATTGGAGTGTTTACATTAGGCAACTAAATTACCAGTGTGCGCTTTGCGATTCTCACATTTCATTTCAAAGCGCTGATATGCTTACTTTAGCATGTCTCCCAATGCTTCGGCTTCGTCGCTGCAAATCCTCATAGTTATACTTTTTTGAACAACGCTCCGAAAATAACAACTAGCCTAATACAGCAATATCTCTAATTTGCTTAAGCCCTACGCGAAGAGGTAATCACATTGAATATAGACAGTTTGTAAAAGGAAAGTCACCTATATTGGTTTTTTCGTGGTGTTTACACCGTCATGATTTCCTTTTCCTTAATCTCCAAATGCTTATCGGCTTTGGCAATAAAGGTATCTGTAAGTTGCTGGATTTTTGTCTCGGCATCTTTGGCACTGTCTTCAGGCAATCCGTCTTTTTGCAGTTTTTTTACTGCCTCATTGGCATCGCGGCGGATGTTACGCACACTTACTTTACAATTTTCGGCTTCTGCTTTTGCCTGTTTTACTAACGAAAGTCGACGCTCTTCGGTAAGCGGCGGAATATTTATACGGATCATTTGCCCATCGTTCATGGGCGTAAGGCCTATGTTTGATCCAAAAATTGCTTTTTCAATTACACCTAGCATTTGTTTTTCCCAAGGCTGTATAGCAATGGTGCGTGCATCAGGGGTATTGATGTTGGCCACCTGATTTAGCGGGGTGTTGTTACCGTAATAATCTATATAAATACCATCCAGCATTTGAGCACTAGCTTTGCCGGCTCTAATTTTAGCCAATTCGCTTTCGAGGTGTGAAATGGCTTTTTCCATTAAGCTGGTTGCAGATTCAATTTGGGGCTTTACTAATTCATTCATGGGTCAAAAATATCTTGGGCGGCACAAAGAAAAGACAAATTTCGAATTCATCCGACGATGTTGGTCAGAAGTTTACCAGTGTACCGAGTGGCTCACCATTAAGTAAACGCGTCAAATTACCCTGCTTGTTCATATCAAAAACGATAATAGGCAGCTTATTGTCTTTACAAAGCGTAAAGGCCGTCATGTCCATTACATTCAGATTCTTTTCGTACACCTCATTAAAACTAATGGTGTCGTATCGTTTGGCAGTGGGGTCCTTTTCTGGATCGGCGGTATAAATACCATCTACACGGGTTCCCTTTAAAATTACGTCGGCTTCGATTTCGATGGCACGTAATGTAGCTGCGGTATCGGTAGTAAAATACGGGTTTCCGGTTCCGGCGCCGAATATCACCACACGGCCTTTTTCGAGGTGACGCACTGCGCGTCGGCGGATAAAAGGCTCACAAATCTGCTCCATTTGTATGGCACTCTGCAAGCGTGTTTGTACACCTATGGATTCCAATGCTGATTGAAGCGCCATACTGTTAATCATGGTGGCAAGCATTCCCATATAATCGCCCTGCACACGATCAATCTTGCCGCCTTCAGCTGCTTGAATTCCCCTGAAAATATTCCCGCCTCCAATTACTATCGCTACTTCTACACCTGCAGCAGCAACTTCCTTAATTTCGTTAGCATAAACACCAATACGTTCGGGGTCGATGCCAAAATTTTTGTTTCCCATCAGGGATTCACCGCTTAATTTTAAAAGGATGCGTTTGTATTTCATAGCAGAGAGATTTCTAAATGGTCAAAAAAAAAGAGAGCCAACCGACTCTCTTTTCAAATTAGTTTCCAATGGCAATTCGCTTAAAGCCTGTTGCCATGAGCTCTTTGTCGGTTGACTGTATATACTGTCTAACGGTCAACTTATTATCTTTAATAAATTCCTGATTGAGCAAGGTGCTTTCTTTGTAGAATTTATTGATTTTTCCTTGTGCAATTTTTTCAACCATGTCTTCAGGCTTGCCTTCGGCACGAATTTGTTCGCGTGCGATTTCAAGCTCGCGCTCTAAAGTACGGGTATCTACATCGTCTTTATCGAGCGCCACCGGAGCCATAGCCGCAGCTTGCATAGCCACATCTTTAGCAATGGTTTGAATATCGGTTGCATTGGCTTTATTGAATGCCACAATCGTAGCTAAGCGATTTCCGGGGTGGTTATAGGCCACAACGTATTCGCCATTAACCTGAAGGTATTGCAATTCCATCTTCTCACCAATTTTACCAATAAGGTCGGTGATACGGTCTTGGATAGACAAACCATCTAAAGAAGTCGCTAAAAGAGCTTCAAGGTCTGCAGTTCCCTGGTTAACCGCAATATCACATACAGTGGTGGTAAAGTCGATGAACTCCTGATTTTTAGCTACAAAGTCGGTTTCGCAGTTCAACGCTACAAGTACACCACGCTTAGCATCGGCGGTAACTTTTGCAAGCACCACGCCTTCGTTAGCTTCTCTGTCGGCACGATTACCCGCTACTTTCTGGCCTTTTTTACGAAGAATATCGATAGCCGCCTCGAAGTCGCCATTGGCTTCGGTAAGGGCTTTTTTACAATCCATCATACCGGCACCGGTAATCTGACGGAGTTTATTAACGTCTGAAGCAGTAATTGCTACGGTTGACATGTTTTAAATGTATTAAATTATTTATTCTTTTCCACTTTCTTCAGAAGCTACTTCTTCTGATTTGCCTTCATCATCTGACTTGTCCTTATCGTTTTTACGTTCAGAAAGTCCTTCCTGAATGGCAGCGACAACCACATCCATAATAAGTGATATGGATTTAGCTGCATCGTCGTTTGCAGGAATAGGATAATCTACCAAATTAGGATTTGAATTGGTATCTACAATGGCAAAGGTTGGGATATTCAAGCGGCGTGCTTCGGCCACTGCAATATGCTCCTTAGAAATATCAACGATGAAAAGTGCGGCCGGAAGGCGACCCATATCAGCGATTGAGCCAAATTGCGTTTCTAGCTTTTCACGCTCACGCGAAATGGTCAGTTTTTCTTTTTTAGAAATCGTCGCAAATGTACCATCCGTATTCATCTTATCGATGGTAGCCATTTTTTTAACAGCTTTACGGATAGTGGTAAAATTTGTGAGCATTCCGCCCGGCCAACGTTCGGTAACATAAGGCATGTTTATTTTACGAACCGATTCTGAAACAATTTCTTTCGCTTGTTTCTTGGTAGCTACGAACAAAATCTTTTTGCCGGATTTTGCAATTTGTTTTAATGCTCCTGCAGCTTCATCCAGCTTTGCAACCGTTTTGTTGAGGTCGATAACGTGGATTCCGTTACGCTCCATAAAAATATAGGGCGCCATATTGGGATTCCACTTGCTTTTAAGGTGGCCGAAATGAACACCTGCTTCGAGAAGCTGATCTGTTGAAATTCTTGACATGGTATCGATATAAATCCGGTAATATTAACGTTTACTGAACTGGAAGCGTTTACGGGCTTTCTTTTGTCCCGGTTTTTTACGTTCCACCATTCGTGGGTCGCGGGTCATTAATCCGGCAGCACGCAAAGACGCTTTGGTAGCTGCATCAAGCTCCACCAAAGCTTTAGAAATAGCCAAACGAAGGGCTTGAGCCTGACCGGTAATTCCGCCACCAGTAATGTTGGCGGTAACGTCGAATTTACCTTCCTGCTCAGTAATTTGGAACGGCTGCAACACAGCACCCTGCAACATGGGAACTGAGAAATATTCTTTAAAATCGCGGTTGTTCACTGTAATGGTTCCGTTACCTGACTTAAGGTAAACACGGGCTACCGAAGTCTTTCTTCTGCCGCTGGTATTGATGATTTCCATTATTATCTTAGATCGTTAAGGTTAATTGGAGTAGGCTGCTGGCCCGTATGCGGATGATTAGTTCCTGCATACACATATAAATTACCGAAAATGGCGCGTCCCAAACGATTTTTAGGAAGCATCCCTTTAACGGCTTTTTCGATGATGGCCTCAGGCTTTTTAGTCAATAATTCGCGTGGTGTAGCAAAACGCTGACCTCCCGGGTAACCGGTATAGTGCGTGTACACTTTCTCATCGGTCTTGTTGCCCGAAAGGATTACCTTCTCAGCGTTAATAATGATAACATTATCGCCGCAATCGTTGTGCGGGGTGTAAGAAGGCTTGTGTTTGCCACGGATAATCATGGCCACTTTTGAGCTCAAACGGCCCAATACCATGTTCTCAGCATCTACCAAAACCCACTTTTTTTCTTCGGCGGCTCTTTTAACCGGCAGAGAGACTGTTTTGTAACTTAATGTATCCACTTTATGGTGAAATTAGGAAATACGATTTTTTAACGGGCTGCAAAGATAGGAATCAATTCCTTATGTCCAAATATGAGCCCTGTAATTTTTTTAAAAATAATTTTCACGAGTGCCGTAAGCCGCTTTTAAGGGCGCTGCAAAAGTGGCTGGTAAACCCTTAACGTATCATCCTTCACCATTGTGTAGTAATTGCTCAATTGTTTTTAATTGCACATAAAATCTACTTCCGTAACGCTTTGGTTACTAAAGTTATTATTTCATGTCATACCTATCGAGGTCTTCCCCGTATCCTGATTTTACAATTGAAGTAACCGATAGTCCCATTTTTTCATAAAATGGATAGGTGTATTGACTCGTTCCCAACGTAAGTAGGTGGTTGGGCCAGTCCCTGCTAATGATGTCTTTTCGATATTGATAAAGCGCAGTTCCAAATCCTTTTCTATGAAAATTAACGTGTATCATTCCCCAGGCGAGTCGGGCTTCATTCAACTCTCTATCAATGTAAAATCCTCCACAACCAATAATTCCAAATTTTGGGATATCAATAACGTAGTATGCATCCTTTTCAGAATTGGAATACGTTGCACTTTGATATATCGAATTTTCACTTGCCAGATGATCAAGCCATTTGTCAAACAATGCAAATTCACTCTTGTCAAAATATTTTGGACAATTACTCATAAATATGTCAAGGCATGTTGCCTTGTTTTCAGGTGTATATTCTCGTATCGTCATTATAACAGGAACAACAAACATCAATTATAAATGAGAAATTATCAGGAATACGGTCATACCACCATCAAATTGCATCCTCTTATTTCGGCCTGATCAAATCGTCCTAAGACCTCAAAACTGCCGTCGGGATGGGTTTTCCCAAGATCGGATGTTTCGATAAACGCACAAGAATCTACATTGGCCAAATCAATAACATTGATGCCTCCCGTTTTTCCAGCGTTAACATATTCCAGAGGATTATCGGTGGCTCGCATACGAACCTGCATCCAAGGCGGACAATAAAAGCGACCGTTTGCACCGGTCCATGCCTGCGAAAGCAATTCGGTCATACCGTATTCTGAATCAATTTGGTGTAAGGGCCAGTTTTTTCTGATCTCACAATGCAATTCATCACGTACCATCTCGCGTCTTCGGCCTTTCATTCCGCCCGTTTCAATGATAATCATGTCTTCTAAAACGGGCGGTTTTAAGCTTGCAAAGTCGAGCAATGCAAAACTTACTCCAATGAGCCAAATAGGTTTATCGCCGGGTTTACGTGAGGCAAGCAAATCAACCAGCGCTGGGTAATCGTTCAGGAAAAATCCGCTTTTCGGGTCGGCACTCATGCGGATCAAATAATCGGTCATATAGACCAATGAGGCATCGTCACGCTCCAAATACGAAGGAAGCAATCCAATAATGGTATATGAGTTAGGCGCCCCAAATTGTTTTTCAAACCCATCTCTTATACTGCGCTCATATATATATTTATCGGCTACCCAATGTTGCGACACCGTTTGGCCCGTTGTGGCCGAACTTCTAAAAATACAATCATAGGTATTAAAAGTGCCGCTGATTACTTTATGTTGTTTGAAAAATGAAATCGGCAAGTAGGGAATATCCTCCAACTTTTGAACTTCATCAGGGGTTCGTCCTAAAAGCCTGCACCAATTTTGGTATATTATATTATTGATAAACTGATATCGATATACCGCTAAGGCCAGCGCATTGAATTCTTCGGCATGCGAAACCGAAAATACACGTTTCTTAAGTTGCGTACGTTCTGCTTGCATCAAGGGGTTCGAAAACGATGTATCTTTGGTTCCCATGAATATGCGCAGTACAAAGGTACATATTGCCTTATTGCTTTCGATGCTGTTTTTTGCCTGCCGCGAAAAGCCCGAATTTTCGAACATACCGTATATCGAATACTCGGGTTTTGATGCTTTAACCAATCGTGAGGGCAAAGATTCGGTAGGTTTTCTCAGGCTTTATTTCACCGATGGCGATGGCGATATGGGTTTATCGGCATCGGACACCCTCCCGCCTTACAACAAAGAGTCTGCATATTACTATAATTTCTTCATTGATTATTACGAAAAACAAAACGGAGTTTGGACCAAGGTGGTGTTACCGCCGCCTTTTCCGGGTGCCGATAGTTTGACCAATAACTCGCGCATTCCCAATTTAACGCCTGAAGGTCCCAACAAAACACTCGAAGGTGAAATAAAAATGCAACTTTTTACCAATAATCCTTTTTCAACGTTCGATACCATCAGATACGAAGTGCGGATTTGCGACAGAGCACTCAATATGAGCAATACCGTGCGCACCCCTGATTTTATTTTGCGTAAGTAAAGCGCATTGGTAAAAGATATTTCAATTTTAATTTTTCAAATTATTGCACCAGAAACATGCTAGATTAAACCCAGTTTAAGCGCTAGAAATGAAATGCACTAATGCTTAAGACGCTAGATCTGCAGGATGCATCTGGGTTAATCCCAACGAAGCATAGCTTCATTCGGCCTCTATTTTTCTCTTTCTTAAAAAAGAATGAGGAAAAATTTCAATTGAATTTGCAGGTTAGATTATTTAACAATCATCTCATCTTAACATTGGCTTTACACAAAAATCGACCATGATGTATCGCATAAATCATATAATCAGCAAAATACATCTAAAAAGCTGTTTGTTTTAAAATCAAACTACGTTACAATTTCTTCACATTAAGTCTACATTCATATTATTTACGGATTGGTTCTTTGCAGCGCAAAAAAGATTTTATGAAAAAAGTATTTACCTTACTCAGTGTTGCTTTTGCCCTTCAGGTTGTAAAAGCCCAGATTTCCATTACCGATGCCAGCCTTGTGGGTGGCACAGTGTACAATTGGACCAATAATAATACCTATCTGGTGGATGGACTGGTATTCCTCGAAGAAGGAAGTACCCTTAACATTCAGGAAGGAACGGTAATTAAATTTAGCGAACAATCGGCAGGAACAGCCTCGGCACTTATCATTTGTCGTGGTGCACGTATTAATGCCATCGGAACGCCCGATGCACCCATCATCTTTACAGCTGTCGCTGACGATGTTAATGATCCAAACGACCTAGGTCCCGGCGATGTGCAGCTTTGGGGAGGATTAATTCTTTTAGGTAAAGCCACCACCGAAAAAAATGGTGCTTACGAAGTTTCTATTGAAGGCATTGACTCATCAGAGCCACGTGGTTTATATGGCGCTACGGGAAATAATCCAACAAACTTCGACGATAACGATAATTCGGGCGAGTTGCGCTACGTTTCTATACGCCATACCGGATATGGTTTAACCAGTGGTTCTGAGCTGCAGGGCTTAACTTTAGGCGGTGTTGGACGCGGAACTAAATTATCGTTTGTGGATATTTATGCCTCTTCAGATGATGGCATCGAAATATTTGGCGGAACAGTGGATATTAAAAATTTCTGTGTGGCCTTTGCCGAAGATGATTCGTATGATTTTGATGAGGTTTGGACCGGCCGTGCACAATTCCTTTTCTCCATTCAGCGCGCTGATGTAGCCGATGCCGGTTGGGAATACGATGGTTCAACGCCAAATAATACCGCCGAACACACATCATCAACTATCTATAATTTTACGCACATCGGTTCGGGGCCGGGTTCTGCAGCTTCTAATCCTATTGGTTTATTAATTCGTGCCGGGGGCTCGGTAGTTGCCGCTAACGGCATCGTTGCCGAAATGAAAGGCAAGGGTATCGAAATTCAGGACGATTCGGCCAATACTACTACCGATTCATACAGTCGCTTTTTGGCCGGCGAAACCCGCATCCTCAACAATTTGTTTTACAATATCGGCAGCAATACACAGCTCGATGGTTCTTCAACCGGAATTATCCGTATCAGCAGCAATCCGGGCGACGAAACAGCAGCCGCATTTTCGGCACATCTTGCCGCTACCAACCAAATTTCAAATCCGGAGTTTGTTTCCATCAGCCGTGACCAGGATGCCACACTCGATCCAAGACCATCATTAACAGGAACAGCATACACTTCAACATTGGCCGAATATCCCGCCGATACGTTCTTTACACAAGTAAACTACAAAGGCGCACTTTCGGCCGATGCCAATCAGTGCTACATTGCTAAGTGGACTTCTCTGGCTAAAAACGGTCATCTGGCATCAGGCCTTAACTGGGGCGGAGCTGCAGGTCTTAATGAATACAATAATGTACTCACGGATTTGAAAGTATTCCCAAATCCGGCAAACACCAACGTTAACATTGTTGTGAAAGCAGAAAGCGCATTGCGCATTCAGATGATTGATGCCTCAGGTCGCACAGTACGCGGAATTCAAAGCGCAAAAGGACAGGAAACCGTTGAGGTGCCCGTTTCTGACTTGGCTCCCGGAATTTACTTCCTCAACTTTACCAACGGCATCAACACATTCAGCCAAAAGGTATTCATCTATTAATTTTTTAAAACATCCATCATTTCTGGGCAGAATCCTTCATTCGGAGGGTTCTGCCTTTTATGGTAAACATAGCTATGATCCGATTTACATTATTTCGTTCTGTTTTATGCTGGCTTTTAATGCCGGCATTTTCTGCTTTAAGTGCCCAGCAAGCTACCCTTCACGGTAAAATTGTGGATGCCACCAACGGCGAAGCACTCATAGGAGCTACTGTGCTTATTGAGGGTACAACCTTGGGCGCCATGGCCGATTTAGACGGCAATTATTCTCTAAAACTCGCTGCAGGAACCTACACCGTTAAATGCCGTTATGTATCGTACCAAGATCAAACCATAACTCAGCTTAAACTAAATGCCGGTGAAGTAAAACAACTCGATTTTACATTAAAATCTACCGAAAATGCCTTGGGCGAAATTGTTATTGAAGCCGAGCAGGTGCGTAACACCGATGCTTCGCTCATCGCGCTGCAGCGAAAATCAATAGCTATTCAAGACGGTATATCCACCCAACAAATTTCGCGCTCGGGTGCCAGCAACGCAGCCGAGTCGATGCGGCAAATGACCGGCGCTAACGTACAAGATGGGAAATATCTGGTGATGCGTGGTTTGGGCGACCGTTATTCTATAACCCAGCTCAACGGACTGCCCATGGCAAGCCCCGATCCGTATCGTAACTCATCGAGCCTCGATTTAATTCCTTCGTCGTTTATTGACAATATTGTAACCTTAAAATCCTTTACGCCCGATATGCCGGGCAATTTTACCGGAGGTAATGTGGATATTTCTACCAAGGCCCTTCCCGAAACGTTTACGCTCAATTTTTCAACCTTGGTGGGGTATAATTCGCTCGCAAGCTTGAAAAGTAATTTTCTCTCTTCGGCGGGCGATGCCTCCGAAACGTTTGGTTTCCCTGGAGGAACCCGTGCCTTGCCCGAAATGTATCTCAACGATGATTTTCGTAATGCGATGACACCGGGCCGATACATCGAGGCACGTAATCCATCTAAACCCGATCAGATAAGAGCCGATTTTCAGCAAAGTGCCCGTGGTTTGAGCAGCAATTTTATGCCCGAGGCCACACGTGCACCGCTCGATTCGCGGTACGAATTTTCGATGGGGGGGAAGTTTCGTTTCTTGGGCATGGATTGGGGCGCCTTGGGCGGCCTGCGTTTTGCTCAAAGCTATCAGCAATATACCAACGGAATCATCAATACCTGGGTAAATAACGTACAGCCCGTTTTGTTTGGTTATCAGCAACTGAGCGATCATAAAAGCGTGGCCAACCCGCAGTCGGGAGGTTTTGCGGCACTTACTGCTAAGTTAAATGCTCATCATCAAATTAACTTTACCGGCATCTACTCCAACGATGCCGAAATAATGGGCCGGCAGCAACAAGGCTCCTTTGTTGGTCAGGTTTCTAACTCCGATGCCGTATTTCATACCAACTCCATACAGTTTACCCAGCGCGAGCTGCGTTCGGGGCAACTCTCAGGGCGTCATGTGTTTACAGGATTAAAAAATGCGGAGCTTAATTGGACAGCTGCGGCCAACCGGTCTATTCAGGACGAGCCCGACCTAAAGTACTTTGCATACACTACCGTTACCGATTATTTCGATCGCGAAGACGAAAACGGCAATATATTTCAGGAATACACCACTGAGTATTATCTGAACAATGCCGAATATGCGCGTCCTTTTCACTATTTCCGCTATTTGCAGGACGATCAGCTCCAGGGCAGGATTGACCTAAAAATTCCGCTATCCGGTGACAAAGACAACCATATAAAATTTGGGGCCTATTACAGCCAACTTAACCGATCATTTAAGGAATATCGTTTTGAGCTGGCCGATAATGCTATCCCCGCCGAATTGAGGTTTACCCAATATTTAAATGAACGCCCGGGCGATTTTAACGGACTTTTTTCGGCCGCAAACATTGGCATTATTGATACGGTGTATAATGCAGCCGGGGAGGTTACCAAATACCAGCATGGGTATTATTATGTAAACCAGTCGATTGAAAAGAATTTCTATTTAGGGAACCAAGCGGTTGCAGCTGCATATGCCATGGGCGTATGGGAATTGGGTGCTCGTCTTAAAGCGGTGGGCGGTTTACGTCTCGAAAAAACGCTTATCGAGGTAGAAAGTCAAGATACCAGCCAAATTAATGTGGGCGGTAATCTGGTGGAAGCATCGGGTAGAATAGATCTGACCGACTATTTGCCTTCTCTTAACTTTATCTATAAACTAAACGATCGGAGCAATTTGCGCTTGGGTGCTACACAAACCGTTGCACGGCCTAACCTTCGTGAAATTGCGCCCTTTGTGCAGTTTGACAATAAAAACGGATTTTTCTCCTTGGGGAATCCAAGTCTAAAGCGCACTCTCATTCAAAATGCCGATGTGCGCTATGAGTTTTTCCCGAAACCGGGCGAACTCATTGCTTTTAGTCTTTATGGCAAGTTCTTTACCGATCCTATTGTTCAGGCGTTTAATAATACCACCATTCCTGAATTAGTATTTATTAATGTGCCGCGTGCTGAGGTGTATGGTGCCGAGTTTGAATTCCGTAAAAATCTGGAAAGTTTAAGTTCGGTGTTGAAGCATTTTCAGGTGGCCACCAATCTGTCATATATCTACTCGAGAGTTGACATGCCCGACAACGAATTAAAAACATCGCAGGATTTTGATTCCACCTTCACACAACAGAAACGACCTTTTGTGGGGCAGTCGCCGTATATCATTAACCTTATTTTAAGTTACGTTCAGCCCGATTTAGGCACCGAGGCTGCTGTTTCGTTTAATGTGAGTGGAAATAAACTTTACCAGATTGCACTGGTGGCTACACCCGATATTTACGAGCAGGCTATTCCATTGTTGAATCTAAAGGTGCAGCAGCGCTTCTTGAAGCGTTTCAATGCCTCTTTTAATGTTCAAAATATTCTGGGCTCTAAGTTACTTCGCTATCAAGATTTTAAAGGGCAGCGATATACCTCAGAGTCTTATGCGCTGGGCACCTTGTATCGTTTAGGGATTAGCTATACGTTTAAGCAGTAGATGTGACAAAATAATCTTGAAATGCCTGACGCTGGGCTAATTTTGAAGCCAATTCATAATAAAATTGAATTTGCAGTGTTTATTCAATTTTGCACATAATAGTTGTTCCACATCTAAATTTTTTGGCTACCGTTGGCTGGCCGGAGATTTATTAATCCTAAACTAAATCACCCGTAACCCGAATTCAATAGTTCCATTAGGTTTACGCGAGTTATTCAAATTTTTGTTTTTAAAATTTTATATTTCATCCTTTTAAAGGACATAAAAATCTTCTGCGAAAAACTTTAGCAAAACAATTCGGTAACAATTGGATAATTTATATTCAGAGGCAACTTGCTGAATTAAAGAGCATGAAATACTTGTTAGGTGTTGCTTTCCCGTCAATTTTAAATGTGTACCGTTCTTTAAATCGATTTAACCCAAGATTAACCCTGAGCAAAGAATAATTTTTTTTCAAAAGGTGACTTTTACGGCTGTTTAAACTAAACCACAAAACATCCATACCATGAAAAAATCTCTACTCTGCGCATCCATCCTTATTGGCTCTTTAAACCTTGGTGCTCAAGGACTTGAAAATATCATCGTTGAAACGTATTATGTATCAGATGCCAACGATGCAACAGTAAACGATTTGGGTGGCGTACTTGCAGAAGGCTCTGTAACACGCAGAATTTATGTAGATATGCTTCCGGGGTATAAATTACAGGCTATTTATGGTTTACCAAACCACGAATTGCGCATTGCCACCACAACACAATTTTTTAACAACATCGACCGCGGTGCAACAACTCCAACATACACTAAGAATCAGGCGAAAGACAATACCGTTATGCTCGATACCTGGGTTTCGGTAGGTGCCGCATGCAGTGGTAATTTTGGTGTGCTTAAATCGGCTGATGATGGTGTAGCCACCAACACAAATAATGATGGTGTATTGCAGAATAACGCTGCCGCTGCTGGTATTCCGCTTACTCAGCAGGATGGCCTATTATTGGTAACCGGCTTATCACCTCAACCCGTTACCACCTTAGGAATTGATGCTCAGCTCGCTCTGTTTGATGCCGAAAACGCAGGTCCGGTATTCTCAACGTTTGATGGTTCGTGGGCGGCACTTCAGGGTGCTACAGGGCCCAATCCTGAAACCAACCAAGTATTGATTGCGCAAATTACGACTGATGGAACTTTAACGTTCGAATTAAACATTCAGATAGGCACTCCTTCGGGCGGTGTTGAGCGCTATGTTGCATCAAATCCTATTGATGCCGAAGTACTTTTTCCAGCATTAACCTACAATTCTGATCTGGTTACCAGTATTGGCGAGCAAAGCAATCAGGTTGAGGAATTAACGATTTACCCAAATCCGGTTGCTGATGTATTAAACATCAATACAGCATTTAATGCCGGCCAATTGGGACGTTACTCAATTTACACCATGCGTGGCGAACGTGTTTGGGTGCAAACAGTGGTTGGCGGTCAATCGCTCAGCACGGTTGATGTTTCTGACCTCGCAAAAGGGCAATATGTGCTCGAATGCATTGCCGACGGAAAGCGTCAGACGCAGCGCTTCATCAAGCACTAATCTTTAATTCCACCATTTTTTATCCAACTACTATGATACAATCACTCAGATTTTGGAGTGCATGCATCCTTATTTTGCTCCTGAGCAAATTGGGAGCACAGGGTACCGTACGCGGAAAAATCACCGACGAAAATGGCGAAACCGTTATTGGAGCAGCGGTTTTTCTGCAGGATAACAAAACAGTTGGAACCATTACCGATTTGGATGGTAATTTCTCGCTAAATGTTAAAGATAATTTACCCCATACGCTCACGATAACCTTTGTTAGTTATACCAACATCGAGGAGAAAATTCAATTGAAAGATGGTCAGGTCTTGGTAAAGAATTTCACCCTCAAGCCCAAAGACAATGTTATCGGACAAGTAGAAATCACTACTTCGGCAGTGAAGAACAAGGATTATTATCTCGAAAACATCAAGAAGAAATCCACCACATCTATCGACTACATTTCGTCGGAGACCATGAAGAAAACCGGCGACAACAATGTTACTGCGGCAGTGGCCCGTGTAAGCGGGGTTTCAACAAATGGTTCGTTCATTACCGTGCGTGGTATTGGCGACCGTTACTTGAAAACGAACATCAACGGGATGCGCATTCCTACGCTCGATCCCTTTACCAACAACATCAAACTCGATTTATTTCCGGCCAGTTTGGTAGATAACATTATTATTACCAAAACGGCATCGCCCGATTTGCCCGGCGATTGGGCAGGTGCTTATCTTTCGGTGGAAACCAAAGATTACCCCGAACAGCTCACCATTAGTTTTGAAAACGCCTTTACCTTCAATCCACAGTCAACTGGGGTCGATATTTTATCGACCGAAAAAAGCAGTACCGACTGGCTTGGCTACGATGGAGGCCTTCGCGATGTGAATCACTCCAATTTTACGGCCTTTGATGCCAATATCACACCGTATGAAGAGTTTGAAGCTATAGGGCTTGGAGGCTATTTTAATTCGCTCGGCGTGAACGGCAGCAGCCAATGGAATGAAACATATTTCAAATTAGGGCTGGTACAATTGGGCCTATTGGCACCCGCTAATTTCGACAATGCCGAAGCTTTTTCACAGGCACGTGATGCCTACAATGCCGGCTCATACAAACTCGACGCATACCGTAAAATAAATGCTGGTGCAGCCGAATCGGGCGGACGCTTTGCCAACAACTGGCAGAATAAAACCGAAACCGGACCGGTAAACTTCTCGCAAAGTTTCAGCATCGGCAATCAGGTGAATTTGTTTGGCAGGCCACTGGGCTTTTTTGTGGGCTACCTTTACAGCAACAACGTGCTCAACGATAACAATGCCATTGCACAGCGCGCTGGTATTGACAACAATGGCAATGTGTTTATCGTAAATGATATACAACAACAGGCAAGCCGTCTCTCTAACGGCTGGAGCGGACTGCTGAATCTGGCGTATAAACCATCTCCCAATCATTCTATCGCCTTGTTGTTTATGCCCAACCAAAACGGCGAGAACAATGTGCGATTCGATTCGGAGGTGGATCAGTCGTTTACCACGCAGGAAATTTATACCCAAACACAGTTTTATGAGCAACGCCGCCAGATGGTATATCAAGTAAAAACCGACCATTTCTTTCCGAAGCTTAAACTCAAAGCGGATGTGAATGCGTCTTACACGCGTGGCCGAAGCATTGCTCCCGATTTTAAGAGCTTTGATTACTTTCTCAACATCGACGATTCGCTCGAAATTGACCAAACCGCCTCGCGTACCAGCCGTTTTTACCGATACCTCAGCGAAGACCTGCTCGATACCAAAGTTGCTTTTGAACTTCCCATTGCCAAGCAAAGACCAGGTCTTACCCGTAAAGTTCGCTTCGGCGGAGCCTATCAGTACCTCACCCGCGATTACGACCAGTATAATTATCTGCTCAAGTTTACGAAACCCAACAAGTTCATTATTCAGAACAATGATGTGTCGCCGTTTTTCGATTTGGCCAATTTCGGGTTCAACGAGCAGGGCCTCATCAGCGCATATTACGAACGCGATGAGAACCCGGGCAATAGCAGCATTGGCTACAGCACTATTACGGCGGGATTTGCCATGGTCGATTTCAACATCAATCCACAACTGCGCATTGCTGGTGGCTTGCGTGTGGAGCATGCCGACATGTACACCGATGTGCGTTTATACGACTCGCTGGGATATGCAGCAAACGATGGCCGCCGATTCTTCACCGAAGGAATAATTGCTTTGGCGCCCAATCCCGGTGCACTTAACGAACTCAGCTTACTGCCGAGTGTGAATGTGGTGTATAAATTACGCGACGACGAGGTTGCTCCCATTAACCTGCGTGCCAATTTTTCTGAAACGGTTGCTCGTCCGAGCCTTCGTGAGTTATCGGAGATTATCGTTTTTGACTACGAACTGCGTGTGCCCGTTTTTGGTCGCTCCGACCTAAAGATGGTAAACATTCGTAACTACGACCTTCGTCTCGAGAATTATTTCAAATCGGGCGATAATGTATCCTTCAGCCTATTTTATAAGGATTTCAAAAACCACATCGAACTCACCAATTCAAATTTTGGTTTCAGTTGGCAGAATGTCGACAAATCAAGGGCAATGGGTATTGAGCTTGAAGGGCGCAAAAAAATCATCAAAAACCTCGAGTTCAGAGCCAATGTTACGTTTACCGAATCGCGAACCGAATTCACCCAAACCATTATGCAGCTCGACAACGGGGTTAAAACATACCTTCCAATAGAGGATGTGAGCCGCCCCATGTTTGGTCAGGCGCCCTATGTGTTAAACGGAATCTTAAATTATACTTCCGATACATTGCGATTTAGCGCAACGGTAAGTTACAACCGCCAAGGCAAACGTTTGGTTATTACCAATGGCTTGGGAATTCCGGATGTTTATGAAGTACCCCGCGATATGATAGATATTAAGCTGAGTAAAAACCTCTGGAAGCATTGGGTAGTATCGTTCACCGTGCGCGATGTACTGAATACCGCTATTCGCAGAACCTACAATTTTACCGATGGAACCCGTATAGATTTCGACAGCTTCCGCTTCGGCACGTTCTACCAGTTTGCGGTTCAATACCGTTTATAATCCTAGCTATGAAAAATCTATTCTTTCTCATTGCGATTTTAAGCCTTTTGCCTGCTACCCGCATCAGCGCACAGCTCGAAAATATTATTGTTGAATTGTATTATGTTTCAGACAGCATTGATGCCACCGATACCATAGGCGGCGGACTTACAGCTGGCAGCAAAACATACCGCATATATGCCGATTTATCGCCCGATGCCAAGCTGCGTCGTTTGTATGGCGATGCAAACCACCCTATTCGTTTTGAGAGTACAGCTAACTTCTTCAATAACAAGGAAGATGGGCAGTCGTTCGGATTTGATTTTTCGAAAACCCGATTGGACGAAAATACGGTTGCCCTCGATACGTGGTTAACCTTAGGTCAAACCACAAAATCGGCAAATAAACAGGGTGGAATATTGAAGGAATACGATACCGACGGATCCTTCATTGCCGGTGCAGGTGTAAATGACGGAGGCAGCGCCGAAATTCCCGAAGGGCTCCTTAACAATGCAGATTCGCTTGCCGGAATTCCTCTAAATCAGGCCGATGGAAACGATACGCTGCCTATTATTCCTACCGATGCCAACTCCATAGGGATTATTAACACACTCGACC
>JBKCHQ010000049.1:0-5540 GCA_046302715.1 Bacteroidia bacterium | reverse complement strand
TTCGAAGCACTCCGAAAATTCACGAATCTCGGTTTCAAATCCATCCTGGTCATAAGCAAAATAGCTGTTCACACAACGTATAACGGCGGCGATGGCCAGCGGGCCTTTGTTAGCAATTTTTCCAAGTATTTCGCGCGACTTGTTCATCAACTCGGCCTGCGGCACTACATGGTTTACCAGACCAAGACTTAAGGCCTCTGCAGCGGGAATCATGTCGGCGGTCATGAGAAATTCGAGCGCCTTACCTTTGCCTATGAGCTGCACCAGACGCTGCGTTCCGGCATATCCGGGCGTTACGCCCAAATTTACCTCGGGTTGGCCAAAGCGAGCCGTTTCGCTGGCAATGCGCAGATGGCAGGACATGGCCAATTCGCATCCGCCACCCAACGCAAATCCGTTTACCGCTGCAATTACAGGTTTTGGAGAATGTTCTATACCGGTAAAAACGTCATTTCCGTCGCGGCTCAATTTTTCGGCTTCGTGGCGATTAAAATCGGCAAACTCGCTGATATCAGCTCCGGCAGCAAAGGCTTTCTCGCCCGATCCGGTTATGATAATTCCACGCACCCCGGCATCATCGTTGGCAAGGCGCATGGCTAAACCAATTTCCTGAATGGTTTTATGGTTTAGGGCATTGAGCTTGTCTGGCCGATTGATGGTGATGGTAAAAATTCCCGCATCAGTGGCGGTGAGGATATTGTCGAAGTTCATGGCTTTTGCTTGTTTAAGGTCATGTGTTGCAGCTGGCTGCCGTGCGGTCGCAGTCGGCCTTTGCGGTAAATCATGTTGGTATAGGGATGGGATTTGCCTTTGCGTAATTCCTTTTGTTTTTCTTCGGGCAGTTGCACCACCTCGTGGCACTCTTCGCTGCAACAGTTAGCAAAATGATTTTTGCAGGAATCGCATTGAATAAAAAGTAGATTGCAATCGACGTTTGCGCAATTGGTATGCTGGTCGCAGGCATTGCCGCACTGATGGCAATTGCTGATGATATCGTCGGTAATACGTTCGCCCAATCGATCGTCGAAAACAAAGTTCTTACCCTTGAATTTCGACTCCAATCCTTTGGCTTTTATTTCCTGCGCATAGGCAATGATACCACCATGCAACTGGTTCACATCGTTAAAGCCATGATGTCGCAAGTAGGCCGACGCCTTTTCGCAGCGAATGCCGCCGGTGCAGTACATGAGCACTTTTTTATCTTTCTTATCGGCCAGATGATCTACCACCCAAGGCAATTCTTCGCGAAAGGTGTCCACATCGGGCACGATGGCGCCTTCAAAGCGCCCTACCTCGGCTTCGTAATGGTTGCGCATATCCACCACCACCGTTTCGGGGTCGTTCATGGCGGCGTTAAATTCTTCGGCCGAAAGATGATTGCCCACATTGGTTACATCAAAGGAATTATCGTCGAGCCCATCGGCAACAATTTTACTTCGTATTTTAATGGCAAGTTTAAAAAACGATTTGCCATCGTCTTCAACAGCAATTTTAAACGGCACGCCGCTAAACGGGGCAAAAGCATCAATCCAAGTTCTGAAGGCATTGAGGTTTTCGGTGGGCAGGCTCAATTGGGCGTTAACGCCTTCGCGGGCAACATAAATACGCCCCAAAACACCAAGCGGGAACCAGCCTTTGTAAAGCTCATCGCGCGTTTCCTGCGGATTTTCGAGAATTACATAACGATAAAACGACAGCGTGGTACGCGGTGTAGGATCGTTTTTGATGCGCTCCCTCAGCTCTTCGGCATTTACCCGGTTGTGAAGAAACATACTGCTTGAATTGGTGCGGTAAAGTTAATAATTCTGAGCAGGTAATCCTTCCTTAGCGGCGTTTGAAAAAAGAAATCCTGCACCACATTGACAGAAGTGCAGGATTAAAAAGAAAAACTGATTTAATTATTTGGTTACAGCCAACTTTCTGCTAAAAGACACCTTGCCATCTGTCGACTCCAGCAACAAAGTATAATCGCCGGCCGGCAAAACATCGGTGGTAAAAAACATCGAGTTTACCAACGCTTCCTGTACCAAACGCCCGTTGAGATCGAAGATGCGACAACGGAATTTACCCTGCATGCCGGTATTCACGTTAAACATGCCATTGCTTGGGTTGGGATACACGTTTGCTGCATCTTGTTGGGCATCGGAAATACTGGTTGTAACTGGCGGATTAGTTAAATAAGCTATCGTCCAACCGGGACCTTCGGAAGGATAAAATTCTCCTGTAAGTATCGCGGTACCCATTGCAGGACTATAAAAGCTCTCCTTTTCGCTAACATTGTCGGAGGTAAAATCGAAGATCCATGCATTTGTAGCTTGAGAAAAAGTAAATACCGAATCGATGCTTTCGTATGTGAAAAGTAGCGCCAAAACTTGATGTGTATTTCCGGCAACTGTTAAAGCCCCTTCAGCCGTTACTTCGTAGGTGCGGGTAATGTAACTGCGTTGCATGATGGAATCGGCACCGCTGGTGTAGGTAAACTCCACAAAATCGCTAATCTCGTCGAACGATCCATTGCTCAGCGGAAAAGGCAATTCAATGGTTTCGCCCACATAAGGATAGTCGGGTACTTGCCCTGGCTGACAAAGCCCATGATAATACAAGCCCGAATTGTCATAACGATAAAAGTAAAGTAAGGTATCGCGGTAAACTGAACCAAAGCTGTTTTGTATCAGTATTCGCTCCTTCACCATATTGGCTTCCGGAAAATATTGTGCTTCGGGTGTTTCGGTAATTGATTTATAGGTGTAGCGCGATGAATCATCGACAAACATGGGAACTGGCGTAAAACTCCACGAACTTCCCGATGCGCCCGAAGGAAAGGTGTTTGCCATGCCCTCGTTATACCGGTGAACCGTTCCAGCAGCAGGTAAACTGGATGCATCAAATAACAGTTGGCCATTAACCGTAATGTTTATTAAAAGAATAAGCAAAAGTGTAGAAAGGTTTTTCATAGTGTTCTTTTTAGCAAAAGTATGGTATTGGCGAATTGAAATTCATCCCACAATTGAGTGATATTTAGGGCCTGCTGAAAAGCCAGCCCGCGCATCGCCAGATCGTGTATCTGCTCCGGTTCCCATTTAAGGAAAGCTCACCCAATTGCCTTCGCGTGTTTTCCGGCCTTGAACATCGGTTCCAACAATGCGGTAAGAGCCTTTATCGGGATTGTTAAGTGTGATGGTTGATTTCGCTGCGTCCTCGGTTTTAATTATCGTAATATCTGCAGCGCCTTCAGCCAAAAACTCGAGCGATACGGTTTTAATATCGGGATTACCACCCGGCCAGCTAAAGATTACCGATCCTTCCTCGCTACGAATTAGCAGGGGAATGGCCTCGCGCGAGTCGTTAAAGCGTATTCCTGTGGGCAAGCTTCGCACGCTCTCAATACCGCTGGCATTAACCGAACTAATACAATAGAAGATGCTATCACCCATAGGCTGTGGTGTGTCGGTAAATTGATTTGAATTTAGAATAACCTCTTTGTTTATTCTGGTATATGCCCCATGCTTGCTTTCGGCTCGGTAAACGTTAACTCCTTTTTCGGACATGATATCGCCTCCATTTGAGGCCCATACCAGCGAAATGGTGCGACTGTCTTTTTTATGAATAAATGGGGCTGATGGCGATTGTGGCGCTTTGCTATCCGGAATACGAATGGTGGCAAATCCTGAGTACGAACTTTCTGTGTATCCTTTTCCTTGACCTGCCAAGGCATAATGATAGGTTTTTCCCGGCATTAACGCAGCAGAGCTATCAATCCACAAATACGTTTTCACCCCTTTTTTATAAAAGATGAGCGGCGATACCAATGCAGCATTACCACCAATTGCTTCTGAACGATAAACTTTGTACCCTCGGGCTGAAGAGTCGGAAATGGTCCATTTTATTTCGGGGAACTTACCATTCCAAGAAACTTCTGGCATTTGCGGTGGAAAAACATCGGGTTTTGCATGACTCACAAAGGGCACCACGGGGGTATTAAATCGGGGGGCTTTAATGTCGTGTATGAT
Source organism: Bacteroidia bacterium (assembly GCA_046302715.1). Lineage (GTDB taxonomy): Bacteria > Bacteroidota > Bacteroidia > M30B66 > M30B66 > CAMCXT01. Next base: position 1,530 of record JBKCHQ010000049.1, on the reverse strand, counting down.
AAAGCGATAATACACCGCCTCCATTGGGTTAACCGGGTCGTCGCTGTATATTGTATCGCTGTTGCTCAGTGTAGCAATGTTCTGAAAATCTCGGTCGTGGCTGTTACTCCGCTGTAAAATCATCGATTTTACACGTTCGGCATAATCCACCCGCCACCGAATTTCGATCCGGCTTGTTTTGGGAGTTTCTTCGGCAACAAACTTCAATACCACAGGCATGGTAGAATTATCAAGGTTATCGGCCATCATAGGCAAAGATGGCTCCGATGCATTGCCGTAGTAATCGTAGGCTTTAATCGCGTATTGATAATAGGATAATTTGGGCAATGAGGTGTCGCGTGCCACAACCAGCACCGTATCGCCGTTGCCATGAGTATTCCTGATTGCAGCAGATTCAACCGGCTTGTAGGTAACCTCTTCGTGGCCTTTGCGAAAAAGCTTCGCGAATAAGGCCGGCGTGCCCGGTTTGATGATCCAGCTGGTTTGAATTCGGCCAGCGGCGCTCTTGTAACGATACGGCACAAAGGTGTTTTCGGGAAATTTCGACGGTTTATCCCATTCTACAGGGATTGATACACCATCCATTTGTGCTGTATACGCATCCTTTTCTGTCCCTTTTTGGTGCACAAATGCCAATCCTAAGGCCAATTTTGTGATAAGATAATAGCCCCCGGGCAACATAGCGGTCGTCTTATATGCCGCAATCGAATCGGTGAGTTTTTTTATCTGCGAGCTATGCAAGGTCTCGTATTCAGGAAACATTTCGTACGCCTTTTCGAGCGCTTTCTTGAACCCTTTGGCATCTTGCTTTAGCTGTAACTTGTTCAAGGTTTTTCCTTGCACCTGCAATTCGATCTGCTTGAAGTTAAGCGGACCATCGTAATGCAACACGATGCCGTTTGGCGATTTGCCACAGATAATTTTCTGTGCATTTAGAGTAAAAACACTGCAGATAAAGGAGAGGATGATTCCTACCGTTTTTTTCATACCTATTGACACAATTCGTTATCTAAAATACCCATGTTCGAAGTTGGGGTGCCGCAGGGTGTCCACTGCAAATCGAGTTTGGGCGAATCATCTCCTCCAACAGAAACCTTGCATCCTGCAGTGGTTTCGAAACTTGCCCCACAGGCTACACCGGCTAAGGTCAAAGAAGCACAACCGCTCAATGTACTGGGCGAGCTTCCGCTTAAATACACCTTACCTTCGGCCATAAAAATTCCACGCACACCAAGACAAAACGGGCAACCTAACACGTTTGCTCCTACATACGCCGTTGCAATAGCACCGGCATCTATTTGCAAGATTTTTTCAGTTGCGCCAAAGTGCAGGAACATGGCCACGTCCATACCTAACTCTACCCCAGTTTGAATGGTAACCAAAGCCAATGGAATGGTAGTGTTCCAATTCGCTGCCGGAGGCGAGAAATTCACATTAAAATACAAGCCCTTTATCCCTTCAGCTGTTAATTCTTCGGGCACCCGTTTTATCGACATCAATCCATTATGCCGCGCAATTACCCAATCGGGT
>JBKCHQ010000048.1:0-2108 GCA_046302715.1 Bacteroidia bacterium | reverse complement strand
TTTTTACAGCTCAAGGCCTATTTTTTCTTTTTCACAAATGCCCCCTTTGTGAGCGCTATATTTGTGCATAAAGAATTAAGCGGAATTGATGTAAATTCGTGCTATGACAAAACCGTTGAAACCGAATTTGAACCCACGCATTTTTTGGGACGTGCGTTTCGACGACCTCGACTATGAGAAATATGCCAATTTCATCATTGAACGGGTGTTTGAGCGCGGCGATGTGGAGGACATCCGGCAAACGCGCAGGTTTTATGGCGATGACCGGGTGAAGCTGGCGCTAACACAGGCAAAATGGCTTGGCGAGAGCACGCTGACACTTGCTCAAGCTTTATTTGACAACGATAAAAACGCCTACAGATGTTATATCTTGAGACAGTCGAATCCGGGACTTTTCAGTTATTGAAGGATTTGATGGCGGCACCATCAGTTCGGGATTTCTCATTAGTGGGCGGAACGTGCCTTTCTCTTCGCCATGGTCACCGAAAATCGATTGATTTGGATCTGTTTGGAACAGAGAATTTCGATAATGATACACTTAAAGAGAGTTTGGAACAGGAAGGATTTCGATTTACGGAGACATTTTACACAAATCGCTTGGGAGTTTTTGGATTTTTAAATGGGATTAAGGTCGATTTTGTAAGACATCATCAATACCCGATGTTGAGAAAAATAGAAGTTGTTGATGGTATTCGCATGTTTAGTGATCAGGATATTATGGCGATGAAAGTCTCTGCCATTCTTAGGCGTGCGGTAAAGAAGGATTTTTGGGATGTTGCCGAACTTCTGCGCACCTATTCAATGGATGATTTTGTAGAAAGTTATTATGCCAAATACTCAGATAATCTCTTATTGATTTCAATACCACGCGCACTAAGTTATTTTGATGATGCCGAATTGTCACCCGATCCCGAATGCCTGCGCGGATTGAGTTGGGATGAGGTAAAATCAATTATTCGCAAGGCTGTTCGGGAGTATTTAAGTTAGCTGGTGCTGTTCCGAAACGATGTTTGCCAGTTAGCAACGCAAGCGGCAGCGATTGAAGCGGGTAGCTGCCCCGATTCTCATGAGGGGCACTACGAGCGGAAAGCGCGGTGCTGCCGCCCAAAAAAGGCCAAGTGGTTGGGCACGTCAATGATATTACAAGGAAATTTTGTGAATCGCTCACATTTAGGCATCTTTAAATTCTGTTTGTCTTTATGCTCTTACGCCTCTTTATTATTTCGCTTGCTGTTTTGCTCCTGCAAACTGGCTTTTGTCAGAATTCCCTCACAACCTATGTGAATCCATTTGTCGGCACTGGCGGCCACGGGCATACTTACCCCGGCGCAGCCTTGCCTTTTGGCATGGTTCAGCTAAGTCCCGATACACGCGTTGATGGTTCGTGGGACGGCTGCAGCGGCTATCATTACAGCGACTCCGTGATTTACGGCTTTTCGCATACGCACCTCAGCGGCACTGGCTGCTCCGATTATGGCGACATCATGCTCATGCCCATGCCGCTCGAGAAGGCTAGTTTTGACCGAAAAGCGTATGCATCGCGGTTTAACCATTCGAGCGAAAAAGCCGGCCCAGGCTGGTACGAAGTGCAATTGGAAACACACGGCATTAAAGCCGAACTCGCTGCCGGTAAGCGCATTGGTGTGCATCGGTATACCTTTTCTCAAAACTCAGGCGCTGTTGTAATCGATCTGCAGCACCGCGATAAATTGCTTTGGGGAAAAATTGAACAAGTCGGTAAAAATCGCGTTCGGGGCTACCGAACCAGCGAGGCCTGGGCAAAAGAACAGCATTGTTACTACGAAATAGAGTTTAGTCAGGATATTTCCGAAATTTCGTCGGCCGATGATGATGTGCAGGGCGACGTGCACGCTATTATTTCGTTTGCCGTAATGAGCTCGCCCATGTTGGAAGCACGCGTGGGCATTTCGTTTACTTCGATGGAGGGCGCACACCGCAATTTGGAGGCCGAGAAAAATCTAAGCGATTTCGATGCGGTAAAAGTTAACGCAAAAAAAGCGTGGGAAAAAGAACTCGGGCGAATTCGTGTGGAAGGTGGTACCGAAGCGCAGCAGCGAATTTTTTATACGGCCTTGTATCACACGCTC
>JBKCHQ010000047.1:0-23205 GCA_046302715.1 Bacteroidia bacterium | reverse complement strand
TTTAAGAATTCTTTTTAAATAAAGCTCATCCACATTAAGTTGCGTTGGCAGGTTAACACAATGTGTGGATATTTTTTCAGCGATAGGATTTTTACCCACAGAATATTTCCACACCTCGAAGTTTGATGTAATTGGATGAATAGGGGAGAGGAACCAATCGCCCAACTCAATGTTATTACGTTCGGCCAATTCAATGAACAGCGCTCTGTTTTTAACCAAAATTGGAAATTTTAAATAGGTATGTTCATCATGCCACGGAACAAAAATATCCAGCATCTTCAGGTGTTCGTAATACCGCCGGGCGATTTCTTTCCGTTTGGTATTAAAATACTTCACCTTGGTTATTTCTCGAGCCCCCTTTTTTTTCTGAGTTTCAGACATTCTCATTAAAAATAGCTCGGGCATTTTAATGCTATTTAATTCATCTGCCTGCGATGATCCAATAACGAGCTTGTTTTTACTCATCCACCGATAGGCTTTAACCATTGGCCAATAAATCCAAGGTTGCTTCATCATGTTCTTGATGTGCAATAAAACTTCAAGTTGAAGTGCCTGCCTAAGGGATGGTTTTATTGCTTTGCCTTCAAGTTCGCGCATACATTGAGCCTTTTCTCCCTCTCTAACAAAGGCAAAGCCACCTATACCCGTCGAAAAAGGCTTATTCCATTGAGTAGAAAAGAATGCGGCATCTGCCATGGTGCCATTGATATTCCCGTTAAACGTACCACCAAAACCATGCGTACAGTCTTCAATTACTGGTATCGATTGATTTCTTGCCAATTTAATAATCTCGGAAAGATTGGAAGAAAGTCCAAAAGTGTTTTGTGCAATAATTAGTTTCGTTCGCGCAGAAATTGCATTTTTAATGGATTCCGGACTTGCATTAAGTGTAAAGGGATCGATATCTACATACACCGGTACCGCACCGCAATACAATATTGCATTGGGTACAACCACACAGGTAAAGGCAGGCAAAATCACTTCGTCTCCTTCCTTAATCTTAAATGCTTTAAGTAAGGCATAAAGCGCCACTCTTCCTTTCCAAAACATCGTTATGTTATCAGGTTCCGTTTGAAGGGCTTTTGATATTTGATGGCGAAAGGTTAGGTTCATTTTTATTCAAAGCTATTCATTTTGGAATTAATCATGGCGAACAAACGTATTTTGTTTCATCAATAGCAATCCATCTGAGATTTAATCCTTAAATAACGCGATATACTTTTTTGCGATAGATTGATAGGTGTGGTTCGCCAAAACGAATGCCTTTCCCTTATTACCCATTACTTGTCTATTTTCAGGATCCATCGATTTCAATTCCAAAATACCGCGAATAATCGCCTCGGTATTTTCAGGGGCAACCATCAAACTGCCACCCGATTGTTCGGCCGGATTATTAGGCGACTCCAAAGAAGCTAATATGGGTTTTCCCGAGTACATGTAATCAAACATTTTATTCAATGAAATGCCATATTGATAAAGTGGTACTTGATGCATAGCTATAAAACAAATGTCAAAAAATCTCAGAATGGACTGAATTTGGTTTTTGGGAATGGGGGGTAAAAATAATACGTTATTGCAGGTGCTACATTTTTCCTGGAGTTCAGCTTTTCGATCGCCCTTTCCAACGATAACAAAAAAAATGTCTGTATGCTCCTGAAGTTGAATGATTGCGTCTATTAAATATTCTAATGCATTCGATATTCCAATAGCTCCAGTATATCCAACAATAAATTTGTCTTTAGGAATTTGATTTTCAATGATAAGGGAGAGAGGAGTCGCTTGTGTTACCTCGTTTAAATCGATACCATTGGGTATATAGGAAAATTTCTCTGCGGCCATGCCCTGTGTTACAAAATGACTTTTTGCATTGGGCAATAATGAAACGATATAATCGGAATTACGATAGGCATAACGTTCAACTTTTTTCATGAGCCAGATTAAGGGATGATGCGATTTTAAGCCACTCAAGGCCTCCAGGGTAAGAGGCCAAATATCGCGTACCTCAAAAATAAGTTGTGCACCGTATTTTTTTGCCCAACGTTTAGCTGGGAGAATTGGAAAAAGGGAAGGCGACGAAACAATAATTATGTCGGGTTTAGCCAGCTTTTTTTTGGGAAGTTTATAAAAGCGATAAGTAAATACTAGCATATTGATTATACGCCCCAAACTTGTTGATTTTTTGTAAGAAGGCACTTTCAACCAGTAATAATCTATATCGCTTATTTGTTCATGGTTATATATATCTGAAACATGAGGCTGTTCGGTAAACAAGTGAGAATAAGAGCCGGATAGTATGGCTACTCGATATCCTTTATTTACAAATTCTTGAGCCAAATAATAATGCCGGTACTCCATGCCATGTTTCGGAGACCCAGCATATTGATTAACAATCCAGACCGTTTTTTGCATCATAATGACTGATATAATGCGATTAATTTTTGTGCTTCATTATCCCAATTGTAAAATTCAAGACTAGCTTTTCGCCCATTTTCCCCCATTTCAATAGCCTCCGTTTCGTGTTCCATTAAATAGGAAACGGCATCTGCAATAGCCTGTGGATTCTGTGGGTCAACACAAATCCCGCATTTATGCCTTTCGATAATTTCGCGCCAGAGTGGAAAATCTGAAGCGATTACCGGCATACCGGCGGCCATATATTCAAACATTTTAATGGGCAATGAATCGATATAAGCTTTTGTAGGCAGCAATGTTACCATCCCAATTTTTGAGCTACCCAAAATATGGGCAATGCCTTCTCGATTTACATAGCCAGCTTCGGTAACATAACTCCAGCCATCCATTACTGCCAATTCATCTCGAAGCGACTGCGGCAGGTATATGCCTGCTAAGTGCAGTTTATATCCATGTATCGGAAGCGATTCAACTAAATGAAAAATGCCGCGTGTTATAGAAATGCCTCCAATGTAAGCTAGAGTAGGGGTGCGCTTTGACCAATCGGGCTGATGCGGAATGACACTCAGAACCGGAAAATTATTAACATTTCGCACGCATGAATTAATTTTATTAAATCGGTTTTCTATGTGCGGAGTGGCTGCAATAATCGCTGATAGTTTTTGTGCCTGATAATTTTCATAATGTTCAAAAATCGTAGAAAGCCATTTTCTAAAAATGGGTTTTATCCATGTTTTATCAAGAAGCTGCCGTGGAACATCTTCGTGTGCATCATAAATTACTTTCTTACCGGCTTTCAGAAGTCTATTAGATATTCGAAGCAATTCTGGATCATGAAAATGGTAAATGTCAGCATCTTGTTCTAGTGCTTTCTTTAAAACTCGATCTACGCTATTAAACATACGGGACAGGCGCCTCGATTTTTGCCCTGAAACGGTCAGTACTTTAACACCCTGATGCACGCCTTCCGGAGCATCAAGCGCAATAATCGTAACGTCATATCCTGCTTGTGCGGCTGATACACATTCTTTCTCGAAAATGCGTACATCATTCCAGGAATGAACTGTGGTTAAATGACAAACCTTCATAAACCCCAAAGCTGCTTGTATAAAGAAAGAAATTTTTCTCGATTCGCTTCTTTTGTCCCCTCTGCTTGAACTATTGCATTATTTAAAACCTCGGCTGCAGCAAAATCCATAGTCAAAACTTCTTCAAAAAAATTAGTATTTAGATCCGAAACAATATAGCCATTTTGAGCATGATTTATCCATTGTCTGTTGGCCGGGATATCTGATAAAACAGGGAAACAGCCACTTGCCATGGCTTCCAGTAAGCTTATAGAAGTAGCATCAGTCTCTGGTATTGAGATAAATATTCGCGAGCGTCCATAATAATTTGCATTCTCCAATTTATCAATCCATCCTGTAAACTCTATGTATGAATTCAATTGTAACAAATCAACATGTTTTTTTAATACTTCCGTTTCTTCTCCGGTTGCAGCAATGATTAATCTCCATTGGCCTCGATCTTTTCCTTGAATAAATTTGTGAAATGCATTAATAATAGTCTCGATGCGATATAATTTTTTATGCAGTCTGTTGCTGTAAATGATATTCTCCTTCGGCAGTTTTTTAATTTCTAATTGGATGCCATAATTGGCTATGAGAATTTTTTTTGAAGGGTCATTGGTGAGTTTTTTAATTTCTTCAGCAACATCTATAGAGTCGGCAGTTAGAGCATCTGCATTTCTAACATTGTATGTAACCATCAATCTGAAAAATTGATTGATTTTTGGAAGTCTAAGAATGTCGCTACCCCAAGCCGTGAGTACTCTGGGAATATTTAATTTTCTGGTTGCATATAAACTTAATAATGCAAAGGCATTGGCCTGATGAATATGTATTACATTTGGTCTAAATACTCGGGTTATTTTTCTAATTTGGAAAATAGTTTTAAGCGCAAGTAGCGGATTTTTGAGCGAAAAATTCAAAACCTGAACTTTACAGTTTAAGGTAGCCGCTTTGGCATTGCTCAATAAGAGAATTTCGTCGAATTCGTTTTCAACCAAATGTATGTAATTGTACACGTGAATGCTATTCGACCCTACAACAAGTAGCTTTTTCATGCAGGTGATTTCTCTATTAGCCGATTAAAATACATACCGACAAAAATAATAAGTAAAAATAAAAGATAGGGATTATTCAGAGGGGAGTTTGTAAGTGCAGAAATTCCAATGCCTACGGTAAAAAGAAGCAGTCGAAAGCCTTCTGAAGTAAACCGTGCATTAAATCCCAAAAGTGTCAAACGTCCTAACCATACTAGATAAATGGCAAGGCCCAATATTCCATAGCGCCATGCATAGAGAATGTATTCATTATCAGCATTTAGCTGTTGTTTGTCGAAAAATTCCTTGTTGGCACTATGACCCGAAAAGGGAGAATCACAAATCATTTTACCTAAATACTTAAAGGTCTCCATCCTTCCTCTAATCGAAGTTTCTTTCGCTGGATTGTTTTTAATTGTACTTAAATAGGTATTTCCTCCTTTCCAGAGTAGCCCATAAATAAAAATGAAAAACGAAAGAAATAATAATACTTGTCCAATCGATAATTTCCTAATTAAAACGCCGGCAATAAATAGAACCATAAATGCCACGGTAGTTGTACGCGATTGGCACATCAGGAGCAGTGTTGCAGCCGATATAAAAAACAAACTATTTATTTTTTCTTCATTACGTTTAGGAAAAAAATAAATGGTAAAAAATAGAAATAGTATTGCATTATTATTGGGATTTCCGAGCGTACCTAAGAGTCTTTTGGTATCGGGCTGACCCAGCGAATTTACTCCGAATGTATTAACCTGAATTTCGCTTCCATAATAGGTTTCAATAATACTGTTGAATTGAAACAAATCAAAATAATGAATTATGTTAAAGATTACCAAGCACAAGAATACAGATCGAAAGACAAATTTTTCTTTAATTAAATGAATAAATTGTGTTAAAAATATCAATATGACCAAGTATTTGATTACTTCTAATAATTCAAACCAATCGCGAATTTTATCGAGGCGATTATTACATGCCATAGAAAATACCATAACTCCCATCAAGGCAAATTGCAGGATGCCCTCGAATTTTATTGTAGAAATAGCTCCTAATCTAAAAGGCACTATTACTGCCACGATAAGGGGCACTAGTATTTCACTGGTATGAAATTTTGGCATTCCTGGCAATACCTGTAATGGAGGTAACATTAAGCCAGAAAATATTAAAACAACAGTTAGAAGTGATAGTGCCTTGTTATGCCTCATTAGTTTTTGGCCCATGATAAATAATGTACATTTAACTCAGGATGCTGATTTAAAAATTCAGCATCGAGTTTACGTGTATCGCCGACTATTTTTGCAGGATTCCCCGAAATTATAGAAAAATCTGGAAATTCGCCTTTCACCATGCTATATGCCGATACAATGCATCCTTTACCGATTTTAGTTCCGGGCATTATCACCGAATGTGGACCAATAAATGTAAATTTTCCAATCGACACACTTCCTTTTACGTAGCCAATCATATCGTTTCCCTTATACTCTCGGCCATATAAGCGAATTGAAATATGGCTTGAGTGCGTTAAAACAGATACATAATTAGTTATCTGACATCCTTCCGAAAGGGTAATTCCATTACTGGCATCAATAAAGTTGAAATGTCCAATAAATACATGGTCTTCATAATTTAATGATTCAGGATTACCAATGTATGTGGTATTGCTTATGCGTGTATTCAATAACTTTTTACCCTTTTTATCGCGCTTAATTTTTACCATTATCGGCGAAAAAAATTTAAATACATGGTAGCGTAATTTTTTTAGCATGTCTTAGAAACGAAGTCCTTCAATAAAACGAATCCAATTTTCGCGGGTATTTGCTTTAATGGATTTGTTCCAATGACGTGGATGTGTTAACAAATAAAGTGTTTTTATTTTTTTTGAAATTTCATCAAATGGATTTAACGGTTTATAAAATAGAGGGTAAACAGTATCCGACATAATAGAATCCAAGCTATGAATCAACTTTTTGTTATATGCTTCAAAACGTAATCCACAGGCTTCAAGAAAAGTATCGTTCATTATAGCATGATTGGCAATCCCTAATTTTCGATTTACAAAATCGCCGTGCGAAGCTACCGAAAGTATTGGGAAGCCACAACCCGACTCAAATTGCTTCAGATTTGTCTGAAAACGTTGTCGTATCTCAGGGATTTTTTTTTCAAGGATTTGCTTGTCGCGAATGCGGAAATCTTTTGCATATTGAGCTAATTCTTCATAATGATAACCAACTTCAGAACCTGATGCATGAATTTCTTTCATCAATCCAAAATCGAGTGTGGATAATCTAAAGTAGAATGAACTTTTAACGCCATGTTTCACCTCTATTTCCCACATCTTACGAGCCGTTTTACAGTCGGAGTCGATATCATGGCGGTGAATAAAATTTAAGGTGTCATCCTTTTGTCTTTCAGCATGAATATTATCGAAATGTGCGCATAAGGTGAGGTGTTGGTAGCCGTGGTCTAAAGCAAAAACGAGTAAATCTTCGTATTCGTTCAAACGTGAAGGCATGAGGTAATCCTCATAAAACCGGTTCCATATTTTTATTCCTGCAGCCATTTTACTTTATAGGGTCTAAACCCACAACGCGATTTAAAAAGTTGCAGACCTTCGCTTGCTCCAAAAAAGGTATCATACATAACGAAGCGGATTCCTTTTCTCGCGGTGATTTCATGTTCGACATATGAAGTAACCAGCAAATACATGACTCCATTACCTAAATGTTCGGCATGGCCTAATAGGCGATTTAATAAGGCTAATTCACCGGCCTTAACCACCCATAAATAAGCCACAAGCGCATCATTATTGAATATGCCAAAATAAGCATTGTTCTCGTTAAGTGGATAATTGGGAAGATTTTCAGTATAACTAGAATCCATTTTACGTCCCTGTCTAACTTTCATGGAGTTGTTAATTTCTAAAATTGCCCCATGATGCTTAGTCGGATTAATTTCTTCGAACCGATAGGAAGCGCGTTGTGCCTTACGGGAAAAATAAGCTGCCGAGTTTTTTCCGTTTACGGATGCCGTATAAGCGGTTTGATCACTAAAATCATCTAAATGGATAATACCTACACCTATTGTTTTTTGTTTGAAAATTACATATTTCGGATGCCTCTTAGTAAATGCGCGATACAAAAGACTCCCGGTTTCACTGCGATCCACACGTATAACCGTTTGGGGCAATGCCATCATGGTTGAAAATAAAGATATAATCTTACGCAGCATGGACTTTATTGAATGGATTGCCAGCAATGTCATAATACCACCACAGGCCAAATATCATTACGAAACTGCAAGATGCCGAAATAATGATGAAGCTTAATGTGTAATTATTAAAAATACCACCAATAACTAATGCGAAAAGCCGAACAGAACTATCAACTAGGGTTATTGCAAATGCTGCTTTTTGACGATTACAAACCAACGTTATCGAAGATACCGGCGATAGAATAAAATTAAGGCAGATCCATGGAGTTAGGATTTGTGCGATTTTACCCGCTTCGCTCCATCTAGGGCCAAAAACGAATTCAAAAAGTTGCGGTGCAAAAACAAAAAATAATCCAAAAAACGGAACTCCAATAATAGCAAGCCGCCAATACATCTGAAGGACCAGAGGTTGAAGGTTTTTTCCGGCGTTTTTTGCTTCGGCAAGTTTCTGGTAAAATAACTGGTAAAATGCCGAGCCAATAAGACCAACCGGAGCTTTAATGATTCTAAATGCAAATGTGTACCAGCCTGTAACCGCTTCTATAAAGAAATATGTGAGGACATATACCACACCATGATCCTGAAGTGTATCAATAAGGGCATGTGGTGTATTTACTTTTAGAAAGGATACGTGTTTTTGGGCCTGTTTTTTAGCAGTGTTTAATGTAATTCCTGAAAAAAAAATACGACCAGCGCTGATCCAAGGCCACATAAGGAGCATTGCTCCCAAAATTTGGCCAACAATCAAACCCAGTATTAATCCATATGTTTCGCCATTCCAGAAACCAATAAAAATACTGATGCCAGATGTAGCTGCGGCCATTGTTATACGGGCAAGAGCATTTAATTGAAAGGTTTTTTTTCGCGTGGACCAGTAATTAAATGCGTTGTAACATCCGGTAGCCATAACAGAAACGGGCAGAAGATAGAACCAAATTGCCGCTTCAAAGCCATTATTTATTTGGAGAAAGATAGCGATTAACAGAAAACTTAAGCATGAAACAAATAAGTTCACTAACACAGAGAGTAAAAGTATGGACTTCGACTCTTCGTCTTTTGCAGGAAGAGGTACGGCCAACTCATAACGTGCTGTAGCAATAACCGATAAAATTGCAGCTGTTGAGTTAAAAAGTGCGAAAATCGTAAAATCTTCGGGCGAAAAGTAACGCGCCACTATAGGCGCCGAAAGTAAACTAATCGCCTGTGCAATGCCCGTTCCGCTTACTAAAGTGAGAAGGTTCTTAAGAAAGTCGGAACGGAAATGAGTAAACACTTTAGCCGTTTAAATGGGTGCAACCTAATCTAACGAACCTTTTCATTGGCAGAAAAAATGTTGTGCTTATTTCGCAATACTCACTGCCCTCGTTTCGCGAATCACCGTTACTTTTACCTGACCCGGATAGGTCATCTCATTTTGTATTTTTTGCGAAATGGTAAACGACAGCATTTCGGCATCTTTATCCGTTACTTTCTCGCTTTCAACGATTACACGCAGCTCGCGGCCCGCCTGTATAGCATACGTACTCGAAACTCCAGGTTGCGACATGGCCAATGCTTCCATGTCTTTTAACCGCTTGATGTAACTTTCTACTACCTCCCTGCGAGCTCCAGGTCGCGCACCCGATATAGCATCGCACACCTGAATAATGGGCGAAATTAAGCTGGTCATCTCAATTTCATCGTGGTGGGCGCCGATGGCATTACATACTTCGGGCTTCTCTTTAAACTTCTCGGCCAGCTTCATACCCAAGATTGCATGCGGTACTTCAGGCTCATCATCGGGCACTTTTCCAATATCGTGAAGCAAGCCCGCACGTTTTGCTAATTTAACATTCAAGCCCAGTTCCGCTGCCATAATTGCACAGAGGTTTGCCACCTCTCGGCTGTGTTGCAATAGATTTTGTCCGTATGACGAACGATATTTCATGCGCCCCACCATTCGGGTTAATTCAGGATGTAACCCATGTATGCCCAAATCAATGCAAGTACGCTTGCCAGTTTCAACAATTTCTTCTTCGATCTGGCGCTTTACCTTTGCCACCACTTCTTCGATCCGCGCAGGATGTATGCGTCCGTCGGTAACCAGTTGATGCAAAGCCAGGCGAGCAATTTCGCGACGTACCGGATCAAAACAACTTAAAATGATGGCTTCGGGAGTATCGTCCACTATAATTTCAACTCCGGTTGCCGCTTCAATGGCTCGGATATTACGGCCTTCGCGTCCAATGATTCGGCCCTTTACTTCGTCGTTTTCAATATTGAATACCGATACCGAATTCTCTACGGCATGTTCGGTAGCCACCCGTTGAATGGTTTGTATAACAATGCGTTTAGCTTCTTTGTTGGCGGTAAGCTTAGCTTCTTCCATTATATCTTTAATGTGCGATGCCGCCTCGGTGCTGGCCTCGCCTTTAAGGGCTTCCACGAGTTGTGCTTTAGCGTCTTCGGCCTTCATTCCCGCAATGGTTTCGAGCTGCTCTACCTGTTTACGATGGAGCTTTTCTATTTCGTTTTGTTTACGACTAATAGCCTCCTGCTGGGTTTTAATATTTTCTTTGGCAGAATCAAGTTCAGCCTGTTTTCTCTTAGTTTCTTCGAGCCTCTGGCTTAAGGTGCTTTCTTTTTGTTTGGCTCTGTTCTCGCTTTGAGCAATTTCTTGATTGCGCGCCTGAATATTCTTTTCGTGTTCGGCTTTTAGCTGCAGAAATTTCTCTTTTGCCTGCAGCATTCGCTCATTTTTAATTAGTTCAGCCTTCGATTCAGCTTCTTTGATCAAGTTTTCGCTCTTCTTCTCAATTGATTTTCTAAGAGCCGTGGCAGCTAAGGCATATCCACCTCCTAAACCGGCCAAGGCCAGTATTGCATAAATTGCTATGTCCATTTTTTCTTTTCTTCATTTTTGAAGAAAAATCAAAATAATCGGATAAACAGGCGCATCCAATCAATCATTACGGGCCTCAAATTTTGCCGAAATATCGTTAACAATATGGTCAAATTCCTTTTCGGCATCTAACCTTTGCTTTTCTGATACGATTATATCGCTGGCAAGCTGAAGCGAAACCATAGCAAACAAATCCTGAACATCTCTTACCCCATATTTTTGCTCAAAAGCCTTAAGCTTTTGATTAACCTTAACGGCGGCTTGCTGGGCAATTTGCGCATCTTGCTCATTGAGCTTGAGCGGGTAGGTGCGCCCTGCAAGTGCAATATGGGTGAGTACTTCGTTCATAATTACGTTCACGAACCAACCAAGGTGAGGCATTGGTCGATTTCTTGAATGATGGTATTGATTTTTTCCTTCTGCTCATTGCGCTCCTTATCTAGGTAATCATGGTTTGAAGCACTTTGTAGCTCGGAATGTTTATCCAACAATTGAATTTTCTCCGTTTGTTGGTTGATAGTTTGAGTTAAGGATTCATTTTGAAGCTTTAATTCGTTCAAACGCCGCAGAAATTCTTTACGTTCATCAAGCAAAACAGCACACATATGCTCGATTTGCCGTATCTTTTCCGTAAAACTTGTTTCCATGTATTTGAATCTTAAATACCTAATAAATCCGTTGGCAAAATTATTTAAATATTTACTCGCCGTACGGCTTTTTGATAATAATTTGCACAACCAATAGTTAATCGTTGAACATTCAGTCAATTCTACTTTCCTTACTTTTTATTCTGCTGCATAACCAGATGGTGTGGGCGCAGTCGAAGACCAATGCACAGATGTTTGGTCCTCCGTTGAAAGAGCCGCTTTACATCACATCAGGCTTTGGAGAAATCAGACCCAATCATTTCCACTCGGGTTTAGACCTTTCTACCGACGGAAAATCTATTGAAGTGTATGCTGCAGCCGATGGATGGGTAAGCCGAATCAAAGTTTCACTACGCGGCTATGGAAAAGTCATTTATCTGAGTCATGCACAGGGCTTCACCACGGTGTATGCGCATCTCTCCACGTTTTCCGATTCGCTCGAAGCTTTTGTTTCGTCGCACCAAATGCGCGATAGTACTTATGAAATAGAGCTATTCCCCGACTCTACACAGTTTCCCGTAAAGAAAGGACAATTTATTGCCTGGAGCGGAAATACAGGTAATTCTTCGGGTCCACATTTACATTATGAAGTACGCGACCGTTATTTCGAAGAGACTTTACATCCCTTCTTTTTCGGGTATGGACCCGAAGATAATGTAAGTCCATTACTCAATTCGGTTTACTGTATTCCCAAACCGGGCGGCGGCACCGTTAATGGTTCGTCCACAATGGCGGCGGTACCTTTTGCATACAATAAACAGAAAAAGAAAACCGAACAAAATTCCAAAACAGCCTTGCCAAAGCTTTCGGGTTGGGTGGGGTTCGGATTTAATGCTACCGATCAGCTAGGCAAACAGGCAAAACGTACCGGAATATATGGAATGAAGTTGTTAGTGGATAGTCTTATTATTTTTCATTCGCGGGTCGATCGTTTTGCGTTCGACGATACCCGATCGGTGAATGTATATATGAATTATGCGCACAAGCTCGATAGAAATGAAAAAGTGCATCAGTGCATGGTGCCCGAGAATAACCCGGTAAGTATTTATAAACATCACGAAAATGGCGGGTATTTCTTCTTTAACGAAGATCGTAAATACACCATCACCCTTATTATTAGCGACTTTTCGGGCAACGAAACCCGAAGCGATTTCTTGGTACAGGGAAGTGCTCCGACAACTGAAAGTGCGAACCTAGCCGATAAATGTAGCGATTGTCTCGAGGCAAATGCCTTTAGAGAAGACACCCTCGAAATTAATAATGAGGCCCGACTAATCACCCAGCGCTGGAGTTTATTTGGCTCACAGAAAATTCCCATGAAAAAAATTAAGCATGGGGCGTTTCAAATAGGATCGAAATACATTCCGCTAAATGCAGCAGTAACAATAGAATTAAGCGCAGCAATTATTCCAGCAGACAACGTTTCCAAAACAGTGATGTTACGTAGTTTAGGCTCTGAAAACGAGTTTACTATGCCTGAGTTTAAAGAAGGGTGGTTTAGTGTTCAAACCACAAAATGGGGAACTTTTCAATTGGTTACAGATACTACCGCGCCCAAAATTTCGTTAAACACTCGAAGTCTACCCAAACCAAAGCAAAAAGGAAAAAAGAAGTCGAAAGTTCCAGCTCCAAAACCCCAGCGAATTCCTATGGCAAGAGGTTCTATTTACTTTAATATTAGCGATAGCCAGGTGGGGATTAAAACCGTTAAGGCTTACATCAATAACAAATGGATCTTGCCTGTACCCGAAGGTAAAGGTTTGTTTCGCTTCGACTTAGGTTCAGATTTGCCGCCGGGCAATCACTTTCTCGATATTGTAGCTTTTGATCATTGCGGAAATCGTGCGTCTTTTCGACAAGAATTAGAAAATATTAACCCCGCTCATTAGTTCATTTATTAATTTTACAACCCTTATGATTATGCGAAATCTGATAATTTTTTGCGCCCTTTTTACCTCTACCATATGCATTGTTAAGGCTCAGCAGCCGGTAAATCAAACCGATTCGAAGGGTAAAAAACAAGGCTTATGGCGAAAGAATTATGAAGGAGGATCCATTCGCTACGAAGGCTCATTTGTAGATGATGAGCCTAACGGAATTTTTAGGTATTATTCAGAAAACGGCGTTTTGCAAATGGTGGCCTTTCATTACGATAAAGGTCAAAAGTCACGGGTTAAAACATACAGCGAAAAGGGTATTATGCTATCATCGGGCAATTATATTAATAAAGAAAAGGATTCGGTTTGGACCTATTTTAACGAAGACAGCGTGCTGCTTTCTCTTGAAGTATGGGACAAAGGCAAAAAGAATGGGATAGAGCGAACCTATTATCCCGAAGGGCAAGTGGCAGAAGAAATTACATGGAAAAATGGACTCAAACAGGGACCCTGGAATCAGTTTTTCGATAACGGTAAAAAGCGACTCATTTCAACGTACGATAAAGGTGAGATAAATGGCAAAACCATATATTTTCATAATAACGGCGTGCCTAAAATGATGGGAATGTATAAAAATGGCATTCGTGAAGGGGCTTGGGTGCATTACGATCAATATGGGAAAGAAGAATATACCGAGAATTATAAAAACGGAATTTCTGATCGAGTGGAGATTATTAAGGGAGGGCCACCTTCAAAGCCTATTCCCGAGCCCTCAATAAATGATGTTAATTTCCGATGAGCAAAAAAGGAAGAATTTTAGTAGCCATGAGCGGTGGTGTGGACAGTTCGGTTGCCGCACTGTTGCTGCATGAAGAAGGGTACGAAGTAATCGGAATCACCATGAAAACATGGGACTATGAAAGCTCGGGCGTGGCAAAAAAAGAAACAGGTTGCTGCAGCCTCGATTCCATCCACGATGCACGCGCCATAGCGGTTCGTTTTGGTTTTCCTCACTATATATTGGATATCCGAAAGGAGTTTGGCGAAAGCATCATTGATAATTTTGTCGACGAATATCTGGCGGGGCGAACACCCAATCCATGCGTACTTTGCAACACACATATTAAATGGGAGGCACTGCTTAAACGTGCCGATATGCTCGACTGCGAATTTATTGCTACCGGGCATTATGCGAGACAACATGTGTTTAATGGCCGTCATGTAATTTCACGAGGATTGGATCACGCCAAAGATCAATCGTATGTGCTTTGGGGTTTAAGTCAGCAATCGCTTGCACGAACGCGCTTTCCGCTTGGAGGATTTAGAAAGCCCGAAATTCGAAAGATGGCCCAGGACGCCGGATTTATTGAACTCGCCAATAAAAGTGAGAGCTACGAAATTTGTTTCGTTCCCGATAACGATTACCGTAAATTTCTGAAAAATAGAGTGGACGGCCTCGAAAAAAGGGTTAACGATGGTGACTTTGTACTGACCGACGGCACCAAGGTTGGTAAGCATCGTGGTTATCCTTTTTACACTATTGGTCAACGTAAAGGCCTTGATATAGCGCTTGGTAAACCAGTTTTTGTAGTTGAAATAAAACCCGAAAGCAATACGGTGGTTTTGGGAGATAAAGAAGATCTCATAAAGGCAAGCATGACGGTTCGAAATGTAAATTGGATGAAGTACGAAACCATTTCGGAGGATCATCAAGCTTTGGCAAAAATTCGGTATAAGCACGAAGGGGCACGAAGTATTTTGAATATGATGCCCGATGGAAACTTGTCGGTCGAATTTACCGAAACCGTTACTGGGATTGCGCCCGGCCAATCGGCTGTATTTTACGAAGGCGAAGATTTGTTAGGCGGGGGATTTATTAATAGGTAAGGTGAATAAGTTTTAAAATGCACTCGAACTATTTTAATACAGCTTCGTTAGTTTCGTATGCATGAACGTCTCATTATGAAGTCATACATCTCTCCTTTGCTCTTAGCTTGCATAGTTCTTACCGCTTGCAAAAAAGAAAGCATAGAAACAGTACCTCAAAATAATACAGCGTACGTTGTGGCGCAGCAGGGTTTTTTTATTGAATACAATTGCGATTCGATAGTGGTGGATGATTTTAACGGAACCATCGATACTTTTACATTTCAAATTAAGGAGTACCAACAATCCTATTTTACCGACAATGAAGGTCGACAAGCCATTAGACTGGAGCGCTGGAAACGGCAAGACAGCACCTTCGCCTGGCAATTAAAGGATGTTTGGAGTCTAGTTAAAACCAGCGATCGCGTTGAAAAAGTAGAGGAGGATGTGAGGATGGTGAAATTGCTTTATCCGGTTCGAGAAAATTTGGAGTGGAATATTCATATGCTTAATAATTCAGATCCCCGTATTGTAGCGTGTAAAGATGTACACACATCATTTACTGCAAATGGAATTGAATTCGATTCAACCGTTACTGTGGTGAATACCGATCCCGAAAACCTGGTTAGCGAATTTCGTGATACTGAAATTTTTGCCGCTCAAATTGGGATGGTGTACAAAAAGTTAACCGATGTACGTTATGTTACTCCACCCCAAATAGGAATTAGAAGCGGTACCATCTACACGATGAAAGCCTCACGTTGGGGTTTTGAATAATAAATAATAACCTATATCTACCCCCATATGAAAAAATTACTTATTGCCTTGGTGTATTTATTTACGGTAGTTAACTTATCGGCAACGGCAGATGATGATCTTATTTTTCCTCAAAAATTTTGGATTCGTTTGCCAGATAGACCTTCTGTAAATGAGCTTAAACTGAGTGCGAATCCGAGTTTATCCGAGGCGTCCCTAAAAAGAAGAAGCCTTCAAAATATTCCACTTACGGCGAATGACTACCCTGTAAACCCTCAATTTATTGCCCAAATTCGACAGCAAGGTTTTAAAATACTCAATGTAAGCCGCTGGTTTAATTCAGTTACCGTTTTGGTTGAAAATAAAAAGGAATACCAACGGTTGAAAAAACTAAGTTGTGCTCGTGCTATTGAACCGGTAGGACAGTTGATGTACAGTTCGTTCGAAGAATGGGAGAGAAACGATCTTCAAAAAATAGGATCGCGTTCCAAATCTAAGATAAAGGCCTCTATGGATGCGTCAAATCAGGATAAAAGTAATTCCATTTATGGAAAGGCTCGCAGGCAAACCGAAATGATAGGTTTGGATGATTTACATCGTTTGGGATACGATGGTAGCAATGTTGTTATTGCTGTTTTGGACGCAGGTTTTTACAATGCTGATCGCATGATGTGGTTTGATTCCTTGTTTTTGCAACAGCGCATTTTGGGCACACGCGACTTTGTGAGTGGAGGCTCCGAGGTGTTTGAAGATAATCCGCATGGCATGTCAGTGTTATCGTGCATGGCTGCAAATATTCCCGGCCAAATGGTGGGTACGGCACCATCTGCCGCCTATTGGCTACTTCGCAGCGAAGATGCTGGATCCGAATATATTATCGAAGAGGATAACTGGGTAAGCGCCGCCGAATTTGCCGACAGCGTAGGCGCTTGGATTATTAACTCATCTTTGGGTTATACCCGTTTCGACGATGAGCAAACATCGCATACGTATAGTGATATGGACGGCAACACCACCCGAATAACCCAGGGGGCAGACATTGCAGCAGCAAAGGGCATTCTGGTAGTTAATTCGGCCGGAAATTCAGGTTCCGATTCCTGGCAATACGTAGGTGCACCCGCCGATGGCGATTCGGTACTCAGCATTGGAGCCGTTGATTCCGTTGGTACATATGCTTTTTTTAGTTCGCAGGGACCCAGTTTTGATGGCCGTGTCAAGCCCAATGTTTCTGCAATGGGACAGGCTACTTGGCTAGTGGTATCTTCAGGCTCGGTTGGGCAATCTAACGGTACATCCTTTTCATCGCCCATAATTGCCGGGGCCGCCGCATGTTTATGGCAAGCATTTCCGAATGCCACCAATATGGAAATTTATCGGGCTATAGAGAAAAGCTCCCATCAATTTGAGCGCCCTGATAATTATCTGGGTTATGGTATTCCCGATTTTTCCAAAGCATTTGAACTGCTCGCCAAAGAGCGAAACACCGTAATTCAAAACGATAGCATAATTAACTTATTTCCCAATCCGGCAGGCGATGCATTTACTCTTGAGGTATATTCTTCGCAAAAACAAAACGCAGCTTGGGAAGTGCTTCATTCCGACGGTCGCACGCTAGCCAGCGGCAGTGCCGACTTAATGCCATTTTCAATCAATCAGATACCTATCGAACTCAAAGGACAGAAATTTGCTTCGGGCGAGTATGTGGTTAAACTCACGATTAAGGGAGGCATGTTATCACGTAGGTTTATTAAGACCTGATTATTCGCTGCCGTCGTACCCTAAGTCATCTAGCAAATTTTTGCCGCAGGCCGCTTCAACGGCTAGTTGGTCGCAACGTTCGTTTTCTGGATGGCTGTTATGGCCTCTGATCCACTTAAATTGTACTCGGTGTTTGGGATAAATTTCCAGAAAACGCTCCCAAAGATCCTGGTTTTTCTTGTCTTTAAAATTCTTGTTTTTCCAGTTGAATACCCAACCTTTAGTTACGCTATCGACAACATATTTAGAGTCAGAAGTAACCACGACAACACTGCCCGGTATTTTGATGCTTTCAAGAGCCACAATTACACCCAATAGTTCCATACGATTGTTGGTAGTATGCTTATACCCCGCACTCAACTCTTTATAATGCTGTCCCGAACGCATAATTATGCCATAACCGCCCGGTCCGGGATTACCTCGTGACGAACCATCGGTAAACACCTCTATTACATTCATTATAAATACTTATTGTTTGATTATATCGTTAATTACTCCAGGCAAAAAGCGATGTTCCAGTTCATGAACCTTTTGTGCAATAATTTTAGGCGCTTCATGTGGAATAACAGAGCAATGCGCTTGAAAAATAATATTTCCTTCGTCATAATGCGCATTAACCCAATGAACCGTTATTCCAGTTTCGGTTTCGCCTGCTTCTGATACAGCTTTGTGCACGAACATACCATACATGCCTTTGCCTCCAAATTTGGGCAAAAGTGATGGGTGAAGGTTTATAATCCTGCCTTGAAATGCATCAATAAAATTTTGTGGAATCAACTTGAGGAAGCCCGCCAAAACTATTAAATCTGGGCGGTACATGACTTTTAGGTGCGCAATCCATTTTGGATCATGCAATTCGTGACCTTTAATGATCTCAAGGTTAATTCTATAGTCATAAGAAATATCGAGAAAACCACGGCGGGGTTTGTCGCTCACTAAAGCTACAATTTCTGCTCCCGCATCATCTTTAAAACGCTCAATTAGGTTACGGGCATTTGAGCCAGCACCCGATCCGAAAATGATGATTTTTTGCATAATTCTAATCGGTGGCTAAAGTACAGATTCGATAACAACCTAAAAGCCTTAAAATTTAAATTGCTGAAATACAGAAATATAACTTGTTAAAACAAACGGTTAAAAAAAGATTTTGCTCGTTTGCTTCTAAGTCCTTTCTTTGCAACAAATTTTTATACTCAAAAACAATGTCAGATATCGCATCTCGCGTAAAAGAAATCATCGTCGATAAATTGAATGTTGACGAAAGCGAAGTAACTCTTGAAGCTTCCTTTACTAATGATCTAGGAGCCGATTCATTGGATACGGTGGAATTGATCATGGAGTTTGAAAATAAGTTTGGTATCGCTATTCCTGATGATCAGGCAGAGAACATCGCTACAGTTGGTGATGCTATAGCATACATTGAGAAGAACGCCAAATAATACCCATTCATTTCGTTGAGACGGGTTGTTGTAACCGGATTGGGGGCTGTTACTCCACTGGGTAACACAGTTCAAGATTTTTGGAAAAATCTTTTGGACGGTGTTAGTGGAGCTGATTTTATTACCCATTTCGATTGTTCTAAATTTAAAACTCGTTTTGCTTGCGAAGTTAAAAACTTCGATCCGAGTGAGATTATTGATCGAAAAGAACAACGCAGGCTTGACCTATTCGCTCAATATGCATTGTATGCAGCAGATCAAGCATATAAAGATGCTGGATTGGCAGAAGGTGCATTTAATCCCGATCGTTCTGGCGTTATTTGGGGAAGCGGAATAGGAGGTTTAAATACCTTTTTTCAAGAGGTTGAAGCTTTTGCCAAAGGAGATGGTACGCCTCGATTTAGTCCGTTTTTTATTCCTAAAATGATTGCCGACATTGCATCGGGCCACATTTCTATGCGGTACGGCTTTAGAGGTCCAAATTTTACTACGGTGTCGGCTTGTGCTTCTTCAACAAATGCCATTTTGGATTCGTTCTTCTACATCCGCATGGGTAAAGCCGATGTGATGATTACAGGAGGTTCTGAAGCAGCCGTTAATGAACCCGCTATGGGCGGATTCAATGCGATGCATGCGCTTTCAGAACGTAATGATTCGCCCAAAACCGCCTCACGTCCCTTTGATGTAGGTCGTGATGGTTTTGTTATGGGCGAGGGTGGGGGAGCACTCATCCTCGAAGAGTTAGAACATGCGCTTAAGCGTGGGGCTAAAATTTATGCCGAACTCGCTGGTGGTGGAGCATCTGCCGATGCGCATCACATCACGGCGCCGCATCCTGAAGGTTTGGGGGCACTCAATGTTATGAATTCGGCCCTCGATGATGCGGGGATGCAGCCCAATGAAATTGATTATATCAATGTTCATGGCACATCCACACCATTAGGAGATATTGCAGAAACAAAAGCTATTTTGGGTGTTTTCAAAGAACATGCATATTCCTTAAATATCAGTTCTACCAAATCCATGACCGGGCATTTATTGGGTGCTGCTGGTGCGGTTGAAGCCATAGCTTCAATTTTGGCAGTTAAAAATGATGCGGTACCACCCACCATTAATCAGGAAAATTTCGATCCTGAGTTAGATCCCAATCTTAATTTTACCTTTAACAAAGCGCAATACCGAACGGTGCGCGCGGCTTTAAGCAACACCTTCGGATTTGGCGGTCATAATGCTTCCGTCATCTTTAGAAAGTACGTTCCCTGATTGTTTTCCGTATTTACCCCCTTATTTTCCAGAAATCGCCTACTTGCCCGAAAAATTAAAGGTTTGCTGGGTTTTTGGCCCCAAAACATAAGGTTGTATGAACAGGCTTTTACCCATAGTTCGGTAGCAAAGGAAATCCGACAAGGTGTTAAGGATTCCAACGAACGACTAGAATATTTAGGAGATGCCGTTTTAGGTGCTGTAATAGCGCGCATGCTTTTTGAACGCTATCCCACACGTGATGAGGGCTTCCTAACCGAAATGCGATCACGCATCGTAAACCGAACCTATCTGAATAAGTTAGCCATTAAAATGGGAATTGATACCTTAATTCAATACGACGATTCGCATAGAATGTATAAATCCATTTCGGGCGATACCTTTGAAGCTCTTATTGGAGCAGTATATCTTGATAAAGGCTACGTCTTTACGGAACGTTTAATTTTAAACAGGATAGTAAAATTTCATGTCGATCTTGAGGAACTCGAAAGCATGGAACTTAATTTCAAATCCCGATTGATTAATCTTATCCAGAAAAATAAACAAACGCTTACCTTCGAAGCTCGTGAGGAACAAAACTCCGATCGAAAAAAATTGTATTATGTCAGATTATATATTGATGGCACTGCTGTTTCAGAAGGCGCGGGGTATTCGAAGAAAGCCGCCGAACAAACAGCAGCCGAAAATGCTTGGCAGATTTTACATGCTAACAATCCTTCATAGTGTTAATTGAACAATATGGTTTAATTTTGCATAGGAAATGAAAAAGTTAGCGTTCAAAGATTATGCAGATTTCGATTTTAAACTCATCGGAATCAGTTGTCAGGAGCCTGATTTCAAACTTTGCTGGTATTTGAATAATCACCTTAACCTTAATTTGGAGCGTACCGATGATTTAACAATACCCATGGAGCAGGACGATAAATTGGCGCATTACAGTGTTTTCGAGTATAAGGAATCGGTGCGGAGCTTGGACGGTGTTCAGGCCAACTGGTTACCGCCTTATTTAAGTGAAGCTGAGGAGGAAGGGACTCTATATCAGTTGCTTTCCAATAGAAATGAATGGGGAAATCTTATTCCTGAGCAACCAACCATTGATTTTTTTCTTTTGTTGCGTGGAAGCAATGAGGATGAAGTGCACCAAAAAAAAAAGCTTCAGCTAATCCGTCAAATAAAGGTAGTAAATGCCGCATTTTTAATGGATATCAATAAGTTGAAAAGCAGAGATAATTTGATTTTTTAAAGATGATGAATAAAGTACAGAGTAAATCAAAAGTAATTGCCACTTTGGGTCCGGCTACGGCTAATCCCGAGGTATTAGAGCAAATGATTCTTGCCGGTGTTGACGTATGTCGAATTAATTTTAGCCATGGAAGCTATGACGATCATGCTGCGCTCATTAAGCATATACGCGCCATAAATTTAAAGCGCGGCTTACATACAGCAATTCTGGCTGATCTACAAGGACCTAAGCTAAGGATTGGTGAAGTTGAAAATAATGCCGTGCAACTCGAAATTGGTAATTCCATCACTTTTACCACCGAGAAGTGTATAGGAACAGCTGAGAAACTATATATGACCTATCCACAATTTCCGCAGGATGTAAAACCCGGCGAAACTGTGCTTATTGATGATGGAAAAATTGTATTAGAAGTTGAGTCCACCAATAAGGATAATGAAGTGGTGGCCAAAGTTGTTCATGGGGGAACCCTATCTTCCAAAAAGGGAGTTAATTTGCCCAATACCCAAATTTCGCTGCCCTGTCTGACAAAAAAAGATCTTGCCGACTTGCAATTTGCATTGGATCATGGGGTTGAGTGGATAGGCCTTTCATTTGTGCGCCGTGCTAGTGATATTCAGGAATTAAAGCATATTATTTCTCGTCAAAATAAAACGGCCCGAGTAGTTGCAAAGATTGAAAAACCAGAGGCCATTGAGGAAATTGATGGCATTATAGCGAATACCGATGCATTAATGGTGGCACGTGGCGATCTGGGTGTTGAAATTCCCATGGAAAATGTGCCATTGATTCAAAAAATGCTGGTAAAGAAGTGTTTGGAGGCGTCCATCCCTATCATTATTGCCACGCAGATGATGGAATCCATGATAACAAATTATAATGCCACCCGCGCCGAGGTAAATGATGTGGCTAATGCAATTATGGATGGAGCCGATGCAGTGATGCTAAGTGGAGAGACCTCGGTGGGAAAATTCCCAGTGCGTGTTATAGAAACAGTTCAAAAGATTCTGGCTCGAGTTGAAGGTTTTGAGGGCATTTATCACAAAGACAATAAGTTGGTTTCGCAAAAGTCGCGGATGCTTACCGATGCTATTTGCAACAGTGCGGTACACATGGCAGAGCAGACGGAAACAGCTGCTATTGTTGCTATGACGCACTCAGGATATACCGCCTTCCGCATTTCAAGTTTCAGGCCTAAAGCAAAGATTTTCATTTTTACGGGTAACGAGGCTCTATTAAATACGCTAAGCCTTGTTTGGGGGGTACGTGGATTTTTCTACGATAAAATGGTAAGCACGGATCATACCATCTCCGATATAAAAAATATCCTTAAAAATGCAGGAATGATCAAGAGTGGCGATCTGATGATTAACGTGGCATCAATACCTATGCACGAATTCGGAAAATCTAATATGATCAAACTGAGTTTTGTGGAATAGTTGAGTCTTTTTTTGAGTAGATTTTGGTCATATATTTGATCGCACGAAAAAAACTTCATACATTTATTGTAATCCTAACGTTTAAATATTTGATTATGAAATTTTTAGGTTTGATCTCATTCTTGATGCTGTTGACTCTTGAAGGATTTTCGCAAACGTCGAACCTTATATTTTTTGCCGAAAACGGTGAGCCGTTCACAATAATTATGAACGGTCTTAAATACAATGAAGTACCTGCCACCAATTTAAAGTTAACAGATCTTACTGCACCAGCAACCTACAAGGTGAAGGCAATTTTTCAAGATGCCTC
>JBKCHQ010000046.1:0-2188 GCA_046302715.1 Bacteroidia bacterium | reverse complement strand
CCCAAATCGGCTTGTTTTTCGCGTACATCTTTAAGATAATCGCCCGAATTTAGAATTTTAAAAATGAGTCGATCGCCCTCATCCCCGTACTTGCCGGTTAATGTGCTGAGATTTTCCATGGCCGGAGTTTCGATGCTCTGGTACCCATACAGCTCAAACTCTTTGCGGATGGTTTCGAAAATATAACGGCGACGGGCTGTTTCGATGGGCGAAAAATCGCGCGTGCCTTTAGGAAGTGAGGGTTTCATAATCTTATCGTGCAAAAGTAGCAAGGTTTCATCTGAATTGTTCTGTTTTAGGATAATCCTTTACATTTGTGTTTCTCAAAACCAACTTTCTGTATGAAAAATATATTCTCACTAGTCTTAAGCCTTACCATGGCGATAGGCATATTTGCCCAGCCTTCTGTTGGCGGATTGCCCCTTGGCTTGAAAGATATTTCGCTTCAACACATCGAAACATATAAAATACCTTCGGTGGATAATGCTGACTTGTTGGAACAAGATCGAATTGCTGCCTCGATGGGCGATAAATCTTTGCGCTTCGGCCTCGATTTCCCGGTTTCAATATCAATAAATGAAGCTAATAACTGGCAAAATTTACCTAACGGTCGTAAATTGTGGAGCCTAGAAATTAAATCTCAATCGGCGCAAAGCATCAACTTAACCTTTGAGCGTTTTATAGTTCCTAGCGGAACACGCATGTTTGTTTACAACCCCGATGGCTCGCATGTTTTGGGTGCATTTACCGAGCAAAATATGAACAAGCTACACAATTTTGCCACGCTGCCTGTTCGGGGTAATACTGTTATACTCGAGATTTCTGTGCCAGCCGAATCGGTGCAGCAAGTTGACATAATATTGAGTCAAATCGTGCATGTGTACCGCGATTTTTATAAAGACCTCAAAGATTTTGGCTCGTCGGGTAGTTGCAATAACAACGTGGTTTGTCCGGTGGGCGATCCTTGGGCCGACCAGATTCGTTCTTCGGTGATGTTGTTATCGGGTAATTTTCGCTATTGCTCTGGAGCTGCTATAAACAATACAGCAAACGATGGAACACCTTTTATCTTAACTGCCGACCATTGCGATCCTGGTACTACGGATATTTTCATGTTCAATTATCAAAGTCCGGTGTGCACACCCAACCAAGACGGTAGCACCGCTGATGTGCAGCAAGGGTGCATCATCCGTGCACGAAATGGCGGCTCCGATTTTTGCTTGGTAGAATTAGCATCCGAAATCAATCCAAATTTTAATGCCTACTTATCGGGTTGGTCGCGTCAGGATGCACCTCCTGCTTCGGCTGTTGGAATTCATCATCCTGCCGGCGATGTTAAGAAAATTACCTTTAACGATGATGCTACAGATGTGGGCCAATTTGGAGGTGCCGACTGTTGGCATATCCTCGATTGGGAAGATGGAACAACCGAAGGGGGCTCATCGGGTTCTCCGTTGTATAATGAGAACAAACAAATTATTGGGCAATTGTATGGTGGCACAGCTAGCTGTGGAAATAATATTGATGATTATTATGGTCGTTTAATTACTTCATGGAACGGCAATTCGGCTTCAACGCGTTTACGCGACTGGCTCGATCCAACCGGCTCCGATGTGGCATCCATCGATGGCATTGAGGCCTCGGTACCTCAGTTTGCTATTGATGCCGGCGTTCAGTCTATCATATCTCCATCCGCATCGTATTGTAACGCAACGTCAATAGAGCCTAGCGTAAAAATTCGTAATAACGGAATTGAGCCGCTTGTTTCCTGCACCATTTCATATGGCCTTGCCGGAACTACTCTTCAAACATTTGATTGGACGGGCAATTTAGCCACGTTTGAGTCGGCCACTGTTAATCTTCCTTCAATACTGGTTAATCCAGGTTCGAACCAGCAGTTCCAGGTTCAGGTGAGCAATCCAAATAATGGGGCACAGGATGGCCAGGTTTCCAATAATAATGCTCAGGTTTCATTCTCGGTAAATCAGGGCGAAGCGTATACCTTGAATCTTATTACCGATGATTATCCAGACGAAACGGGCATGTCGTTGGTGAATTTATCTACCAATACCAACATTTTTACCGCAGCGGTAGGATCAATCAGCGGTCCACAAACCGTTAATTTTTGCCTGCCTAACGGTTGCTATCGTTTTATAATCCGCGATTCTTATGGCGATGGTATTTGTTG
>JBKCHQ010000045.1:0-3501 GCA_046302715.1 Bacteroidia bacterium | reverse complement strand
ATTGGATGTACGCTCCCGGCGAAAACGCGCACATGTGGGATGCGTTTTATTCAGAAGGAATTATGGGACTGGGTTGGGACAAAATTGGCGATTTGAGTCAATACAAAACCCGCGAAGAAATCAAAGCTGCGATAACCTCGGCTTACGGAGGCGAGGGCTCCAAAATGAATGATGTACTGGCAAATGAAGACTTTCATCAACGCATCAAGGTTGGCGATGTAATTATTGTAAAAAAAGGCAGAAACGAATTGTTGGGCTATGGCGTAGTTGATTCGGAATATTTTTATGACTCAACGCGTTCATCATACCAGAAATGCAGAAAAGTAAATTGGAAATTAACAGGCAATTGGAAAGTCGATTTTAATCTGGTGCTCAAAACACTTACCGACATTACCCAATATGCCACAGAAGATAAAAATTACAATACCTATTACGAGCGTTTGCTCGGTATAATGCAAGCAAATGGAACTATGCCCTCACCTACTCCAATAAAATATCCGCTCAATAGCATTTTCTACGGCCCACCCGGAACTGGCAAAACCTACAATACCGTGCGCCGTGCTGCCGAATTAATTGAAGAAAGAATTATTGAAGATTACAGCGAGGCACTGCATGTGTTTAATAAGCATCTGCATACGCGCATCGAGTTTATTACCTTTCATCAAAACTACAGTTACGAGGATTTTATTCAGGGCTTGCGCCCCGATACCAATTCAGGCGGTCAGTTGAGTTTCGAAAAGAAAGATGGTATTTTTAAAATCATTGCCGATCGTGCATTAAAGAATGTTATTGCAAGCCGAAAGCCTCCAGCAGAACGTTCACTTGAGAAGCAGTTCGACTCTGCTTTGGAGCTTTTTATTGATAAACTATCAGAGAGCGACGGTATTTTTCAGATTACTGAAAATTGTCAGGTTTACGAGGTTGAGGAAGATGCATTCCGATATAAAGGCGATAATTGGATTCGACATTCAAATGGTATTAGAATGAAATTTGCCGATTTAAGGGAATTTTATTTGCAACATGTAAAAAACCGCCGCCAAATAAAAGATTTACAAAACATTAGTGCACTGGCCAAACAGCATGCAACGTATTATTTTGGAGTGTATGAAGCCATCTGTAAATACGTAGCTAAATCGAAGCCTGAAGCCATACCGAGCCAAAACATTCAAAACTATGTACTCATTATTGACGAGATAAACCGGGCGAATATTTCACGGGTATTTGGCGAATTAATCACACTAATTGAGCCCGATAAACGAGATGGTGGCAAAACAGCCATGAAAGTGAGTTTGCCATCCGGCGATAGTTTTACTGTGCCCGGTAATTTGTACATCATTGGCACCATGAATACGGCCGACAAATCCATCGCATTACTGGATATTGCTCTACGACGAAGGTTTGAATTCGAACCCATGTATCCAAAGTACGATTTACCCCATGCTACTGTGCATGATGCAGATGTGCTTAAGAAAATCAATGCACGCATCATTCAGACCAAAGGCCACGACTTCCAAATTGGGCATGCCTACTTTATGGGCGAAGACGAAACCTTAGTACAGCGCATGAATGGAAAGGTAATTCCATTGTTGCTCGAATATTACATGCACGATACTAACGAGGTTAAAAACATATTGCGTAGCTCCGATCTGCTTATTAACGAAGAGGCCTGGCCATTGCAAATAACAGGAAGAAATGCATCAGCTGTTTGAACATCAAAACGCGATTAAAGCAGTCGATGATTTTTCCGGTCTTGAGGATTTTCTTGACTCCATCTGGAAAAACCGTGAGAAAAGTCCGTATTTCTCTGCAAAAATTGAAGATACTTCAGAAAGCCAACGATTTCTTAATTTCCTTTACCGCAGCAATGAAATTAAATCGAATAAGTATGTTGGGGTTATCCATTACAATGGCCGCAAGATTGATTTACTCCCAAAGATATTCTACAATGCTCAACGCACCTATTCCGAAGCTCAGATAAGCCACATTCACAATCATATTTTATGGTGGTTAAGTTATTGTCGTAAAATAAAATTCCCCAATTACCAAACAGCGCTGGGGGAAGCAAAAAGCGACTTTTTTGAGGTTTTAGTTTACCTCTTTGCCAAGTACACGCACAACTTGCTAAACTCCTCAATTTACATGCGGTATGAAGAGGTTCAACATGAATTGAATGTGGTAAAAGGTCGCATTAATACGGCAAAGTATATAAACGAGAATATACGTACTGGACGCTGGCACAAGGTAAACTGCACATATGATTCGTTTGAGTTAGACAATGAATTCAATCGAATTGTTAAACACGTCGCATCCTTACTGTTTAATGCAAGTTCAAGTCTGGAAAATAAAAAGTTATTGCGCGAAATACTGTATATTCTTGACGATGTATCTGACGTAAAAGTTAGCGCAGAACAATGTGCATCCATTAAATTCAATCCGATGTTTGGCGCATTTGAAACGGTGCGCGATTATTGTCACTTATTCCTTTCAAATTCTGTATCCTTCAACTATAAAAACAACTTACAACTCTTTGCATTTTTGCTGCCGATGGAGTATGTTTTTGAAGATTTCATCTACGGTTTTATATCGACCGAATTAGAGGAAATCACTGCCAAATCGCAGCGTGGGGATATCTTTCTAGACAATGAAAAAAACTTTGCGTTAAGGCCCGACTTATGGATCAAAACTGAAATGTTTTCGTGCATTGCCGACACGAAGTATAAAATTGTGTATTCCGATTCTGATGATGTGCGTAAAGGGATCTCACAGGCCGATTTATATCAGATGCTTGCTTATGCCATTCGCTTTGAGGTGAAAAATGTATTGTTGCTTTACCCGGATACGGTAGTGAATTATGCTGCTCAATCGTTTCAAATATCAGTTACGGATGCCTTGGCAAACAATACCGAGGTAAAAATAGAGGCCTATCAGGTTCCCATTATTGATGCAACAATGCTCAACACCATATACAACAATGCCATTTCGATTTCGGAGTTGTTTGAACCTACCCGCATTGCATTATGCGAGAGGCTTCGGGAGGTTTTTAGGACTACCATTAACTAAAATTCAAAAACACCTGCACAAGTATTAATCAGCAAATCAACAGTGTTAAAAGCATCAATCATCCACGTCGTTTGCGCCGTTATCGAACAGAACGACTTAATACTTTGCGCCCAGCGGAGCGAGACGATGGCCTTGCCTTTAAAATGGGAATTTCCGGGTGGAAAAATTGAGGCTAATGAGGATGAAAAAGTGGCGCTCCAACGAGAGATTCTGGAAGAACTCAATGCATCCATCGAAATAATGGAACGTATGCCAGAACATGTGCACACTTATACTCCTAAAAAAGTAATTCGACTCATACCTTATCGCTGCATATTAGCGGTTGGTTCAACGTTGCAAGCCCGTGAGCATGCAGAACTGCGTTGGGTATCCAAATCCGATTTATTGTCCTTAGATTGGGCTGCGGCCGATGTACCGGTTGTGCACGATGTAATTCGTATG
>JBKCHQ010000044.1:0-5405 GCA_046302715.1 Bacteroidia bacterium | reverse complement strand
GAAATTGCACCTGCCGATTACGACCGCGACGATTTTATTTATGGAAAAGACAAGCTGGTAGAAGGCTTTGAGCCGATGAAGCGGATTGATGTGAGCAAACGGATGGATCGGTAGGGGAGTTTTTCCTGATTTTTCTAGAGTTGAAAGAAGAACCTCGGGCTTTACCCATGGCTATGGTAAAGCGTGAAAGAAGTTTGTGGCTCATACGTCCTCGACTTAAAACCGGAGTTTGAACGTCCTCAGTGCGTGCTACACCCCAGAAATTTACTGAATTGTATCCGCGTATTCTGTGAAAATTAACGATGTGATTAAAATAACAGATTAGCGTTTCGTGAGAAGCTCAAACAATTCTTCATTGATGTAATAATTGCCTACACCCAATTTACTTTTTCGCAGCATGCCGTCGTTAGATAAGGTATTCAAATAATTTGCGGCTGTTAACCTGGATACGCCAAGGTCCTGAGCTACAAACTCAATTTTCGTGTAGGGGTGTTTAAATAAGTTATTGAGCAATTCCTGAGAATAAAACTTATAATTGTTTCGAAGGCGGTGTTTATACCCTAGCATTAGCTCTTTAATTTCAACTATTAATGCGATGGTTTCCCGGGCTGTTTGTTCTATTCCATGTATCATAAATAGCAACCATTCTTCCCATGACTCGTCATTTCTAACGTTTTGAAGATGCTGATAATAGGCTGTTTTATGCTTGATGATATACTTACTGAGGTATAAAATGGGTAAGGTTTGGAGCTTTTCGAGAATGAGGTAAAGAATATTGATAATCCTTCCGGTTCTCCCATTGCCGTCATAAAATGGATGTATGCTTTCGAATTGAAAATGGATGACCGCCATTTTAATTAAAGGATCACAGCTGTGAAACGAAGGATCGTTTATATAGCGTTCAAGATTTGTCATTAGCCGAACAATCTCATCATAATCCTGAGGAGGCGTATATACAATTTCACCCGTAACCGAATTTTTCAAACTCGTTCCGGGTAATTTTCGAAAACCGGCATTATTGGACTCCAGCACACGCTGAATCTGCAATATACCGTTATTGGTTAGCAAGCCTGAAGTGGTAATAAACTCAAAACCTTTTTTCAGCGCCAAAATATAGTTTTGAACCTCTTTGGCATCTAAGGAAGTGAATGCGTCAAAATTCAATTCAGATTTGTAGAGATCATCATGGGTTGTTATAATATTTTCGATTGCCGAACTATCTTTCGCTTCTTGTAAACCTAAGGTGTTAATCAGAATATGCTGATTGGGAATAGTTGATGCAAGACCTTTAAGTTCTGCCAAAGCAGCATGTGCTGCAGGTAATGCCTTCAAGACTTTTTTGGTTTCTAAGTCCAAATTCAACGGCAGCTCAGCAATTTTCCAAGGCATCATTTGTAAAGAAAATGAATTTTTCTATACAAATCTAGTTTATTCTGTATAGAAAAACGAAAAATCTTTACAAAGCAAAGGGGGCGAACATTTGTACATGAAACTAAAAAACTGGAACTACTCAAACGAGCAGCTCCGGTTTTGTGTTTGACGATATGCGATTTACGATTTACGATATACGATTTACGATATACGATTTACGATTTACGATATACGAATTATTGCAACACAATCTTTCGAATATCTACCGTATTGCCTTGCGGATCGACGATGTGCACGAAGTACAAGCCATTGCCGCCCCAACTGCCGAGGCTGAGCGTATCGCTTTGCTGGTTGATGTTGGTTTGGAACACCTGCTGCCCGAGTGAGTTCTCGATGCGCAGCTGGTAGCCGTTCATAAGGGCGTAGTTGCCGTAATCGATGGTAAGGGTGCTGCCGGCCGGATTGGGAAAAACCTTGATGGTATTGGTATTGGCCGGAGGCGCCAACTCTGTAATGAGTGTGTTGATGATGAGCGTATCGGTAACGGTGGTAAGAACAGTATCGTACACGGTAACCACGTTCTCAATGGTAACGGTATCGTACACGGTAAAAGTGCAGGCATTGAGGGTGTAGAGTTGCTGCACTTCTTCGGGGGAAAGGGCGCGGTTCCAGATGCCGATGTCGTCGAGTTGGCCATTCCACCCACCACCACCATTAGGTTCTGCCCCACCAATCCTTGCTTCAACTCCGCTGGTATTCGGAATTGGATAATTTAATGTCTGCTGACCATAAAATTCTCCATTTCTGAAGAAACTAATAAGATTTCCCTGTTTTGTAGTAGTTGCTAATTGCCAAATTCCCAATGGAATTGAATCAGAAACAATCCAAATATTGGATGGTGGATTGATATGAAAACCAAGAGATTGGTTGTACATAGCAAAAATATATTTTGAAGAATTTCCTGAAGAAAAACCTTTGTAGAAAATATGGCCATTAGATGCACTTAGTGGTAATATCCAAGCGCTAATTGAAAAGTCAGTATTCTCCAAAAGCAGATCATTATTATCAGCAATCGAAACATAATTTCCATTTCCATCAAACGAATACGCCGCATTCGCATTCCCAAACCGATCCTCGGTCAAGGTTGCGCCATTCACCGTTCCATTATTCCCATTCCCACTTTCGTCATTAGCATTCCCACAGAAGGGCCAGTAGCCTACGAGACCATTTTGGAGGTTGCTTGGCAGCGGGTTGCACGTGGTAGGCGGGTTTACAGGCTGGCCTGTGTAAAGGGCGGTAATTTCTTCGGGGGTAAGGGCGCGGTTGTAAATGGCGATGTCGTCGATCATCCCTTTGAAATATGAAATATTACTGTGGATTTGCCCTTCTTTTCCTATACATAGAGGTATATCATTCGGTTCGATACTGCCACTATTATCCAAAGAATCAACAAAAATGCCGTCAATGTATAATCTTGTTTTTAAATTATCATATACAGCAGTGATATTATACCAAGTGTCTGCAGAGTAGTTTGTTATACGCATTCTATTATTTCCGCCCTGCTGGTAGCAGTAATTAATAGCACCAACGTCTTCACCCATAAAAATAGCGTAACCACCACTACCCCAACCACCAAATTTTGACACTATTGATGGCTCATCTGTAAATTGCCCTAAAAACTCCTGTGCATTTGCCCATACATTGATTGTATATGATTCAGGTAAGTTTAATGCAGTATTGGATTGAATTTCAATATAATCATCTAATCCGTCAAAATTGTAGGCCGCATTATTATTGCCGAATCTATCTGTAGTGATGGAAACTCCACCATATGGATTTCCATCATTCCCATTTCCACTCTCATCATTCGCATTGCCGTTAAACGGCCACCAGCCCACCAAACCATCGGTAGGCAAATAGGACGGTAAGGTTTGTGCCGTGCTGGCTGCACAAAGGCATAGGCTGAGCGCGGCGGTTAAAAATAAATTTGTTCTCATAATTATTTATTTGGTGCATTGCCCGCCCTGCAATACGGTTAGAGGTTAGTATAAAAAATCAGCGTGGGACAGTTGCCTACATGTCGTTGAGGGGGTCGAATCCCTGAGAACAGAATAGAACAAAGCCCACGCTTTTGCGCGAGCGTATTGCACGTATTCCCTGTTCTCATTTGAATTTTCGACCTTTCAACGACAGGTTTTAGCAAACGCTAATTATGTTGAGTTTTTAAGAGTTTTCTATATCAATCGCTTTTAGGTTTGATGGCTCAAAAATAGGGTTTTATGGTGTAGGGCGGTGCACCGTTTGTTATGTTTTTTTGCACGGGGGTTATCACGGTCAGGGTCCTGCACCTATGAAGCATTGGACTGTTTATAATTTGTGCTGCGTCTTTCAACGAGGGAAGATTTTCATCTGCCAAGGGGCATTACCCACCATTCCTGCGAAACTTAGATTTTAATACATTTGCCGCCTCAGTATCAAGTTCGAAGGTCTTTTTTTATCGATACCAAATTCACCTCGCAAAAAAATAACCTGTTCATTTTTAATTTTATAGCGCACAATTTCTCGCTTTAATGAAGCTACACTCTAATTCCCTTCGTTTTTTAGCCCTCGGCGATTCCTACACCATTGGCGAAGCCGTTGATGAAAGCCAACGCTGGCCCAATCAGTTTGTAACGATGATGGCCGAAAATGGCATCCAGTTCGAAACCCCACAGATTATTGCTACCACTGGCTGGACCACCGACGAACTCGCTGCTGCCATTGATCGCGAAAATCCACAGGGCCCCTTCGATCTGGTTTCGCTATTGATAGGCGTTAACAACCAATACCGCGGATACAGCCTCGAAAGCTACCAATCGGAATTTGAAACACTGCTTAAACGGGCCATCCTTTATGCTGGTGGTGATAGTTCCAAAACTATTGTAATTTCCATCCCCGATTGGGGGGCCACACCATTTGCCGCCGATCGCGACCGAGCACTTATTGCCCGCGAAATTGATGCTTTTAATACTGCTTGCAAGAATATTTCGTCGAATTACAAGGTTGCGTTTATCGACATAACCCCACATTCGCGACTGGCTTTAAACGATAGCGCCATGATGGCATCAGACCATCTGCACCCCAGCGGAATTGTTTACACGCATTGGGCACGTTTAGTTAGAGATTGGTATGTAAAGAAACCCTAAGCTTATTGCCGATCTATTTGTATTTCCAAACGAATACCTTACTTTTGTTCTGTTTTTAGATTTATTCTAAATAACCATGCTGCCATTTGAAACAATTGTGGCAGATGCCGTGTTTAACGCTTTAGAAGTAGAAAAGATATGATAACCGTTTCAGAAACTGCAAAGACAAAGCTCGCTCAGTTGATGACCGAAAGCGGGTTTGCTGTGGATAGCTATTTACGCGTAGGTGTTGAAGGTGGAGGCTGTTCAGGTCTTTCTTATAAGATGGATTTTGATACCGAAATGCGCGATGGCGATCAGCTCTTTGAAGATAAAGGGGTTAAGATCCTGGTTGATAAAAAGAGTTTCCTTTATTTGGTGGGCACCGAGCTCGAATACAGCGGCGGTCTCAACGGAAAAGGTTTCGCATTCAATAATCCCAATGCTACACGCACCTGTGGATGCGGCGAAAGTTTTGCCGTTTAACAAAGATTAGGATATGGCGGGTACGGGCAACGAAATTTTAGAGGATCACATCAATTCGGAATACAAGTACGGATTTACTACCGATATCGAAATGGAATCGGCTCCTAAGGGGCTGAGTGAAGATATCGTTCGGTTTATCTCTGCCAAGAAGAAAGAACCCGAGTGGATGCTCGAATACCGTCTTAAAGCCTATCGCCATTGGCAAAAGATGGAATCGCCCGATTGGGCACATGTGCACTATCCGCCCATTAATTTTCAGGATATTATTTACTACGCAGCGCCCAAAAAGCAAAAGCAGCTCAACAGCCTCGACGAGGTAGATCCTGAACTTCGCAAAACATTCGAAAAACTCGGTATTTCGCTCGAAGAGCAAAAACGCCTCAC
>JBKCHQ010000043.1:0-5391 GCA_046302715.1 Bacteroidia bacterium | reverse complement strand
CATTCCGCTCGAAAAATGGACTCATCAAGTTAACGTGCTTTCTGAAAAAGAACGCGAAATGTTGAATGAAATCATCACTTTAAAATCAAATCATGACGATTTACTTGAAGAGGTAGGCAAATTAAGGCATACAACAAACGTCCCCATACCAATTCCCATACAACGTCCGCCTATAAACGAAAGTAACCTACGTGCCATTCTCGATGCTACCGACGATGAAATCGTACTCATTAACGCAGCGTATGAATTGATGGACTTTAACTTAAATTTTGAGGATAGTTTTTACGCACGTTACGGGGTTAAACCTGAACGGGGCTTAAAGATTACTGATCTTTTTCCGGAAGAATATTCTGATACCGCTGCGGTATTGTGCGATCGCATTGACAAATGCATGCAAGGGCAGCCACGCACATATTACGATCGCACCAATTTGGGTTCCTATATTTCGATAGCTGAAATAAAGTTTTATCCTATTAAAAATGCCCTTCAAAAGGTAACTGGTGCTGCGGTTTTCGCTATCGACATTACAGAACGAAAGCAAAGCGAAGAAACCATCAAACGCAATCAGCAGCTTTTGTCGTCTATTAACCGAAATATTAAAGAAGGTTTATTTAGAAGCAGCCGCGACCAAGGTCTTATTTATGTGAATAAAGCATTTATCGAAATGTTTGAATTTGAGGGCGAAGGCGAAGCCCTGAGTTGCGCTGTACCCGAACTTTTTAGCGATACGGTACAACGTCAGCAATTGCTGGCCGAAATTGAAGAACGTGGTTCATTTACCAATAAAGAAGTAAAATTTAGACGTAAAGACGGCAGTGTTTTTTGGGGCTTGCTTTCGAGCATGCGCACTACTGAAAAAGACGGCACGGTGCTTTACGATGGCGCCATTCGCGACATAACCCGCATGAAGGAATTTGAAGAGGAGATCATTCACTCGAAAGAAATTGCCGAAAATGCCACCAGAGCCAAATCCGACTTTCTGGCTACCATGAGCCATGAAATTCGCACCCCAATGAACGGCGTAATTGGTATGACCAGTCTTTTGTCTGAAACTGCATTAAGTAACGAACAACGCGATTATGTTGATACGATAAGATTTTCGGGCGAGCATCTTTTAAATATCATTAACGACATTCTCGATTTTTCGAAAATCGAAGCCGGTCATATGGAGCTCGAAGCCACTCCATTCGACCTGAATGCGCTTATTGAAGAGGTAATGAATCTATTCTCCTCCAGGGCCTATGAAAAAAACCTGGAGCTCCTGTATTCGGTTCAAAATAATGAGGTATTTCACCTCTGCGGCGATGTTACCCGCTTAAGGCAGGTGTTTGTGAACCTTATTGGAAACGCCATAAAATTCACCGAAAAAGGCGAAGTTCATATCGAAGTGGAAAAGGTATGGGAAAACGACCGCCGCGTGCAGCTTACCTTTAATGTAAACGATACCGGAATTGGTATTCCCGATGAAAAGCTCGACCGCCTGTTCAAACCCTTTTCGCAAATTGACAATACCACCACCCGCAAATACGGCGGCACCGGGCTTGGGCTGGCCATTAGCACCAGATTGGTTGAATTGATGGGAGGCGCACTAAAGGCCAGCAGCATTCAGCAAAAAGGTACACGGTTTTACTTTACTCTCGAAATGGAGCGCACCCATATCGAAATTCAACAATACCGAAACCTCGAAAAACTCAGAGATAAACGCATTTTAATATTAGACGATAACCACACCAACCGCAAAATTCTGGAGCAAATGTTTCACAATTACGGGATGCATGTTACCAGTTTTCCAAATCCGCTGCTCGCATTAGCCGCCTTGAAGGAAGGTACTCGTTTCGATATGGGAATTATTGACATGCGCATGCCCGATATGGATGGATTGGAATTCGGTAAACACGCAGCCCAACTGCATACAGGTATTCCGCTTTTGCTCTATTCCTCCATTGGAAGCTCAGTTTCACGAACCGAAATTAATCGCTTTTTCAAGGGACATATCAACAAGCCCATACGACACGATGTTTTGCTCAATAGAATGGTAAGTATCCTGGAACATCAAAACGTCGATAAATCTGAAAGCACCTCTACATCTGGCACTACATTAGACAATCAGAACATTGCCAGCGATTTTCCCATGAAGATACTCTTAGCCGAAGATAATCTTATCAATCAGAAATTAGCCGAACGGGTATTGGAGATATTTGGCTATAAAGTAGATCTGGCCGAAAATGGACAGCAGGCCTTCGACATGATGCAGAAAAACGGCTACGACCTCATACTTATGGATGTGATGATGCCGGATGTGGACGGCATTGAAGCCACTCGACTCATTAGAAGTGAACTGGGCGCTGAGCACCAACCCGTTATAATAGCTGTTACGGCCAACGCCTTAAAAGGCGATAAGGAGATGTGTATTGAGGCAGGAATGAACGATTATATCAGCAAACCGATTAACACGCAAGAGTTACGCGATTTGTTGGTGATGTATGGCGACGGCATTCGCAAAAAACGCGATCAGGCTACGTAATCGGACAAATAAGCGTATTTGTGACATAGCGCTCCGTTTTCGGCAATGGTGGCTCGTGCAATCATATCGCCGGTATCGCGCAGCATGAGATTACCTACCACGTGTTTGAGCAATTGCTCGCCAAATGCTTGCGATGCATCATATGGTAATTCGCAGGGCAAATTGCTCACGGCCATAATATCAATGGTATGCTTCTGATACGGCTCTACAATGGTTTCCGATAAGGGATGGTACCCAAAAACAGGATCTTCGATGGTGGTATCCTTCAATGTGGCCGGTATCGACCCGTTAATATCGCAGCTAATATCGGCAATCACACGAATGTTAAAATCGCGCGCCTTCATATCTTCCAGGCTAAAAAACCGCGGTATGCGTTCGTTCCAAAAAATAGCATTAAGCATTAAATCGCAGTGCCTTGTGTAGTTCTTAAAGGTGGAAACGTAATTTTCAGGATTGCGGTAAAAATCAGATTTATCCCACACAGCGCCGTCTTTTTGTGCATAAAAATCCTCGGGTACAAGATGTACATATACAGGATAAGGATAAGTCTCTTCAATGAATTCACGTGGGGTAACCTCACGAATGTTCAATTTATCGAGCAATTCGAGACAACCATGCGCCACGCGGCCATCGCCGGTTAAAGCTATTTTAATGGGAGGCAACGTAATTGCTGCATACTGATTGATCATTTCCTTATAATTGCTGCACAAATAGGCAGGCTTCAA
This sequence comes from Bacteroidia bacterium, assembly GCA_046302715.1. Lineage (GTDB taxonomy): Bacteria > Bacteroidota > Bacteroidia > M30B66 > M30B66 > CAMCXT01. Next base: position 2,142 of record JBKCHQ010000043.1, on the reverse strand, counting down.
GGTAAATAGTCCCATTTTGCGGCCCCAAGTCAACAAACCGTTGTGTGCACCCACTATGCCTGCAAAACGACCAAAGCCCAAAACACGACTTCCATTCTCCCAGGTTAGCGTTTCATAATCTACCAGCTTAATGTTGCGCTCCAAGACAGCTCTTAACAGCTTACGGTTATGGGGTTGTTTTTTAATCGTATGCGAAAAAAACAGATAAGTCTTATCCGAAATCAGCGCATCCACCGGAACTTCTTTTATCCCAAATAGAATAGAGCATGCGGATAGGTCTTCGCTAATCGTAATGCCGGCTGCTTTATAATCATCATCAGAAATGCAGCGATGTTCGGAGGGCTGCACAATAACTTCGGTATCCGGAAAACGAGTGCTCAACTCTTTGCACTGCTCGGGAGTAAAGGCGACACGCTTATCGTGCGGAATTTTACCTTCTCTTATGATGCCTATTTTCATAAGTAAAATGGATTTGGTGTGCAAAGATGCTTCGAATGATTAGGCTTTCAAAACCGAATCAAAAAAGATTTGGGAATTACTTTAAAAAATGGCTGGTTGCCTTGGGAGGTGCATCAAACAGTACTTTTGTTGCCGCCCAGGTTTGTTTGAATAATTCTGAATTCCGATAGGCCTGTAGAGCCTCGTTGTTTGTCCATCGGCTTAGCGTTGTGAGCATACCAGGATCTTCGGATGCTTGCAATAGCTCGAGTGAAATGCACCCCGGAAAGTTCTGTATTTTATCTCGACTGCCTTCGAACAATTTAAAAAATAAAGGTAGATTTTCGAAGGCAAAATGCATCTCAACGGTTCTAATCAGCATAAAATTCGATACGTATAGTGTCGCTTACCCTTAAGCCCATGAGGCGGGCAGCAGAGCCTCGTGAAATAGCAATTTCTAGAAAACCGGTATGGCCAAATAACGCCAGCGGCGACGATTCAGGAACGTCTGCATACGATTGCGAGATGGTTCTAACCGCAAAACGGCTTCGAGGCATTTGAATTTCGAAAGGAGCACCCTGGCCCACTTCGTCAAACACCTCGCGTGTTAAATTGGTAATAAGATTACCGAAAGTATCGATATAAATAATATTGGGACGAATTAAGCCCTCCGAAATGGGCGGCCGTTGCACCAACATACGCTGCCAATCGCTGCGGGCTCTTCCCAAATCGTTGATATCGCCCCCCTTTGCCAAATGCGCTGCAGCATGAGTAAAGGCGTCTAACAATGGAAACGATGGCATGGCCTCCAAGTTTTTAGGGCGATTAATCTGCACCACTTTATCGGGATGGTCGCCTGCAATAACCGAAAACATCCCGTTATCGGCACCTACAAAATAATGGCCTTCAAATTCGGCGGCAATCCATGGTACACGCTCACTTTCGAGCGAATCGACCGCTACAATATGGATGGTACCTTTGGGAAATCGCCGCCATACATGCGCCAGAATTATTGATGGACGAAGAATATCGAATTTTAGAAATTCGTGCGCAACATCCACCAAATTAACGTCGGGAACACGTGTATATAAATCACCCTTAGCCGCAGCCAGATAGAAATCAGAAATGCCCAAATCAGTGGTTAGGGTTATTATTGCCATAAAAGGTTGGGGAAACGTTGCCCAGTGGCGTCAAAATTCCTTTATTTGTAGAAGAAATACAACCATTCATCATCTTTTTTTTATTGTCTTTTGACCGAACGAATTATTTTACTAGCCGGCGTTGATCCGGTGCAGCTTTACGGAGTTAACGATAGCAATCTGGATCTGTTCCGTAGTTTTTTTCCCGGGCTTAAACTGGTGGCACGAGGCCTCGAGCTTAAAGTTACGGGCAATGCCGATGAAATTTCGCGCTTCGAATCTAAAATAAACCGACTCATCGCCCATCACCAGCGTTATGGAGGCATGAACGAACAGTTTATTCGCAAAATGATGAATCCCGATACCGATTTGCCGGAACTAAGTCCCGAAGATTCGGGTGGATCGGACATTATAGTTTACGGAAATTCGGGCTTGGTAATTAAGGCCCGAACACCCAATCAAAAACGCATTGTTGAAAGCGCCCAACGCAACGATATGGTATTTGCCATAGGCCCTGCCGGCACGGGCAAAACCTACACCGCAGTGGCGCTTGCCGTACGTGCCC
>JBKCHQ010000042.1:0-7419 GCA_046302715.1 Bacteroidia bacterium | reverse complement strand
GCGCTGCGCTGTACAGGGAAGTCCAACCACACTTACCGAAATTACGGGGATTTACCAGCCCAATTCGGCTTACAAAGAAGCGGCACAGCATCCCTTTCAGTATTATTGGAACGACATTGAGCCGGGCATGAGCATCAAAACGCACAAGCGCACGGTTACCGATACCGATATCATCAATTTTGCAAACCTCACGTGGGATCATTTCTACGCGCACACCGATGTTACCTCGCTCAAAGGCAGCATTTTCGAGAAGCGTACCGCACATGGCTATTTTATTTTGGCTGCAGCGGCAGGTTTATTCGTTTGGCCTAACAAAGGTCCGGTGGCAGCAAACTATGGTTTGGAAGAATGTCGTTTCCTGCGTCCGGTTTATCACAACGATACGCTTTATGTGCGCTTAACCTGCAAGCAAAAAATTGAGCGCGACAGTGTTGGTCGCGAGGTTCCATGCGGTATTGTGAAATGGTTTGTGGAGGTTTTCGATCAGAACGATGAACTAGTTGCTATTGCGACTATTTTGACCATGGTGCAGAAGCGTTCGCCATTTAAGGAGATTAACCGCTCTAGTGTTGAAACGTATTTAAAATCGTTGACAGAAGAATCGAAAGCTGCGTGGGGCATGATGTCGGCCCAGCACATGGTGGAGCATATGGAGATGGCTTACCGCATTGCTTCTGGCGAAATACAGGATTTCGAAATTGCAACTGCGCCCGAGCATTTGGATAAAGTGGTGGAAATGGTTTATAACCACAAGCCCATGCCGCGCTCGTTTGCACATCCGCTTATGCAAAAGGAACAAACCGAGGCATTAAAGCATACCGATCTCGCCACGGCGAAACAAAAAATGTTCGACGCCTGGGAGCGCTGTGAAGCATTTTTCAAAGCAAATCCAGAAGCTAAAACAAAGAATGCGGTATTTGGCGAACTCGATAAATTCGAATGGGATTTACTAAATGTAAAGCATTGGAATCATCATTTGACCCAGTTTGGGATTTTGTGATAACGAATTAAATGTGAGCTAATCTGTTTCGAAAAAATCGAAATATCAATTTTAAACGCGATTTTTTGACCCGAATAATGGATTAGATAGACCATACAATTCGTACCATACTTTTGCTCAGGTGGGTAGTATTTGCCGTTCCGCTTTGTACGTTATTTCTTCCTTATGCGCTTGAATAATATTATAAGTGCTTGGTTTTCAACATTTAATCGACGAAAAAAGCCGTGATGAAAAAATAGGGAAACACGTGATCCCTCCCGATCTCAAGTTCGGGATACTTTGGTATAAATCAAAGAAGAAAATTCCCCTCTTTCTGTTGATAACTAAGTGTTTATAAACGTTTATTAACGGATAGTTGATTCGGTTATTTGTAACTTGAGTGTGGGGAGGAGGATGGTGGCCCCCAGAACAAAACATCAGTATTCTCGCTGCACTTGTTTATATTCAATAAATTCAGCCCGAAAAGCTCATTATTAAACTAAGACTTTAATTAAGTTTGTAAGCCTAAATGCTGAGTTATGGAAATCGAATTCGTAAATCACTCCTCCTTCGTTCTGCGCCACAACGATGTTGTGCTCATGATTGACCCCTGGATAGAAGGGCGTGTATTTAATAACGGTTGGGATTTAATTGCTGAGACGAGATTTAAGTACGAAGATTTTAAACATGTTACTCACATTTGGTTTTCTCACGAACATCCCGACCATTTTTTTCCGCCCAACATTAATAAAATTGATGAAGCACATCGCAAAAACATCACGGTATTATTTCAAGTAACTCCCGACAAACGTGTGGTTAATTATTGTCGAAAAGTGGGGTTTAAAGAAGTTATTGAAATACATCCCAATCAAGTCTTGGATTTGGGCAATGATTTTCAGTTTATGTGCGAACATTATCAGGAGGGCGATTCATGGATGGTGGCTCGCACAAAAGAGCTCACAATTTTTAACACCAACGACTGCGGAATTCGCGATAAAAATGATGCATTACGAATAGCTTCAAAAGTAGGTAAAATAGATATTTTGCTCACTCAATTTTCTTATGCCTATTGGGCAGGCAACAAAGATCAGCGTGATTTTAGACTCAAAGTGGCCGATGATAAACTAGACGGATTAAAATTTCAAGCAGCGTATTTTAATCCCCAAATAATTATTCCAATTGCCAGCTTTATTTGGTTTTGCCACGAGGAAAATTTTTATCTAAACGATGAAGTAAATCGCCCACGAAAGGTGGTCGAATACATACGCAAAAACACTAAAGCTGCGCCCGTAATGCTCTATCCCGGCGATCGTTACGAGCCTTATGGCTTCGACCCTACCGATCGTGCAGTTGATAGTTATAACAGCGATTTTGAAAGGATTCTAAAAGGAGAAAATCTGGTTAAAAATAATGCGGTAGCTGCCCAGGAGTTAGAACAACAAGCCTTGACTTTTATTCAAAATATGAAAAAGGACTTTGGTATTTGGTGTCGACTTTTATCGCCAACATATATATGGCTTAGTGATTACGATTGTTCGTACCAACTTTCGTTAAAGCAAGGCCTTATTCCTGCAGATTTTAGTCAAGATCGATGCGATGCTTCACTTTCGTCAGAATCCTTACTTTTCAATTTTAAATTCCCCTGGGGCAATGATACTTTAGGAATCAACGGCAGATATCAACGCCCTAAAGGTGGCAATTATGCTAGGTTTTATAATTTCTTCAGGTACAACCAGCTAAAAAGCAGAGGTATTTCTATCGGATTGGGTTATTTTTCAGGTATGGCGCTCAGAAAAATATTGGTAAAAGCGGGTTTACAGAAAATTTAATTAAAATTATTTTTCCTTGTAAATAGGTATCCGAAAGAATTACCCATTTAAAACCGATTCCCTTGAGGGTAATAAAATTCAAAACCGCATAAATTAAAAGATGCTGTAGCGGCTTCAAATTGTCTCGAAGATAAGTCTATCTATCGTTAATTGGATATTGTACAACGATAAACAATTAATTCAATTATTAACCACGCATAAATTCAAATAAGAACACCTGGTTCGAACGTCATAACCAACAAAAAGAGAAATCATTATAGCTGTCCTAGTTATATCAAAATTTAAGATAATTAATGCCGGTTAAGCGTTAGAAATGAAATGCGCTAATGCTTAGGGCGCTAAATCTGCGGGATGCATCTGGGTTAATACCGACCAATCAAAGATCCATTCGGCCCTTGCGGCAGATTGAGCAATTCTATTGCCCAATTTGGGTTAAATAGATGTTTAACATCTGAAGGTTTGGCAATAAACCAAATAATTCCCATAAACTATCAAAAAGACGCAGTCCACTGAAATATGTCAAAGAATTTCAACATTTTTGACATTTCAATGCAGAACCATTTCGAAAAAGGGGCTCCTAACCAAAACCAATATGCCATGCGGGGATTGATACTTTTTTACATAACATTGATTAGTAATGTTATAAATGCACAATTAAACGGCACATACACCATTGGAGGAAGCAATCCATCCTATGCCAATTTTACTGCGGCAGCTGCGGCATTAAACACATCAGGTATTTCGGGAAATGTCACCTTTAATGTCAGGCCAGGCACTTACAATGAACGTATTAACATAAGTAGTGTTCCGGGCAATTCGGCCAGCCGTACCATTACCTTTCAATCAGAAAATGGCGATTCATCTTCTGTACTGATGGTGCAAACCTCCGCTACCAATGCCAATAACTATGTGGTTAATGTGTTAAACACGCAAAATGTGGTATTTAAACGGATGAGCTTTAAAGCTCCTGAAACAGGAAGCTATAACATTGTGTTTCAAGTATACAGCAGCTCGGGATTCAAAATAGAAAATGCGCGCATCAGCGGAATTTCAAGTGGAACGGTGAATAATGCCTCACAAGACCTGCTTCAATTTGGCGGCACCATCAATACGTACACCGTTAAAAATTGCGTATTCAGGGGCGGATACCGCTCCATTGGTATTTATGCGGGCTCCACTACTCCCATTAGCAGTGGAACGGTGCAAAACAACCGCTTTTTGTATCCGAGCGCTGCAGCACTTCGGGCTTCCTATAATAATAATCTCAGCTTCACCGAAAACCGAATTGACAGCTGCGGTTTGAGTGGTTTTGCTGCTTTACAAATTACCTATTGCAGTACAGCCGTCGTAAGTCGAAACCGAATACACCTAAACGGTGGTGCAGGCATTCAACTCATCAGCGTTTATGCAACCAATACAGCACGCTCAAAAGTAAATAACAACTTTGTGAGTGTTTACGGATCGGAGCCCGGATCGGGAGGCATAAGCATGCAAGACGTGCGGTATGCCGATGTGTATTACAACAGCTTTAACATTGATGTTTTTGATTCGTATCAAATTACCGCTGCACAAATTTCAAACAGCAGCACCAACATTCGGGTTCAAAACAACAGCTTTGTTACGCGCCCAGGTAACGATATTTTTAATGTGATAGGCAGTCCCAACGCACTAGAGGTTTACAGTCACAACAATGTATTTAACGGCGAAGTACAAGCCTCATTGCCGACTAATTCTTACAGCTTAAATCCCGGCTACGTTTCGGTAAGCGACCTCCATGTGCTGCCTGCAACACTTAATGCCAAAGGAATTCCTGTAGATATTACTACCGATATTGATGGTGAGGCCCGTAGCAGCACATCGCCCGATATTGGCGCCGACGAATACACCCCAATTCCACTATCTGCGGGTATTTCGCAGGTGTTGAACCCTAATCCCGACTCGGTATATTGTGGATCAATTCCTGTTTCGTTTCGATTGATTAATTCTGGACAGAGCCCTATAACACAAGTTGACTATGAGCTAATCTGGAACGGCAATTCTACCATATTAACCTGGAACGGCAATCTACAAAGTGGAGCCGAAACCGAGGTTTTGGCCGGCTCCTTTCCACTTATTCCGTTGGCGGTGAATGATCTCAACATAATTATCAATTCAGTAAACCAGCAGCCTGATCCATACGCCCCCGACAACCTTTATTTTTCGCCCGAATTGTACGAAGCATTGTCGGGTTCCTATACTTTGGGTGGGGCGAATCCAAGTTTTAATTCATTTTCGGCGGCAGTTACCCGTTTAAAATATGGCGGCATATGCGGACCCGTAACTATTAAAGTGCGCAACGGAAATTATCTGGAGCGCATATTTCTGGAAGAGATTAAAGGAAGTTCGGCGATGAATACAGTTACTTTTGAAGGCGAAAGTCAAGACAGCTCACTGGTGAGCATTACTTCATCAGGAACCAGCGATTTTCCTAGTACGGTGCGCCTTGTAGGCACACGCTGTATAGCGTTTAAGCATATGAGCATCGTTCAAAATGCCAGTACCAGCAATTACGCGGCATTTCATTCATCATTTGGCTCAAACATTACGCTCGAACATTGCGAAGTGAGAGGATTTACTTCATCCACCTCATCATCGTCTGATCATGCTTTGGTAGCCTTTCCCGATTCAAACCTCAGCATTAAATATTCACGCATTTTAGGAGGAAGCGGCATTACCTGCAATTTGGTGGGAACAGGACCTACTAAATACAATCTTATCTTTGAACATAATCAGGTAATCGGGGGTGGCGACGAAGCCCTGGATGCGCGCAACTGGACACATGCGCGCATTCAATACAATCGTATAACAGGGGGAGCATCAAATACAACATACGCCATGTATGGATTAGGTTTGATCGATTTTACTATCAGTAACAACTTTTTCCATGCGGGCGGAGCACAAGGCTCGTCGGCCCTTTATCTAATTAATAACGGAAGCGGAATTTTAAATATTCGAAATAAAATCAGCAACAATGTGCTGACCTGCAATCTGGGGGTTGACGTTATTGCCGTTGGCATGTGTATGCGCATAATCAATACCAACAATACCGATATTTACCACAATACCGTGCGACACAACTCGGCCGACACCGATAATTTTGCGTTAAACATCAGCAATTCGAGCGGCCTTAACGTGAAGAATAATATCATAGTGAATGCGGGCTTAGGCCTTGCCTTGGCATATAACAACATCAGTAACAGCAATTCAGATTATAACGTTTTTTATTCGGGAGGTACCATTACCGGAGGCCCCAACAATAGCATAGAAGAAGTGCAATCCATTACCGTTGGCGATCAACATTCGGTAGTCAGCAATCCGGTGTTTTACTCCACCATACCCGATTCGATGTGGTTTACCAATACAGCATTAGAAAACATGGGCACGCCACTTGGAATTATCACCGATATCTATGGAAATCCAAGAAACGCTATAGCTCCCGATCCCGGTGCATTTGAACTTCCATCTGCCCCTTTTGTGGATTTAGGCAGCGATACCTTGGTTTGTGGCACGTTTACACTCAATGGATTTTCGCCCGGTGCCGATGCCTACCTTTGGAACACCGGCGATACCACTGCAGCCATCTCCGTAAGCCAGAGCGGAAACTATGTTTTAACGGCAAGCAATAATTTAGGAAGCAATAGCGACACTGTTTTGATTACGTTAAATACAGCACCTGAAATCGGCATTATGAACGACACTTCGATATGTGAAGGCAGTTTGATTGATTTAGCAGGATTTACCAACCAAGGGCAGTGCAGCTGGTTTACGTCGAATAATGAACTTTTAGGTAATACCTGCCAAATTGATTCGGTAATTGCAGCGCCAATATTTATTTTTAGTGCTGAAAATTCGGGATGTATTGCATATGATACCTTAAGCATTACTATTATTACGCTACCCGATATGCCGGTTATTTCGCAAACGAGCGGTTTCCTCTATGCAACGGGCGAAGGCAACATCACATGGTATTTGAACGGCGCACTTCTAAATGGCGAAAACACCGATTCCTTGGAAATAAATGCCGCAGGAATTTATTCGGTTATGAGAACCAATGCGCAGGGATGCAGCCGCAATTCGGAGGATTATACGGTAACAATCACCCAAAATAGGAATATTCACGAAAACAAGTATTTAAACGTTTCGCCTAATCCTAATACGGGTAACGCATGGCATATATCAGGAATTGATAATGAAGTTTATCAATATTACCTTGTGGCAAGCGATGGAAAATTAATGAGTAGTGGGATTTTGAACAATATGCTTTACACAGAAAATTTGAACGCAGGGATTTATCGACTGCTCATATTCAATAATAAGAGAGAACAAATACAACAAGCCACCTTAATTAAATTGAATGATTAACGCGCAAAGCCTTCCTGTACATGCGCTCGAAGCAGGATCGCAACACATCAATATTTTACCCCTCGACTATAGCAATCCATACGATTATAAGCGCGAGCACCGCCACACTTATTACGAAATCATGCTTATTGAACGGGGTGGCGGAAACCAGCTTATCGACTTTAAAAATTATGTAGCACACGACCATAGCTGCTACATTATTTGTCCGCA
>JBKCHQ010000041.1:0-18879 GCA_046302715.1 Bacteroidia bacterium | reverse complement strand
CTTCATTAAGTGCTTTAACGACACGTTGCTGGTTTTGCTCCTGGCTGTCGAAGCCGGTAGCAATGAGCATCACATTTATTTTGTCACCTAGTTTGGCATCCGATCCGGTACCAAAGATTACGTTAGCAGTTTTTCCTGCTTCTTCTTGCACATAATCAATGATTTCACCTATTTCGTCGAGTAAAATTTCTTTTTCTCCTCCGGTTATATTGATAAGAATGTGCTTTGCCCCAGTTATTTTGCTATCGTTAAGAAGCGGCGATGACAAGGCTGTTTCGATGGCACGTAATGCCCGTTTTTCGCCTTCGGCAGACCCTGAACCCATAATGGCCGTTCCGCCGTTGGTCATAACCGTTTGCACATCAGCAAAGTCAACATTAATGTAGCCCGTTACCGTAATAATTTCGGCAATCCCTTTCGCCGCAATGGTTAACACATCATCGGCATTTGAAAACGCAGCACTCACCGATAAGCTGCCAAACAACTCACGTAATTTATCATTAGATATAACAATGAGGGTATCAACAGCTTTCTTAAGCTCGGCAATACCTTCGGCAGCCTTGTGTCTTCTTGTAACACCTTCCATTGTAAATGGCATGGTTACAATACCTACCGTTAGAATGCCTAACTCTTTTGCAGCAGCTGCAATAATTGGTGCGGCGCCGGTCCCGGTTCCGCCGCCCATCCCTGCGGTGATGAACACCATTTTGGTGCCGTCAGAGATTAATCGCTTTATCTCTTCGATATTCTCTATAGCTGCATTACGACCCTGTTCAGGATTTGAACCTGCGCCGTGCCCTTGAGTTAACGTATAACCCAGCTGAAATTTTACAGGAACAGGACTTGATTCAAGTGCCTGCGCATCGGTGTTACACACGATAAAATCAACGCCATGAATGCCTTGTTTGTACATGTGGTTTACGGCATTTGATCCGCCGCCACCTACTCCAATTACTTTAATGATTGAACCTGTTTGATTGCTCAAGGCAAAATTGAGGTTAAAGTTTGTTGTTTCTGACATAGTTTGTGGTTTTAAAATGGTTGTTGTTTATGTGTTTTTATGATTGTCTTCCTCAAAAAATTTACGTGTCTTTTCGAAAAAAGAGGTTAAAAACCCTCCCTTTGGCTGTTCTGTTGTTCCGGTGGGAACTTGCCCTTCCTGAACTGATTTACTGCTTTTTAACATGTCATACCTTTCAAAGCCTTTTATTACAAGGCCTATAGAAGTAGAGTACATGGGGGAAGCAATTTCGTCTGTGCCCTTAGCTAAATGCTCATTAGGATAACCAATACGGGTTTCAATTCCGGTCATGTATTCCATTAACTGAGTTACATGCTTAAGCTTAGAACCGCCACCAGTAATGACAATTCCAGCAATCAGCTTTTTCTCATAGCCCGAGTTTTTGATCTCGTAATACACATGTTCAATAATATCTTCCATGCGCGACTGTATAATGCTGGCTAGGGTTCGAACCGAAATTTCTTTGGGAGCTCTATTTTTGAGCCCGGGAATAGATACCACCTCATTTTTACTTTCTGTTGCCAGCGCCGAGCCAAAACGCACTTTCAACATTTCGGCCTGATCTTTTATTATGGTGCAGCCCTCTTTAATATCTTCAGTTATAATATCGCCACCCAATGCAATAACAGCGGTATGTCGTATTATTCCATCTTGGAAAATGGCAATATCAGTTGTGCCGCCACCAATATCAACCAAGGCTACACCAGCCTCTTTTTCCCCTGGACTCAACACCGCTTCGGCAGATGCTAAAGGCTCCAAAATCAAACTTTCCGTTTCAAGCCCAGCACGGTCTACGCATTTGTAAATATTCTTCGCTGCAGCAATCTGTCCCGTTATGATATGATAATTTGCCTCCATGCGGATTCCGCACATCCCAATAGGATCTTTGATGCCTTTCTCATGATCAATATTGTATTCCTGAGGTAAAGCATGAATTATCTCTTCACCCGGTGGCATCACCAATTTACACATATCCTGCGTTAAGGTGTCAATATCCTCCTGAGTAATTTCAATGTCAAACGATTTGCGCATCAAAAGCCCATTATGCTGTATGCTTTTAATGTGTTGGCCCGCAATTCCCACATTAACCAGCTTTATTTCTACGCCCGAATTGTTTTCGGCATCTTCAACAGCCTTGCGGATACTTTGAACCGTTCTGTCAATATTGGCTACAACGCCTCGCATTACTCCAATTGAAGCGGTTTTTCCATAGCCTAGAATTTCAATTTTTCCGTGCTCGTTGCGGCGGCCAACCATGGCCACAATTTTGGTGGTGCCGATATCTAGGCCTACAATTATTTCAGATTCCATAGATTTAAAGTGTTTTAGGGGTGCAAACTATTTGGTTGTTGTATCGGAGATTTATGGTTTGGTAAGCATTCCAGCCAACTTCAGGTAATGCCTTTGTGTAAAATGTTTTAAGTCGCTTAAGCTTATCTTCTGCCATCAGAGTGCTGCCTAGGATAATTGACTCGGGTCCGGTTTTAGGAATAAGTTCAATAGTACCGTCCTCCTGCACGTTGAGCTGCTCAGTAAGAGCCGTGAGAAAGGCATCTTTTCGAATTTGTTGCATCCATTCATACAAATCATCCAAAACAGCCACATTTGCCAGCGAGTCGCTGGTAGTTATGTCGCTTATTTTCATTCCTCTAATAGAAAGATTATCATGTATAAGTCCAGTGGCTACCGGAACCCTACAGGTGTAGCTGCTCTGTAGCGGCATATATTCGCCATCTTCGTCAATGTAGTAGTTATTGCCGCGTGCATCTATCACACGAAACAAAGGCTTACGTTGCTCAACTTTCACATAAAGATGACCATCTTGCGAGCTGTAGGCTTCTGCTCGTTTCACGGCAGGATGATTGAGCAATTCTATTTCAATCTTGTTCAAATCAACAGCCTCAAGGGATAATCCCTGCACGATGAGTTGCTTGTCTTTAAGCAATTGTAAAATGTCGGCATCAGCTATAAAACGCACATCAGGTTCTTCGAGCACCGATATTTGAATTTCTTTCAGCAGCTGGTGATCGCGCCTCGAGCCCACAAAGCTGAATAATACAATCAGTAAGGCAACAAATGTTAGCCCTCCCAATAATCGGATGATCCACTGTTTTTTGCTCATATGCGATCGTCCTCCAACATATTTTTAATGGGTTGAACCAAGGCATCAATATCACCGGCCCCGAGGGTTAATAACACCTCCGGATTGCGCTCTTTTAAACGTTGAGGCAATTCGTGCTTACTACATAGTTGAGCAGGTATCTTGGTTATTTTACCGAGTAGTGTCGCAGAAGTGATTCCGGAAAGGGGCAACTCACGTGCAGGATAAATTTCAAGTAAAATTAATTCATCCAACAAACTGAGGCTTTCGGCAAAACCATCCATAAAGTCGCGGGTTCGGCTAAACAGATGCGGCTGAAATACACCTGTAATACGCTTACCCGCATACAATGCCTTCACCGATTCGATGCACGCACGCAGCTCTTCGGGATGATGGGCATAATCATCTATAAATATCCGATTATCTGTGCGTATGATATACTCAAAACGACGCTTTACCCCTTTAAATGAACTCAATGCGGCACGAATGCTATCTTCACTTATACCCGACATGTAGCAAATTCCAGCTGCAGCTACAGCATTTTCGAGGTTATGTCGGCCAGGCATTCCTAATTCACAATTAATCAAACGCTTGTCGCCCACGCATAAATCAAAATGGTAACAATCGCCCTTGAGTGTAACATTATCGGCAAATGCGGCTGCAGTGCCACGTGCAGTGTAACGCACGGCATGCCGATTAATATCTTCGGGAACCTCAATACCGGTATGCAAAAACAGTAATCCATCGCTCTGTGTTTGTCGGGCAAATTGAACAAACCCATCTTTTAATGCCGCTGCATCACCATAAATATCAAGATGGTCGGCATCGGTTGAAGTTATAATGCTATAGGTAGGATGCAAATGCAAAAACGAACGATCGTACTCATCCGCCTCGGCTACTAAAGGCGAGTGTGCCTCGCCCTCGAGATAGTTGGTGTCGTAATTGGCTGAAATGCCTCCTAAAAAGGCCACCGGATTTTTACCCGCTTCCACCAGAATGTGAGCCACCAATGTAGAAGTGGTTGTTTTACCATGTGTACCCGCTACAGCATAAGTAACATGCCCTTTAGAAAGCAATCCCAATACCTCAGCACGTTTGTAAAATGGCAGATTGAGCGTTAGCAAATATTGCCTGATGCGCGAATCCTTTGGAACGGCAGGTGTATAAATCAACAGCGTATTTTCGGAACTGCCCGAACGAATTTCTATAGGAATCGTTTCGGGCTCATCTGCAAAAACAAGTTGCATCCCTTCGGCCTGTAATCGTTGTGTGAAATCGGTTTCGGTTTTATCATAACCAAATACCGACGCTCCCCTTTTTAGGAAATACCGTCCGAGCGCACTCATCCCAATACCACCGGCACCCAGCAAATACACATATTTTATTTGCTCCGGTTTCATGCCTTTTGGGAGATTAGTTTAAACACTTCATCCGTAATACTATCTGCCGCATCGGGTTTTGCCAAGCTGCCAATATTTGCCAACATCTCGCTGCGCAAGCCTTCGTCATTTTTCAAATGCAAAACCACTTCGCCTAATTTCTCACGCACTTCATTATCGGGTAGAAGAATTGCAGCCTTTACATTGCTTAATACTCGGGCATTGCTGGTTTGATGATCTTCGGCCGCAAAGGGATATGGCACCAAAATGCAAGGCTTTTTTACGACACACAATTCAGACACTGCAATGGCACCGGCACGCGACACTACCACATCGGCAGCGGCATAGGCCATATCCATGCGAGCAATAAATTCCTGTACACTTACCTTGTTTTTAAATGCAGCGTCCACAGCTGCTTCGGCAGAAGCCAAATGCCCTTTGCCAGTTTGCCAAATAATCTGAATATTTTGAGCGGCGAATTGATTCACATTTTTGGCCATGGCCTCGTTAATGGAGCGTGCACCCAAACTGCCACCCACGGCTAAAATGGTAAATGCATCGGCAGAAAGCCCAAAATGAGCACGTGCCGCATCAGGTTCGACTTTTGATGCATAAATTTCTTTACGCACCGGGTTTCCGGTAAGAACAATTTTCCCTTTCGGAAAATGTTTTTCCATACCGCTGTAGGCCACACAAATGGTTTTCACCCTTCTGGCTAAAATTCGATTGGTGATTCCCGGATACGAATTCTGCTCCTGAATAAGGGCAGGAATGCCTTTAACACTTGCGGCAAACACCAATGCCCCCGAAGCAAAACCACCAACACCAATTACCACATCAGGCTTAAATTCTTGCAGCACTTTAAAGGCTTGGCCCAAAGCATTGAACAATTTAAATGGCACCAATAAATTGGAAAGGCTCATGCTACGACGAATGCCGCTTATGTTTAAACCTATAATTTTATAGCCGGCTGCGGGCACTTTCTCCATCTCCATCTTACCTTTAGCACCTACAAATAAAATTTCAGCCTCTGACTCACGTTGTTTTATAGTATTGGCAATGGCAATGGCCGGGAAAATGTGACCGCCAGTTCCGCCACCTGAAATAATAAACCTATGCGACATGGCTCTCCTCCTTTCCGTCGGGTGTGCAATAACGACTTACACACAAACTAATCCCAATTGAAATACTGGTAAACCAAACCGATGTTCCACCCATACTCACCAGCGGTAATGCCTGCCCCGTTACCGGAAAAAGACTGACCGCCACAGCCATATTGATAAAAGCCTGAAATAAAAGCAGTAAGGTGCAACCCACCGCTAAAAAAGTAGCAAAACTCTGCGGGCTATTTTTTACCATTCGTATAACCCTGAGAAACAGGATCAGATAGAGCAATAAGACAAAAGCTCCTAACATTACACCACCTTCCTCCAGAATAATCGCAAAAATAAAATCGGAATACGGGTGCGGCAAGAAATTACGCTGCTCGCTATTTCCTGGTCCCATGCCAATCAAACCGCCATTGGCGATGGCAATTTTAGCCTGATTTTTCTGGTAACTACCTTCACCGTCGTCGGAGCTAAAATTTTCGATACGCGACATCCAGGTGCCTATTCGCCCCTGAACCTCCATCTTCTGGGCAATAAAGACGAATAATAAAAATGAAACAACGCCAACCCCAATAAAAATCATGATGTAGGCAATGTTAACCCGCCCTATAAACAGCATTACCATTGAGGCTGTAAACAACAAGGCCGCAGTTGAAAAGTTGGCCGGTAAAATGAGGCCACAAACTATGATAATTGGCGCCATAAGCGGCACAAAAGCCTGTTTAAATTCCTTAATATTTTCCTGCTTACGCGACAGCATTCGAGCGAGATACAAGATCAACGCAAGCTTGGCCAAGTCAGAGGTTTGGAAACTTACATTTAGCAGGGGAACCGTAAGCCAGCGGCTGGCATCATTAATTTCGCCGCTCATTAAAGTCATGGCAAGCAAGGGAATGGCCAAAAAAATGGCCAATTGCCCAATGCGTGAAAAGAACCGATAATGCAGTAAATGCACAAAATACATCATTACCAATCCTGTAATTATAAGTGTAGTATGCTTTATAAGGTAGTGTTCGGTATCGCCTCCCTGTTTTGAATAGGCCAGCGTACCGGTTGAAGTATATACGGCAAGTATAGACAGCAATGAAAGCAACAGCACAACGATCCAGATCGTGCGGTCGCCCTTTGCATATATTACCGGCATATTCATCTCAACAGGTTTTGGTGTTTATTTATAATTCGCGCACTGCAGCTTTAAATTGACGTCCGCGGTCTTCATAATTTTCAAAAAGATCGAATGAAGCGCAGGCTGGCGAAAGAAGCACGGTGTCGCCCTTTTTACCCAACAGGTAGGCAGCACGAACCGCTTCGGAAGCCGATGCCGTATCTACAATCTGACTAACTATACCTTCAAATGCTTTGTGGATTTTGTCATTTTCCTTGCCCATGCAAACAATGGCTTTAACGCGCGACCGCACCAGCTCCTGAAGCATCGCATAGTCGTTGCCTTTATCTACGCCACCTGCAATCCAAACCACCGGGTTGGTCATCGATTCTAAGGCATACCACGTAGAATTTACATTGGTGGCTTTTGAATCATTGATAAATTCGATACCGTGTACTTTGGTAACAAATTCAAGTCGATGCTCGATGTTTTCGAAGTCCATAAGACTTTCGCGGACAACGTCTTTACGAATTTCGAATACCCTTGCGGCAATTCCTGCTGCCATAGAATTGTACTGGTTGTGTTTGCCTTGTAAGGCGAGGTCGTTGATTGACATAGTAAATGGATCTGGTTGTATGTTAAAATGAATGGACTGTTCGTGCGTGAAGGCTCCTTCACCCGTAATGGGGTGTAAGGAAAAAGGAAGGCTGCGAGGTGCTATCTCGCGATTTTGAAAGGCTGCAGAAAGAATTGGATCGTCGGAACAATAGATGAATGCATTGTCGGCACTCATGTTTTGAAGAATCCTAAGTTTGGAGAATACATAATTCTCCAGTTTATAATCGTAACGATCGAGATGATCGGGGGTAATATTAAGTAACACGGCAACATCTGCTTTAAAGCGATACATGCCGTCGAGTTGGAAACTGCTCAGTTCCAATACAAAATATTCATAATCATGTTGCGCCACCTGACGGGCAAAGCTTTGCCCTACATTACCGGCCAAGCCCACATTTAAACCCGCCTTTTTAAGTATGTGATAGGTAAGCAAAGTAGTCGTTGTCTTGCCATTGGTGCCGGTAATAGCAATGATGCGAGCCGAGGTGTACCAAGAGGCAAATTCAATTTCAGAAATCACCGAAATGCCACGTTTATGGGCCTCTACAACCAGCGGTGCCGCATCAGAAATACCCGGACTTTTAACGATATACTCTGCATTAAGAATGCGTTCTACGCTATGCGATCCTTCCTCCCAATCTATTCCTGCCTGAGTTAATTCGGAGGTATATTTATCCTTGATGCGACCCGAATCGGACAGGAACACATTCCACCCCTGCCTTTTAGCAAGAATAGCCGCACCAGTCCCGCTTTCGCCCGCGCCAAGAATACTGATATTTTTACCTCTTCCGTCCATTAACGCAGCTTAAGAGTTATTATGGTGAGTACTGCAAGGGCAACGCCTGCAATCCAGAAGCGAGCAACAATCTTTGCCTCGTGTAATCCCAATTTTTGGTAGTGATGGTGCAAGGGTGCCATTTTGAAAATGCGGCGGCCCTCGCCAAATTTTTTACGTGTGTATTTAAAATAACTCACCTGCAGCATTACACTGAGGTTTTCGATGAGATAAATGCCACAGAAAATAGGAATGAGCAATTCCTTGCGCAAGGCGATGGCTACCACCGCTACAATGCCCCCCAATGCCAGCGAGCCGGTATCGCCCATAAAGATTTGTGCTGGAAACGAATTGTACCACAGAAATCCTACACACGCACCTACAAAGGCACTCATATAAATTACTATCTCGCCCGAATTGGGCAGATACATCACGTTGAGATAATCGGCAAAAAAGATATTACCCGATATGTAGGCAAAAACCGCCAACACAAAACCAATTATAGCCGTAGTTCCTGCAGCTAATCCATCAAGGCCATCGGTCATATTGGCACCGTTTGAAACCGCCGTAACCACGAAAATTACCATCGGAATAAACACCAGCCACGCATAATGCTGATACCCCTCTCCAAAAAAGCTTATGAGCTTGGCATAGTTAAACTCATGATTCTTCACGAAGGGGATAGTGGTAATAGGCTCGTGAACATCTACATATTTTACCGCCCGTATCTGATTTGAGTTATTCAGGGTATCCTTAGAAACCATCAACTTGGCATCTGAACCCACTATTTCGCGGCGCAGGGTAACATGTGGATTAAAATACAGAACGAGCCCAACCAGCAAGCCAATTCCAACCTGGCCAATGATTTTAAAACGCCCCGAAAGTCCTTCTTTGTTCTTCTTAAACACCTTAATGTAGTCGTCCAGAAACCCAATCAATCCCAACCAAACGGTTGAAATAATGAGTACAACGATGTACACGTTATCCAGCTTAGCAAACAACAGCGTAGGAATCAGAATACAGGTTAGTATGATGATGCCTCCCATGGTTGGAGTACCTTGTTTCGACAGCTGCCCTTCTAAGCCCAGATCCCGCACAATTTCGCCAACCTGCTTAAATTGCAGATACTTAATAATCTTACGACCAAACACCATCGAAATCAGTAAGGAGGTAAATAAGGCGAGGGCGGCCCTAAACGAGATAAACTGAAATACACCGGCACCGGGCAGGTTAAAATGCTGATCGAGATAATTAAACAGGTAGTAAATCATCAGCTTGCCATTTGGTTAAATTGTTCTTTAGCCTCAGCCATATCGTCGAAGGGATGTTTTACCCCTTGGATTTCCTGATATTTTTCGTGTCCCTTACCTGCTATTAATATTATATCGCCTGGCTTTGCCAAATGAATGGCAGTGCGAATAGCCTCTCTGCGATCTGCAATACAGAGCATCTTTCTCGACTCAGCGGGATTTACTCCTGCCTTCATTTCTTCAATAATCGCCAGTGGATCTTCAGAGCGAGGATTGTCGGAGGTAAGTATAAATTTATCGCTCATGAGCGATGCTATTTCAGCCATCTCAGGGCGTTTAGCCCGATCACGGTCGCCACCGCATCCAATTAACGTAATAAGCTGTTCATTACCGGTGCGCAAGTCGGCGATGGTAAGCAATACGTTTCTCAATGCATCGGGCGTATGGGCATAATCCACAATGGCAGTAATTCCATTGGTCGATTTAACATATTGAAATCTACCCTCAACACTTTGAAGTAAGCTCATGGCCTGCAATACCTCATCTTCTTTTTGTCCCAGCAATACTGCCGCTCCAAAAACAGCCAATAAGTTATAGGCATTAAAAGCGCCAATAAGATTGGTCCATAATTCGCGCTCGTTCATTTTGAGCAGCATGCCACCAAACTGTTTTTCCAGAATTCGAACTCTAAAATCGGCAGCCTGCGAAAATCCATAGGTTTTAACCGATGCTCTTAGAGCCTCAGACATCTCGCTGCTGTGTTCGTCGTCGGAATTAATTAAAGCAAAGGCATCACCTGGTAAAAGTTTAAAAAAACCATGCTTAGCACTTAAGTAATTCTCGAAGGTGCCGTGATAATCTAAATGATCGTGCGTAATGTTGGTAAAAATGCCTCCTTCAAACCGCAATGCCGATACCCGATGCTGCACCACGGCATGCGAGCTCACCTCCATAAATACATACGAGCACCCTGCATCCACCATTTTGCTTAAGAGCTGTTGCAGTTGAAGCGGGTCGGGTGTAGTATGGGTGGATGGAACCTCTTCGCCTGCAATTCGGTTAACAACAGTCGAAATAAGGCCGCATGCATATCCTAAGCGCGTAAATAGCGTGTATAAAAGCGTTGCCGTTGTTGTCTTGCCATTAGTACCAGTAACTCCTACCAAATGGAGCTTTTCTGAAGGATTATCGTAAAAGTTTGCCGCCAGCACCGATAAGGCGTGTGCACTGTCTTTTACCACTACATAACAAACTTTATCGTGCAGTTGCTCGGGCAGCTGTTCACAAACTACCGCAATTGCTCCTTTATTGCACACTTCAGCAATAAAGGCATGCCCATCGCTTCGTGTGCCTCGTACGGCAACAAAAAGCCCATTTTTCTGAACGGCGCGCGAATCGGCAGTAATGGATAAAATGGCCAACTGCGTGCTGCCCATAATCTCAGTTGCACCGGCTTTATATAATATGTCCTTGAGCAACTTCATCTAGGTAAGATCAATGATTATTTGTGCCCCGGGAATTATGGTAACCCCCGGTGCCACTGATTGATTGCGCACTTTGCCTTTTCCATTAACTTTAACAGAAAGTCCCATATTTTCAAGCAGGTAAAGTGCATCACGAAGGCCCATACCAGTGAGATCAGGCATTTGCGTGCTCGTTACTTTTTGAGGTACAGCTCTCAACTCTGAACCCTTATTTTTTAAACGGGCCCACTCGCCTGCAGGAACTGTTGTGGCAATGCCTGATTTTTTAAGTATGGTTTGATAATCC
Organism: Bacteroidia bacterium; assembly: GCA_046302715.1. GTDB lineage: Bacteria > Bacteroidota > Bacteroidia > M30B66 > M30B66 > CAMCXT01. The sequence goes on along the minus strand of JBKCHQ010000041.1, from coordinate 7,751 downwards.
GTTGAAACGCCTGCACCAGCATCTGTAAACGAAACGTCTTTTTCGCTTTTAATAATCTGAGGCTTTTTATGCATGCCGGCCTCTCGGGCATAAATTTGATCAGCAATGTCTTTAAATACCGGCGCAGCCACTTCGGCCCCATAAATACCTTTTTGAGTAGGATTTTCGATGACAACAATGCATGAATATTTAGGATCGTCGTATGGAAAAAATCCAGCAAAAGAAGCACGATAGCTAATTTTCTCATCCATCTTCCCGTTCACTTTAATCTTTTGCTTTTTCTTAACAGTTCCTGTCTTTCCGGCAATCTGGTAAAGCGGATTTCTAAGTTTCTTTGCCGTTCCACCGTTTACCACTCTTTTCATCAATGCTTTTGCCTTTTGGGCTGCAGCAAAACTGCAAATGGCCGAGTCAATTACTACCGGATCAAAACGCTTCACCAATTGACCGTTACGCTGCACCTCCTTCACCAAATGGGGGCGCACCATGGTACCGTTATTGGCCACCGCATTAAAAAACGTAAGTAACTGCATGGGGGTGATAAGAATTTCATATCCCATAGCCAAACTGGGCAGCGACAGGCACGACCATTTCTCGTGTCCGGGATAATACAAGGTAGGCGCGAGTTCTTCGGTTAAGTCAATTCCTGATTTAACATCCAGATGAAACTTCTTAAGCTGATCGATAAATTTTACCGGCTGCTTCGAGAAACCCCGCATCACCGCCTTTATGATACCCACATTTGATGACTGGGCAAAGGCATTGGCCAAACTAATGCGACCGTATCCACCCTCATGCGAATCTTCGATGGTAACCTTATCGCATAAGTTTATCTTTCCACCTTGGGTATCCACCATATCAGACGTATCGGCCACTCCAGCATCGAGAAGCGCCAAAACCGAGGCCAGCTTAAACGTGGAACCCGGATCCCACTTTGAACACACAGCCAGGTTGCTTTCCTCAGTGTAACTGGCAGAATCTTTTCCAAAGCGACTCAGGTTGCACATGGCTTTTACACGCCCGGTTTTAACCTCCATTACCACCACGGTTCCGCGCTCGGCTTTATTGGCTATAAGCTGCTTACGCAATGCGGCATCGGCCACATCCTGTAACTGTATATCTATACTGGTAAGTACATCCAAGCCATCTTCGGGCTCAATTTCGTTTTCGGTATTTACATTTTTCCATACACCACCCGACATCTTTTGCTTAAGGCGTTCGCCGCTTACACCCTTAAGATATTTGTCATAAAAAGCTTCGAGTCCAGTTTTCTTTCCCTTATCGTAGATATTGCCCAGTGTTTTGTAGGCCAAACGACGAAACGGCATTACTCGGCGTTCTTCCTGCTCGAGTACCATTCCTGCTTTAGCACGCTGCCTTAAAATGGGTAGTTTACGCAGTTCGGCTAATTTTTGATAATTGATATTTCGAGCCACCAGTGCATGCGTCTTTATTTTGAAAGCTCTATCCAGCGACTTGCGAAAATCGGCCTTGCTGGTTTCGGGAAACAAACGATGCAGTCCATCTACGAGCAATGAAGCGCTATCGGGATAGATTTTCTGAAGACGTTTTACTTCAAAATCCAGGCGCACGGTATATATTGGCAATGAAGTGGCAAGCAAACTGCCATCTTCGGCGTAAATATTTCCCCGCGATGGTTCCACCTTGTGAAACTTAAGCACCTCTTTCTTCTTTTCCTTAAGCCATTTATCACGTTCTACTACGCCAATGGTAAATGCACGACCAACAACGGCGAGGCCCAATAACACAAACCCGAAGTACACTACTCGGAGTCTGATGAGGATGTCGCGATTGTTTTGCATGTTACTTTATAAATGAGGTATTATTTTTTGGCGGTTTCGTTATGAAATAAATGATGCGGCGGGGTTTTAGACTCGGCTACTCCCAAAAGGACGAGCTTTTCTGCAACCTGACTGGGATTAGAATTAAAAACCAACTCAGACTTTAGCGACACGTATTCGCTTCGTAAATCTTTAAGGTCTTTTCCGGCTTTTGAAGTTTGCCGAACGATGCGTTCGGCATTGTAGGAGTTTGCGATATAAAAACCGGCTAACAGGCAAAGAAAGAGTGCAAATGGAATGTTCCTCGATGCGTTTTCGCCACTGAGAAAGCTGCCGTCCATAATACCGGTTATCCACACCTGTATAACGCCAGGCTTGGATTCCCTCTTTTCTTCCTGAGCATTAGGCTCCGTAGTAGCTTGTTTTTTAAGTCGGTTCATATTTCGGTGCGTTCAGCTACGCGCAATACAGCGCTTCGCGAACGCGGATTTTTAGTTATTTCGGTTTGTTCGGGGCGGATGGGTTTGCGGTTTACCGATTTGAAGGGCACTTTGGTGTTTCCAAAGAGATCTTTCTCGGCTTCGCCTTCAAACTTTCCACTCCTCATAAAATTTTTCACCAAACGATCTTCGAGCGAGTGATAACTGATTACCACCAAGCGTCCACCAGGCGCAAGCACAGCTGCCGATTGCATCAACAGCTCTTTTAGAGCGCCAATCTCATCATTCACCTCAATGCGGAATGCCTGAAAAACACGAGCGGCAAACTGATGCTCTTCGCCTCGTTTCATAAAAGGCTTAATAAGCTCCATAAGGGCCGAAGTGGTGCGAATGGGCCTGTCGCTGCGCACATTAATAATGTGTCGTGCTAGTTTGCCTGCCACCTCGAGCTCGCCATAGGTTTTAAAGACAAACCTCAAGCGCTCCTCGGGATAGGTCATTAACACATCGGCTGCGGTCAAACCTGTTGAAGGATTCATGCGCATGTCCAAAGCGGCATCAAAACGAATGGAGAAACCTTTTTCGGGGGTATCAAATTGATGCGACGAAACTCCCAGATCGGCCAAAATTCCATCTGCCGAAAGTGCTTGGTACATTTTCAGGAAATTTTTCATGTACCTGAAATTCTGTGGAATTAGTACCAAGCGCGGATCATTCGGAATATTCAACCGTGCGTCAGGATCCTGATCAAAGGCAAAGAGTCGGCCTTTAGGTCCAAGCATCTCCAGAATAGCCCTGCTATGGCCTCCACCTCCAAAAGTTGCATCAATGTAGGTACCCTCGGGCTTGATGTTTAAACCCTCGAGACTTTGGTGTAAAAGAACGGCCGTGTGGTACGTCATTGCTGGCCGGCGTTTCGAATCCCTTTCATTACTTTAGAAGCAAGGGAATAGAAGGCAGACGGATCGGATGTCCCATGCACTTGATCATAAACAGCAGGCGACCAGATTTCGAAATTTTCGAGGTTGGCGCTAAACAGCACCTCTCCATTAATTCCGGCTAGCTCCAAAAGCGACTTAGGAAGCAACATACGCTTGGCACTGTCTAAATCGACATGCACCGCTGTACCGTAGAACTGACGAATAAACCTATCGTTTTCAGGATCATAGGGATCCAACTTGCGGATGTCGTCAGTACGCTTCTGCCAGGAGTCGCTCGTGTACAAATCCAAACACTGGGTAAATAATGATCTGTTGAGCACAAAATGATCGCGCTTGCCTTCCGTAAACTGCTTTAAAAGCAGGGAAGGCATCATCACGCGCCCTTTTGCGTCCACCTTACAGACAAACTTTCCAGTGTATTCGGTCATACTCCTGTTTAGGATTTGGGACGTAAAAATAAGTATTTATTGACACAACTTACCACAATTTACCACTTTGTTAATAAAATGGTTTCATTTTTCTTTCTATTTCATTTCATATTCTCTCAAAACTATTGTTAAATAAGGATTTTAAAGTGTGGTAAAAAGTGGTAAAAATTTTTCAGTATTAGCGACTACGGTTTATGAATGCACGTCGCATTTCCATCAAACCGATATGCTGATTATTTATGAATTTTTATACTTTTGGCTTCTGATATCCCATTATGCAGAACGAACTCAAGCAGGAAGGCGAATTCAGATACATTGACGAAGGACAAGGTCCTGTTTTGCTTGTATTGCATGGGCTTTTTGGTGCCCTTAGCAATTTTAAGGATGTACTGGATGCCTTTAAAACAAATTACCGGGTCATCATCCCAATGATGCCCATTTACGAATTGCCCGTGGCCGATACGCACGTGCGCAGCTTGGCGGCCTTTATTCACCGCTTTGTTGAATTTAAAGGACTCAACAACCTCAATCTTTTGGGCAATTCATTAGGCGGGCACGTGGCGCTGGTCTATTCGCTCGACCATCCGGAGTTTGTGCATTCGCTCATCCTCACCGGTAGCTCGGGCCTCTACGAGAATGCCATGGGCGGTTCGTTCCCCCGTCGAGAAGATTACGATTTTATTAAAGAAAAAGTAGCATACACCTTTTACGACCCCGCTACAGCCACAAAAGAACTGGTAGACGAAGTTTTCGAAATTGTGAACAACAAAGAAAAGCTGGTGCGTATTCTGGCTTTGGCCAAATCGGCCATCCGACACAATATGGCCGAAGTGCTCTTTAAATTTAAAATGCCGGTTTGCCTCATTTGGGGCCGAAACGACAATATAACACCTCCCGACGTGGCCGAAGAATTTCATCAATTATTGGCGCATTCTTCGCTTTACTGGATTGACCAATGCGGCCACGCTCCCATGATGGAACGCCCTCAGGAGTTTAATGCCTTGCTCAGCCCATGGCTCAATAAATTATATTCCGAAAAGGTATGAAGGTCGATGCTCCACTAATTCATCATCTGGCACATCTTGCGCGTCTAGAATTTGACGATGCAGCCTGCAACGAAATGATAAACGACCTCAACCGCATTCTGGGCTTTGTAGAAAAACTCAATGAGGTAGATACCGAAGGGCTGGAACCTTTAATCTATATGACCCCTGATACCAACATCCTCAGGGCTGATGAGGACATAGTTAGCATCTCCCAAGACGACGCCTTGAAAAATGCGCCCAAAAAAGACTCTGATTACTTTAGAGTTCCACGGTTTGTGGATTCGGAGTAAATGAATAGGCCCCAAACTAAATGTCCGGGGCCATTGTATCTAATCTGCAAGATAAATAGAAACTTTATCTATTAACAAAACTGCTCAAATGCCATCAAGAGGTTGTCGGCAATCATCTGAGCCGAACGTCCTTCGATATGGTGGCGTTCGATAAAATGAACCAGCTCTCCATCTTTAAACAATGCCATGGCAGGCGATGAAGGAGGATATGGTGCAAAATAGCTGCGTGCTCGGGCTGTTGCTTCAGCATCGTTGCCGGCAAATACCGTAGTTAGGCGCGATGGCTTGCTAGTAGCTTTATCTAAAGCCATACGAACGCCCGGACGTGCCGAGCCCGCTGCACAACCGCATACCGAGTTTACTACCACTAAAACAGTTCCGCTGTTTGGTGTCAATGCCGAATCTACCTGTTCGGCCGTACGAAGTTCTTCAAATCCTGCATTCACAAGCTCCTGACGCATCGGAGCAACAAGTTGTTCGGGGTACATAATCCTTCATTTAAAATTCAACGCAAAGATAAACGTTTATGCCGTTTATTTTTTACGGTCAACGGTATAGCGTATCAATTCAGAAAACGAATCTAAATAAATGCTCTTCGGCATCTCAGCCAATAGCGCCAAAGCCTCATCACGCAAAGCATGCATTTTCTTCTCGGCATACAGCAAGCCATCACCCGATCTCACGATTTTCAACACTTCTTCCACCCGGGCAGTATTGTTGTTGTGGTTGCGCACACTATCAATGATGCGGTTGCGCACCTGGCGCGAACTCACTGAAAGTGTATAAATAAGTGGCAATGTCATTTTTCGCTCTTTAATGTCGATACCCGTTGGCTTACCAATAACTCCCCCACTTTGATAATCGAAAAGGTCATCCTTAATCTGAAAGGCAATGCCCACAAGCTCGCCAATGTATCGCATACGTTCTATCAACGCATCATCAACATCGGCCGATGCGGCACCCGTAGCACAACAAGATGCAATGAGCGATGCTGTTTTTTTACGAATAATATCAAAATATACCTCCTCGCTTATGTCCAACCTACGGGCTTTTTCAATTTGCAACAACTCGCCCTCACTCATTTCTCTTACCGAGTTGCTCACTATTCGGAGCAACTTAAAATCTCCATGATCCACCGACAGCAGCAAGCCCCGCGAAAGCAAATAATCGCCTACCAAAACGGCAATTTTGTTTTTCCATAAGGCATTCACCGAAAAAAAACCACGTCGTTCGTTTGAGTCATCCACCACATCATCATGCACCAAGGTGGCCGTATGCAACAACTCAATGAGCGAGGCCGCCCGATACGTACTTTCAGTAATGCCGCCACAAATTCCAGCAGATAGAAAAACAAACATCGGACGTATCTGCTTGCCCTTGCGCTTAACGATGTAATAGGTAATTTTATCGAGAAGCGGAACGGTGCTCTTCATTGAGTCACGAAAATGCTGCTCAAACCGGTCCATCTCATACGCTATTGGCGCTTTTATCAGATCAATTCCGCTCATGTTCGGCAAAAGTAGCTTATTTACCTTTCGGCAGGAAAAATTGTGTGTAACTTAGCCTCCGTATGATATCGCAACGTACCATAGAGCAAGTTCTCGACGCAGCACGTATTGAGGAAGTGGTAGGCGATTTTGTAGCGCTTAAACGCAGGGGCACCAGCCTTATTGGCTTATGCCCATTCCACAACGAAAAAACACCTTCGTTTAATGTGTCCACTGCACGTGGTATCTATAAATGCTTTGGGTGCGGCGAAGGCGGAAATTCGTTGCGCTTTGTTATGGAGCACGAGAAGCTTTCGTATCCCGAAGCAATTCGTTATCTGGCAAAAAAATACCAAATAAATGTAGAAGAAACAGCTCAAAGCAATGAAGTAAAAGAGGAACAGCGCGACCGCGAATCGATGCTGTTGCTCAATGAATGGGCCTGTACGTTTATGGAGCATCAGCTGCATCAAACCGAATATGGGCAGTCTATTGGATATACCTATTTCAAAGAACGCGGATTTACCGACGAAACCATACGCACGTTTAAATTGGGCATCTCACCCGATGGCTGGTCGGTCCTTACCGAAACCGCCGAAAAGGAAGGCTATTTAAAAGATTATCTTGTAAAAACGGGCTTAAGTGTGCAACGCGACGATGGATCACTTTTCGATCGTTTTAGGGGGCGCGTTATGTTTCCCATTCAAAATAACTCAGGACGCATTATTGGCTTTGGCGGACGCATACTTACCAACGATAAAAAGGTGGCCAAATATGTGAATTCGCCCGAATCGGAGGTATATCACAAAAGTGCGGTATTATACGGTATTTATCAAGCAAGAAAGGCCATTACCGAACTCGATGAAGTATTGCTGGTGGAAGGTTATACCGATGTAATATCGCTGCATCAAGCCGGTATACATCACGTTGTGGCTTCATCGGGCACCTCGCTTACCCAGGATCAGATTCGCATTCTACGCCGCTACACGCAAAATGTAACCATCCTCTACGATGGCGATTCTGCCGGAATAAAAGCTTCGTTCAGAGGCATCGACATGATTCTTCAGGAAGGGATGAACGTAAAAATTGTACTGTTCCCCGATGGCGAAGATCCCGACTCGTTTGCCCGTCAAAACACGCCATTTTACATACGCGAATACATTCGTGCAGAAGCACGTGATTTTGTTGCCTTTAAAACGAACATTCTGGCCGAAGAGGCAGGCTCCGATCCTATAAAGAAAACGGCGCTGCTTCGCGATATTATTGGTTCACTGGCCCTTATCCCCGACCCAATACTTAGAGCGCTTTATATAAAAG
>JBKCHQ010000040.1:0-34484 GCA_046302715.1 Bacteroidia bacterium | reverse complement strand
GTGGGGTATTTGCCCGAGCATAATCCACTCTATCTCGACATGTATGTGCGCGAATATTTAGGTTTTATCGCAGGTCTTCATGGGATTAAACGCCCTGCCGAGCGCGTTAAAAAAATGGTTGAGCTCACGGGTCTCGGCTTGGAGCAAGGCAAAAAAATTGGAGCCCTTTCAAAAGGCTATCGCCAGCGTGTGGGGTTAGCGCAGGCTCTGATACATGATCCCGAGGTGTTGATTCTTGATGAGCCTACTTCAGGGCTAGACCCCAATCAGCTAGCCGAAATACGAAACCTCATTCGATCGGTTGGAAAAGAAAAAACACTCATGTTTTCTACACATATTCTGCAGGAGGTAGAGGCTATTTGCGATAGAGTTGTAATCATAAATCGAGGTAAAATTGTGGCCGATGGCAAGGCGCAGGATTTGGGTAAAAATTCCCGAAGCAGCTATTGTATTGTCGTAGAATTTGATAAAGAAGTTTTGCGTAACGAATTAAATTCCATTGTCGGGATTACGAAAGCATCAAAAATCGGCGAGTACAAATGGGAGTTGTTTTCAAACGAACAAGATGATATCAGGCCTAAAATTTTCAAGTTTGCCGTAGAAAAAGACCTTACCGTGCTTACCATTAATCGGGTGGAGCAAAACCTCGAAAGTATATTCCGCGATCTCACATCATCTCCCTCTTAGAACATAAATAGGTATTGTTAAATCCGCACATAACATTATTTTTGCACACACTTAAAATTTAAATCTATCTGTCATGCCGTATCTTTTCACGTCAGAGTCTGTTTCCGAAGGCCATCCCGATAAGGTTGCCGATCAAATTTCAGATGCCCTCATCGATCATTTTCTAGCCTACGACCCTTCGTCGAAAGTGGCCTGCGAAACCTTGGTAACTACAGGTCAGGTGGTACTTGCTGGTGAAGTTAAATCTACGGCTTATCTTGATGTTCAGGAAATTGCCCGTGAGGTGATTCGTCGCATCGGATACACCAAAGCCGAATATATGTTTGAGGCTAATTCCTGCGGGGTGTTCTCGGCAATACACGAGCAGAGCTCAGATATTAATCAGGGTGTCGAAAAGAAAGATCCTATGAAGCAAGGTGCAGGTGACCAGGGGATGATGTTTGGCTATGCGTCACGCGAAACTGATAATTACATGCCGCTTCCGCTTGAATTATCCCACTTGCTTCTGCGTGAGCTTGCGGCCATTCGAAAAGAAGGAAAAGTTATGAAATACCTTCGCCCGGATGCCAAAAGTCAGGTGACCATTGAATACAGTGATTCCAATGAACCCCTTCGAATCGATGCAATTGTTATTTCAACACAGCATGATGATTTTGCCGTTGAGAAAAAAATGCAGGAAACCATTACAAAAGACGTAAAGGATATATTGATTCCACGCGTTATGAAAAAGTTACCTAAGCGCGTTCAGGCATTATTTAACAGTAAAATTAAATACCATGTTAATCCTACCGGAAAGTTTGTGATTGGCGGACCACACGGCGATACCGGCCTAACCGGACGTAAAATCATTGTTGATACTTATGGCGGTAAGGGAGCGCATGGAGGTGGAGCTTTCTCAGGAAAAGATCCTTCAAAGGTGGACCGTTCGGCAGCATATGCTACCCGTCACATTGCCAAGAATTTGGTAGCTTCGGGTGTTTGTGATGAGGCCTTAGTTCAAGTGGCTTATGCTATTGGTGTGGCTGAACCAGTGGGCTTGTATGTAAACACTTATGGTACCGGCAAAGTGGGCCTCAGCGATGGCGAAATTGCTTTGGCGGTGGGTAAATTGGTTGATATGCGCCCTTATGCTATCGAGCAACGCTTTAAGTTACGCACTCCCATTTATTTGGAAACGGCTTCTTACGGTCACATGGGTCGAGATCCACAAAAAATCGAAAAATGGTTCAATAAAGGCAAGGCCAATCAAAAGAAAATAACTGTTGAGCTCTTTCCTTGGGAAAAGTTAGACTTAGTGGATGCCTTCAAAAAGGCATTTCAGGGCAAGGCGACAAAACCCGCTTCAAAAGCGAATGTTGCAAGTAAAGAAAAGTCCAAAACAGGGGCTAAAGCCGATAAAAAGCCTGCGGCAAAAGCATCTGCCAAACCTGCGGCAAAAAAAACTATCGTAAAGAAAGCAACCGCTAAAGCTTAATCATTGTAAAACCTTTAGAAAGCCTCGTTATGCGGGGCTTTTTTATTTACCAAATCTCATGGAAACAGGACACACCGGACAACAGATAAAACATCCGCTATATGGAAAAGGAACCATCGTAAAGGTGATGGGATCCTTATATACTATACATTTTCCAGGTAGGGGAAACATGGATATATCGCAGAGAGCCGAAGGACTAGAACTCCTCTCTGCAGCAGAGGATGAAAGCGAGGCGGAAGTAGGGGTGCCTATAAGCGAGCTCGAACGCATGCTTAAACGCGTACTCGACGAATATTCAGATGTGCAGCAAATTGTTCCATTGGGTGAAAAATGGAAAGGCGGCACCTTGATTTTTCAACCTGCCGACACTTCACTCAAGCCCAAAGAAGTACCTATCGAAACTTTTTTCCATAAAATAGTGATGATGCGCGACCGCCTTAGAGTGATGGAGCAGCAAATAAATGCGAACCCCAAACTCAGCGATAGTGAAAAAGTGGATTTGCAGCAGTACATAACACGGATCTATGGTAGCCTAACTACATTTAATGTGCTCTTCAAAGATGCCAAACACCAGTTTGTAGGCGAGAAAAAGGCAGAGAGTTAAACCCTAAGCTTGTGATGTTGTTTATTGAAGGGTATATCAAATGAGTTTAGATAATTCCAACGAATCGCCTTTTGCAGAAGAGTTGCCTTCAGGCCTCATGAAGGAGCTTGATCAGGTATTGAATTTTGATCAACGTCTCGATAAAATGGTGCTTCAGAGGCATTTTGGTTTTGGGGCTACTCCAACGAGTTCGGCAAATGCCAATTTTTCAAAAGCCCGAGACCATCTTTACTTAAACAGCCAACAAATTCGTGCTACCTGCGTGGCTTACCGCTTACGCTTTCTGCGCAGTAACCTTTATTCAGGCGTTATTCCATTCGAAGTAATTTGGGCTATAAAAGACAAAGAATTTCGGCTATTCCCTAAAAACCTTGAATTTTATATTCTGGCCTCCGACTCGTTTTTTATTCATAAAAAAACAAAGTCGAATCCCCTTCTATTTTTGAGAAAAGAAAACGGTACCTACCAGTTAGTATGCCAATGGGGGCATAAACGCACGGTTTATGAAAAACTGGCCAATTTCCCGTTTCGCGATTTTAAAAGCCTGGTGGTTAGTGCCTTTTTATTTGGTTTGTTTTGCTCAGTTTTAGCTGGCATGCTGGGATTGGCAAATGGCGAAACATTTTTTAAAAGCATCTTATTTAAAGTACCGGTATTCGTGCTGTGCGCCGGAGCATTTTCAACCGGGGCATTAATTTATGGTTTGCTTACGCGCACGGAGTTTAGTAGCGATAACTGGAATAAAATGTATTTTAAAGCTTCTTCAAAAGAATTTTGAGATCAAATTCTAGGACAGAGACCGATTCAACCCTGTTGGCATTCTTCAAGAAAATTAGTTTATTTGCAGTAATAGTAAAATAAGCTCGTTTCTATAAATAGAAAATTTCTTCCGAAGAAAATTTTATTTCTGTATGAAAAATTTCAAGTTTATTATCTTCATTGCCCTTTTCTTAGGCGTTATTACCTCCTGCACTATTGAGAAAAGACAACATTTTTCAGGATACCATATTAATTGGGATACGTATTCAAAGAAGAAAAGCGCAGCTGCTCAAGTTCAAAAAGCACCCCAAATTGAGGTTTTACCAATTAATAAACATGCCATTCAAAATGCGCTTGAATTGGAGCATGTAAGAATAATACCCATCACCACCCCAAAGGAAGCGGTGATGATACCACCATCTAAAAATGTTCGTAAGGTTAAAAAGGAAATTTTTAAAGATAAAGCTTCAGATTCTTGTGATGTCTTAACATTCAAGAATGGTAATGAAGTAAATGTTAAAGTATTAGAGATAAATGCCAGACAAGTTAAATACCGCTATTGTAATCCCAACGGAAATACGATTATCACTGAAGAAAAGAGTAATATTTTTAGTGTGAAGTATTCTAATGGCAGTAAAGAAATATTCAACAAAAGTGGAGGACAGGCATCAAATTCCGGAAATATATTTGGAGATGAGGGCAAAAGTCAGATTATAGCTTTAATACTGTGTATTTTTTTGGGGGGGATCGGTATACATCGATTTTATTTAGGTTACAACAAAATTGGCTTTTTATTTTTATTGACATCTATTTTTTTCTTGTTCAGTTATTTTCTGTCTCTTTTGGGGTTAATTCTTTTTTTAATACCCGCTCTATTATTGCCCATAATATTATTTGGAATATGGCTCATTGATTTGATAAGAATTCTCACGGGTGGCCTAAAACCTGTTAATGGAGATTACACCGAAAAACTGTAAGCGGTCAAAAAGGGTTTTAACGGTATTGAGCTTCATTTAGCTTTTAACAAAACAATGTTGCTCGATTCGTAAATATATTGGGCATCCAATAATCAAGGATTCTCGTGGCTCTCAAGCTAGTGTTTATTTGGGCTTAATAAACCGTTAAACTATATCGGTCTCTAGCAATTTACAGGCTAAAAGCCTAATTTACAGGCACGCCATTAAAACCCGATGCTATTTTCTATCTTTGCCCACTTTTTTGATGCATGCTTTATCCTGAATACAAACAATTAAATCTTCCGGCTATATCCGACGAGCTATTAAGCTGGTGGGAAGAAAACCACATTTTCGAGAAATCGGTGGAGGAACGTGCCGGCGCGCCTTCGTTTAATTTTTATGAAGGTCCGCCCTCGGCAAATGGACTTCCGGGTATTCACCACGTTATGGCACGCACCATTAAAGACATGTTTTGCCGCTATAAAACGCTTAGAGGATATCAGGTTAAGCGCAAGGCAGGCTGGGACACGCACGGCTTGCCTGTTGAGCTTGGCGTAGAAAAATCATTAGGCATCACCAAAGAAGATATTGGTAAAACCATAAGTATTGAAGCATACAACCAGGCCTGCCGTGAGGATGTGATGAAATATACCGGCATCTGGAATGATCTAACGCGCCGTATGGGTTATTGGGTAGATATGGAACATCCCTATGTTACCTATGACAATAAATACATCGAAAGTGTTTGGTGGCTGCTTCGTCGCTTGTACGACAAAGGCTTGTTATATAAAGGCTATACCATTCAACCGTATTCGCCTGCAGCGGGAACGGGCCTTAGCTCGCACGAGCTTAATATGCCAGGCACTTATAAAGAGGTAAAAGACATTACGATTGTAGCGCAATTCGCACTTTTAAAAGACGAAAAAGCAAATGTTCTTTTTGGTTCTTACATAAACGAAGATATTTTCTTCCTAGCCTGGACCACCACCCCTTGGACATTACCCTCCAATACAGCCTTAACCGTAGGATCAAACATACGCTATGTGTTGGTTAAAACTTTTAATCAATATAGCCATCGGCCTTGTTGCGTTATTCTGGCTAAAGACCTTATGGCGAAATACTTCGCCGAGAAAAACGCAGAACTTTCCCTCGAAGCATATACTCCTGGAGATAAAGGTATTCCGTTTTTAATTTTAGGCGAATACTCTGGAACAGAGCTGGCCGGTTTGCATTACGAGCAATTATTGCCTTATGTAAAACCCACAGATGGCGATGCTTTTCGTGTAATTACCGGCGATTTTGTGACCACCGAAGACGGTACCGGAATTGTGCATACCGCACCAAGTTTTGGGGCCGACGATTTTAAAGTAGCCAAACTAAACGGAATCGGATCGCTTACGCTAGTGGATGCCACCGGCCGTTTTGTTGCCGAGGTACAGGACCCGGTTTTTGGTTTTGACCGCGAATTTGTGAAAGAGCAATACTTAAGCGAGGACGAAAAGCGGCAACAACACGCATTGCAGCAGGAACGCCTCCGTCATATTATCCCAAACCTTGAAAAATACTTAAGTGTTGACGAGCGTATTGGTCTAAAGCTAAAATTGGAGGGAAAAGCCTTCAAAATTGAAAAATACGAACACACCTATCCGCATTGCTGGCGCACCGATAAACCGATATTGTATTATCCGCTGGACAGTTGGTTTGTACGCACCACCGCCGCAAAAGACCGACTTTTAGAGCATAACCGCCATATAGGCTGGAGGCCCGAAAGTACTGGAACCGGCCGCTTTGGCAATTGGCTAGAAAATTTACAGGATTGGAACCTCAGTCGCTCGCGTTACTGGGGCATACCACTTCCTATTTGGAGCACCGACGATCGTTCGGAAGTGTGCTGTATAGGCTCGGTTGGAGAGTTAGCCGCTGCTTGCAAAGCTTCGGTAAACGCCGGATTTATGGATAAAAATCCATTTGAAGATTTTATTGCGGGCGAAATGTCGGATGAGAATTATCAAAAATTTGATTTGCACCGCCCGTATATCGATGAGATTATTCTTGTATCACCTTCAGGCAAGCCGATGCGTCGCGAGAGTGATTTAATTGACGTGTGGTTTGACTCCGGGGCTATGCCTTTTGCTCAACACCACTTTCCTTTCGAAAATCGAGAGCTGTATCCCTTTGCCGATATCGATGGTGATGGAAAACCAGCGGCCTCAGAAAGTAACAGTTTGTTTCCTGCCGACTTTATCGCTGAGGGAGTCGATCAAACCCGAGGTTGGTTTTTTACCCTTCATGCCATCTCTGTATTGTGTTTCGACCGTATAGCTTTTAAAAACGTAGTTTCAAACGGACTTGTGCTCGATAAAAACGGCAATAAAATGTCGAAGCGATTGGGTAATGCGGTTGATCCCTTTGAAACGCTGCCCCGTTATGGCGCCGACGCTACGCGTTGGTATATGATTGGTAATGCGCAACCCTGGGATAATCTTAAATTCAATGAAGAAGGTATACTCGAAGTACAACGCCGATTTTTCGGAACACTATATAATACCTACAACTTTTTTGCGATGTATGCCAACATCGACGGGTATATTCCTTCAAAAGAAAAAGCCATTCCATTGGCGCAGCGCAGCGAGCTCGACCATTGGGTACTTTCTAAGCTCAACTCGCTGCGTAGGTTATGCACCGACCGCCTCGACGATTACGATCCTACACCTGCGGTGCGTGAAATCGAAGAATTTGTGTCCGAGCAATTGAGTAATTGGTATGTGCGATTAAGCCGCCGTCGATTCTGGAAAAGCGAAAATTCTTCAGATAAGCAAGCTGCATACGACACTTTGTTTGAGTGCTTACTGGGAGTTGCACAGCTTATGAGCCCAACCGCTCCTTTTTTCGCTGACTGGCTGTATCGAAATTTGAGACAATCGGGCTCTGATATGCCTGAACTCAAAAGTGAATCGGTACACTTGAGTAGCTGGAATGCAGCCGAAAGATCAATGATCGATCCATCTATTGAAGAACGCATGGAATTGGCGCAACGCATTACTTCCATGGTGCTTTCGCTTCGCAAGAAAAGTAATTTACGCGTAAGGCAACCCTTGCGTAAAATAATTGTACCCGTACTAGACGCTCGAATTAAGGAACAGATTCAGGCCGTAAAAAATCTGATACTCAGCGAAACTAATATCAAGGAGTTGGAGTATGTAGGGGATGACTCAACACTGATTGTTAAAAAACTACGTCCCGACTTTAAGGCACTAGGACCGAAATTTGGTAAAAACATGAAAGACGCCGCCCAATACCTTCAGCAGCTCGATGCAAAAGGCATAAACGAGTTACAGCAAAAGGGCTCCTTAATGATCAATCTACATGGTGTTGAAGTACAAGTTTTACGCGAAGATGTTGAGATTTTAACCGATGATATTCCGGGTTGGCTGGTGGCTACCGAAGGAGCCTATACGGTGGCGCTCGACGTGCAATTGGATGAAAATCTCATCCAAGAGGGGCTGGCACGGGAGCTGGTTAATAAAATTCAAAACCTTCGAAAACTAAGTGGGATGGAAGTAACCGACCGTATAGATATTCAGATTCAACATCATCCAGCACTACAATCTGCGATTGAACGTAATAAAACTTATATTTGCGCTGAAACGCTTGGGAACAAATTAGAACTTATTAACAATCAGGCCATTTCGGGAAGCCAGAGAGTAGAACTCTCCGAAGAAATTTCTACTGAAATAGCCATCTCTAAATCAAATATTTTATGAGTCAACCAGAAAAAACCCGCTATTCCGCTGAAGAGCTTCAGGAGTTTCGCGATATTATTGAGAAGAAACTAGAGGAAGCTAGAAGAGACTACGACATTTTAAAATCGGCTTTTTCGAATAAAGACGATCATGGCACCGATGATACATCGCCCACCTTTAAACTTCTCGAAGAGGGATCGGATGTATTATCGAAGGAAGAAACCGGCCAGCTTGCCGCACGCCAGAAAAAGTTTATCGAAAGTCTTGAGGCTGCCTTGGTTCGTATTCAAAATAACACCTATGGTATTTGCCGCGTGACCGGCAAACTTATCCCAAAGGAGCGTTTACGCGTAGTGCCTCATGCAACTTTGAGTATTGAAGCAAAGAATCAGCAGTAGACATTGGGGTGTGAAGCGATCGCTGCTTATTATTTTTCTTGTTTTAGTTCTCGATCAAGCCTTAAAGATTTGGGTTAAGACGCATATGGTTCTGGGCCAGTCTATTCGGATGGCGGGAGATTGGTTTTACATTTCCTTTATTGAAAATAACGGCATGGCCTTCGGAATGCAGTTTGGCGGCGAGTATGGCAAGCTTGCCCTGAGTTTATTTCGAATTATAGTGGTGGGAATAATGACTTATTATTTCTTTAGAGAGCTAAGAGCAAATAAACTTCACAGGGGCCTTGAAATATCGTTTTCGCTTATACTTGCAGGTGCTATTGGAAATATTATTGACTGTATGTTTTACGGTCTTATATTCAGCGATTCTTACGTTCAGACGGCAAGCCTATTTCCTCCTGAAGGGGGATATGGAACCTTCCTCCATGGCTTAGTGGTAGATATGTTTTATTTTCCATTAATCGAATCCACTTTCCCGAATTGGCTACCTATTTGGGGCGGCGAACATTTTATCTTTTTTAGCCCGGTATTTAACCTTGCAGATGCTGCTATATCCACCGGCGTTGGGTTATTTATTATTTATCAGAAGCATTTTTTTAAGGAGAAAAATTAATGCAGTGTTTTTACTGCTCTGACAGTAGAAAAATTAGCATTTCAACAGTTAGCCTGCTAAATTTAGGCTGGATTATGCTTAAACTCGGATTAATCCTTAGAAATAGTAAGCACTAATGCTTCTTGCATTAAATCCTATGGGATGCAATTGGGTTAATCCTGACGAATTGTAGATTCAATAGGTCTTTGATGCGAATTGTGTTATTCTATTGCGCAATTTGGGTTAAATTTATAATACCTCTGTTGTAATTTGAAGTCACCCATCCGTTAATTCAGCGTCGGATTATCCGGAAAGTTGAACCAAATGGCTTTTTCGCTGGATGAATTTCGAATTATACTTCCCCAAAGGGCTTCGGGCTCCAAATCAAGTATAGTAGAAGGTCGATCAAAAACCAACCATGACTCCTCTTTCATTTCGTGGTCAAGCTGTCCCGCATCCCATCCCGAATAGCCTATAAAAAAACGAATTTGATTGGGCTTAATAATTCCCAATGGAATAAGCTCTTTAAGTTTATCAAAATCACCCCCATAATAAATACCTCCTGCTATTTCGAAAGCACTACCAATAAGTTGGGGAACTGTATGAATCATAAACAATGCATTATTTTCAACTGGGCCGCCAAAATACACAGGCGCTTCGAATTCGGGGAATTGTTCCACCAGTTCATGAACGGCATACCCAACGGGTTTGTTAAGTATAAAACCCATGCTTCCCAAAGGGTTTTGCTCGGCTAACAGAATAACGGAGCGGTTAAAAAAATTATCGTCCAAAAAGGGTTCCGATATCAAAAGGCTGCCTTTAACCGGGTTAGAAAGTGCTTTCATTTTTCTGTGGTCTATTTAAATCCTTATAACGGCGGTATAAATCTAAGGGTTACTTTTGAAAAGATTAAAAATCATTAAATATTTACACCTCCTAAAAGGCTATCATCACTATGAATAACGAAAAGCTGCGAAAAGAATATACTCTTTCCCATCTCGAAGAGCATACCACCTCTGATAATCCCTTTGAACAGTTTGCGCTATGGTTTAACGAAGTTTTACAAAGCAATAATCCCGAGCCGTATGCCATGACATTATCCACCATTAATGCTTCAGGAAAACCTTCATCGCGTGTAGTATTGTTAAGACATTATGATGAAAACGGCTTTGTTTTTTACACCAATTATCAAAGTCAAAAAGGGATTGACATAGAGCACTTCCCCCATGTGGCGCTTAACTTTTTTTGGCCCGAATTTGAGCGTCAGGTTCGAATTGAAGGCATTGTTTATCGAGTTGCAACAGCTGTTTCGGATGCTTATTTCGCTAGCCGCCCTCGTGAGAGCCAATTGGGAGCTTGGGCATCGCCTCAAAGTAACGAAATAGGCTCAAGAACCGAACTCGAGCAAGCTTTTGCCGCCTGCAATGAAAAATTTGAGGGCCAAGAGGTTCCAAGACCTGCAAATTGGGGCGGTTATATTATAAATCCCGAAAAATTCGAGTTTTGGCAGGGACGACCTGGACGGCTTCATGATCGTTTATGCTTCCAATTAAGCGAAAATGGCCAATGGAGGCGTTTTAGAAAAGCTCCTTAACGAATAAATACCCCTTTTGAAAGACCGGCAAATACCGCTAATTTGAAGAGCAATCGTGCACCAACGTTGGCATCCCATTCGTCGGCACCCGGAGCCACCTCATTAAGGTCAAAGCCAATAATAGTCTTGCCTGAATTTGCAAGTTTCCTCAAAAGGAAAACGGCCTGATGGTATTCGAGCCCTCCGGGTACAGGCGTGCCCGTATTCGGACATAAAGCGGGATTTAAGCCATCAATATCAAAACTCACGTAGACTTTTTGAGGCAGCTGGGCAATGATTTCATCGCATTGTATGTCCCATGTTTTACCTCTGTATTGAGCCGAACTTAGCTGTTCGTCAAAATAACACACCACTCTACCGTTTGAATTTTGGATATAGTCTAATTCTTCGGAACAATAGTCGCGAATGCCCACTTGAACCAGTTTTTCGACCTGTTTTTCTTTTAATGCATTATACATAATTGAGGCATGCGAATAGGTAAAGCCTTCGTAAGCATCACGTAAATCGCAGTGCGCATCAATTTGTAGTATCCCAAAGCTGTCGTGGAATTCGGTGAGAGATTTAATAAATCCGAGTGGCGTACTGTGATCGCCCCCAATTAAACCTACAATTTTATTTTTGAGTAACCAGTAACGAGTTTCTTGTTGCACGTATTCCACCATTTCGGCGCAGGCCTGATTAATACGGGCAAGCGACGCTTCGGCATCACGGTTATCTTCTGAACTATGGTGCAGCGAATCAATATGTTTAACGGCTTGATCACGCAATTCTATACTTTTTTCGGATAAAGCCTCCGACTGTGGCAGCAAATGTATTCCGGCTTTCCAGGCATCAGGAACATCTGAATCGAGCAAATCTACCTGAGCACTGGCCTCGAGAATGGCCATAGGACCTTTAGCCGTTCCTGACTGGTAAGAAACGGTAACTTCCCAGGGCACAGGCAAAATAACAATATCTGACTCTTCGGCATTAAAAGGCAAACCAAAGAGGTTAGCGTCTTCCGGTGCGGGATTGTTTGGATTAAATTGGAGAATTTTATCGTGCTTGGAAAGGGAAATATTCATGACCCAAAAATAAAAAACCCTCCATAGGGGAGGGTCTTTTATTTTGTTTGTAGAGTGAAATTATTTCACTTTACCAGAAAGCTCTGTTCCTGCTTTGAATTTTACCACTTTCTTAGCAGCAATTTTGATTTCTTTACCAGTTTGTGGATTACGGCCTTTACGAGCCTCTCTCTTAGAAATTGAGAAAGATCCGAATCCTACAAGAGCAACACGATCTCCTTTTTTAAGAGCTCCTGTTGTAGCGGTAATAAACGCATCAAGCGCTTTTTTCGCATCTACTTTTGAAAGTTCTGCATTCGCAGCAATTGCATCGATGAGTTCTGCTTTGTTCATGATGATTTTGTTTTAAGGGTTTTTGATTGTTTAAAATGTTCTCTTGAGCAAATTTATAGGAAAACCTATATGTTCCAAGCCCACTCCCCTCGAAACCCTTGTTTTTGTTGATAAATTGGCGATT
Organism: Bacteroidia bacterium; assembly: GCA_046302715.1. Classification (GTDB taxonomy): domain Bacteria; phylum Bacteroidota; class Bacteroidia; order M30B66; family M30B66; genus CAMCXT01. Next base: position 22,156 of record JBKCHQ010000040.1, on the reverse strand, counting down.
TTGTTAATAACTGAGCCCCTAAAGAGCTGTTTTAACGCAAGTTACCTCTGTATTTATATAAAATTAATCAAAATGTGGTGCTGATTTAATCCTAAAACCAAGCAAAAATTCCCTTACAGTCATCCGTTTTTTTCCTGCAGGCTGTATTTCCAGCAGTTCGTACCATGAATCGGCTGTTGAAACATAAAGCCTGCTTTGGTCGATTTTAATAGTACCTGCAGGTAAATTTTGGAAATGTAACTCAGAAATGGAGCCTTTAAAAATTTTAACGCCTAAGGCATCCTCGCCATTATGTAAAGTTGAATGGGCTCCTGGATATGGACTTAGGCCCCTGATTAGATTGTGTACATCATGGACTTTATGTGTCCACTTTATTTTACAAAAGGCAGGATTTAGCTTGGGAGCATGCGGTAATTCTTGTTCGGTGATTTGACCTTGCTCAAGTAAATTTAGATTGTTATTTTCTATCGCCTTTAAAGTAGCCGACAACAGTGTGCCGCCTTGTGTGGCCATTCTATCGTGCAGTTCTCCGGCGGTTTCATCGGGTTTTATGATTAACGGCAATTGCAGAGCGATGGCCCCTTCATCAATGGCATGTACCAACTTAAATGTAGTTAAACCGGTAATATTTTCTCCGTTAATTAAAGCGTGATTAATGGGTGCTGCACCTCTATATGCAGGCAGCAGCGATGCATGGAGGTTCCAAGTTCCCAAAGGAGGCATGTTCCAGACGTGTTCGGGCAACATTCTAAAAGCAACTACAACCTGCACATCGGCACGATATGTTCTTAGCACCTCCAAAAAATCGGGATCTTTAAGCTTCTGGGGCTGTAATATAGGAATTCCAAGGCTTTCTGCAAATTGTTTTACCGCTGATGCCTTCAGTTGCAAACCTCTGCCTGCCGGTTTGTCGGGCGCAGTAACTACAGCTACCACATTAAAACCGGAGTTAATGATGGCTTTCAAGGCCTCAACGGCAAAATCGGGAGTTCCCAGAAAAATAATTCGCATCTGATTCAAGCCTGATTGGCTCTTTTTCGTTGGGTAAATAAAGCAAATGTTTCCTTAAAAATACCTGTAAAACTTACGAAATTAAGAGGAAACTCGAGTAGTACATGCAAAAACGAAAGAAGAAAAAGCCATTTTAATCCAACAGAATAATCGTATAGATATAATGCAATAGAACCTAACCAAATGCCGATAACACCCATAAGCTGCACTTTAGGCACCCGATGCCATTTAATGACGGAAGTTTTTGAAAACCAATTAAGATAATGGTATGTATAGGCAAAAGCCACAAAGCGCATAACGGAGAAGCCTGCCTCGGAGTGAAAAATCGCATTGAAATTTTCTTTTGCCGTTAGTTCTGAAAAAGGTTTTAATTCCAATAGCCCCGTTAGGTTAATAATGTTTCTATTGAGCTCGGCAAATCCTCCATAGCTGCTTATAATATAATCATCAGAAGCCAAAAGATTTCCCGCTGAAGGAAATAGAAAAAAAAGAGACCCCAAAAGAGGCAATAACGCCACTGCAATAACGCCGATGCGACTTCTATTTTTTAAGGCTCCAAAAAGCATGAAAATGCCCGTAAATAAAAATACGTGTATTATGGTAGGGAGGTAGATGGCGAATAAGGTTTCATATGCATCCCATCTGCTTACCACCAGTATCGAAAAAACGCTAAAGATTAAGGCGATTACTTTAATAGTGTTGTCGCCTATAAATGCCATAAAACATGCTGCTGCAAAGCCCAAGTAAATAAAATTGGTGGTGGCGTCCTTAAACCAAGCGTTGTAATTAAAAAATCCCAGTGTAATACAAATAACTAGGCACGTTAAAACGATATAATCATATTTGCCTTTGGTAAAAAAGCCCTTTTCTTTAAGCCAGCCCATCTCGGTAAGGTAATGCAGCGGACCCATTACTGCATAGGCAAACAAAAACAGTTCAAAGGGTAGTAAAAAGGCCAATGCGAAAGAAACCAGCATCAAGCCTATATTCAGCAGATCAACACGTTCAACCTGTTGGAGCATAGTGAGGATTTAAAAACAAATATAGGTCTAAAATAAAGAAATCCCGGGCATAGTGCCGGGACTTCTTTTCCCAAAATCAAACTAACCTATAGAAAATAAATACAGGTTCTCTTTAAACTCGAATTTCTTGGTCTTATAAGGCGCACATTTTTAACACCAGCTCTGAAACACGCGCTGAGTAGCCGGCCTCATTGTCGTACCAGCCTACTACTTTAACGGTATTTCCCATAACCAGAGTAAGATCCGAGTCGAATATACAAGAGTGCGGATTGCCGATAATGTCGGTGGACACTATTGGATCCGAAGTATATTCTAATATTTTTGAAAGTTGTTCTTTAGAAGCTTTATAAAAGGCCTCATTAATTGATTTTTTATCAGCAGGAATTTTAAGTTTAATGGTAAAATCGGTCATGGAACCACTTGGCACCGGTACCCTAAATGCGGTGCCATCCAGTTTGCCTTTGAGGTGCGGCATCACCAATCCAATAGCTTTTGCTGCTCCCGTACTTGTTGGAATTATGGATAATGCAGCCGAACGCGCTCTTCTTAGGTCTTTATGAGGCGCATCTACCAAGCGCTGATCGCCGGTATATGCGTGAACAGTGCTCAACAAACCCCACTCAACACCAAATGCTTCGTCCAGTACTTTTACCATTGGTGCCGCACAATTAGTGGTACATGAAGCATTTGAAACAATAGTATCTGTATCCGAAAGTAAGTGATCGTTAACCCCCAAAACAAAGGTGGGTACATCCTCTTTTGCAGGCGCGCTGATGATAACTTTGCGGGCGCCAGCCTCTAAATGCTTGCCTGCTGATGCTTTATCAAGATAAAGCCCGGTGGACTCAATAACCACATCGATGGCTAACTCACCCCATGGAAGAACCGTTGGATCCTTTTCGGAATACACTTTAATCGTGTGTTGGCCACAGTGAATATGGCCATTGCTCACCGTTACCAGATTTTCTAAACGACCCTGTACCGAGTCATAGCGAAGCAAATGTGCCAGTGTTTCTATATCGGTAAGGTCGTTAACGGCCACAACCTGTATCTGTGGGTTATTAAGCATTGCCCTAAACGACATTCTGCCAATTCTGCCAAATCCGTTAATCGCAACTTTAATAGGTGATGTCATAGGTTTAATTTTATAAGTGTCAAATTTACACTATGAAAAAATAGCACGCAAATTTCTTCTTAAAAAAAGATGCACTTTAGAATAAATGTTTTTCGGCGTGATAGGACGAACGCACCAGAGGGCCGCTTTCTACATACCTAAAGCCTGCCTCAAGCGCTTTGGATTTATAGTGTTCGAAAGTTTCAGGTCGTATAAATTCTGCCACCGGCAAATGTTTAGGCGTTGGTTGCAGGTACTGCCCCAGTGTTAAAATATCGACCCCATTTTGGCGTAAATCATTAATGGTTTCCAAAACTTCCTGTTCTGTTTCGCCCAATCCAAGCATAACGCCCGATTTGGTGCGGCAACCACCTTCTTTAAGGCGCCTCAATACTTCGAGCGAACGGTCGTATCGTGCTTGAATGCGCACTTCTCGAGTGAGGCGTCGCACGGTTTCGAGATTGTGTGAAACAATTTCGGGGCATACATCTATAATGCGTTGCAGGTTTTCCCATTTGCCGGCAAAGTCGGGGATTAAAGTTTCTAAGGTAGTTCCTGGGCTCATTTTTCGCACTGCCTCAACGGTCTCTTTCCAGATGATTGAACCACCATCTTTTAAATCATCACGGTCTACGGAGGTTATTACGGCATGTTTTACACCCATAAGTTTAACCGAGTTGGCTACCCGCATAGGTTCTTGCCAGTCAACTGCGCTGGGCATGCCTGTAGCTACGGCACAAAAACCACAGGAACGGGTACATATATTTCCCAAAATCATAAACGTCGCCGTGCCTGCACCCCAGCATTCGCCCATATTGGGGCAGTTTCCACTTTCGCAAATGGTGTGTAGTTTATGCGTATCAACAAGTTTACGCACCATGGCATATTCGGGGCCCGTGGGCAATTTTACCCTGAGCCAATCCGGCTTTTTGCGACGTGGTTCTGCTTGTTGGCTTGCTGGCTGCTCTGTTGTTGCGCTGCCCCCCGAAGTATTTTCACCGATTCCAGAGTTTCCCATACATCAATCGAATAAACAGGTTAAAAAACAAACGTTCTTGCGGATTGTTGGCCATAATTTGCAGTGGACGGGCTAAAAAATCCGCAGAAGCCCCCACTTCAATCATTCTGAGTTGTTTCTGTTGGCGTCCAAATTCGAATTGCAGGGCTCCCTCTAGATAAGCCCCTGCAGAAAATGTGCTCTCGAATAAACCTATGGTGAAAGGAGCCCTTCCCGAAATATTATCGGGATAATGCTTTTGAGGATCATACCGTTCTGTTTGTTCACGCACTCCGAAATTATCGTCGAAATAATAAACGTTGAGGTAAACAGGTTTAATTAACGCCCAACTAACACCTCCATAAAGACTATATCCTAACTCAATACCGCCTTTATCGCCTTTTGCATCTAAAATAAATCGTTTACCCCATCCGGTATGTAAAAAAATCGGGCTATTTAACTTGCCGTAAACGTATCCGCCGGCATTATCGCTGAATGGGTTTACGGAGCGAATCTCCTTGGGATGCCGCATCGTAAATAGCGCAAAATCCCATTGAGCCGACCTATATCCTGTTTCATTAACACCAAAACGATAGTTGGCGCCAAAACCTCGGGTATGGATAAACAAACCAACAGAACGGGTATGTTTGTAGAGAATTCCTGTTTCTTCCACTCCTGTTACGTTTTGAGCGCACAGTGTCTTTGCAGCAATAATCCCCAAAACACATATAAAAAAGCGGAAAACCATATTACCTTCGCAGAGCCTCAAAGATACACTTAAACACACATTAAAAACCTGATTTTAGATGGCTACTATTCACTCACGCTATTTAGGCAATTTGCGAACTGAGCAAAAGCACGCCGCTTCAGGCCAAATCATAATTACAGATGCACCCACTGATAATCAAGGTCGTGGCGAAGCTATTAGTCCTACTGACTCGATTTGTGCGGCTTTGTCGGCCTGTATGATGACTATAATGGGCATCGCAGCGCAAACCCACTCCATAAATCTGGACGGCTTAAAGGCGGATGTTACCAAACACATGGCCTCAAACCCACGTCGCATCAGTAAAATTGAAATTAAATTTCACGGTTGGACTATCGAACCCAACGATCATCAGAAACAAATTTTGGAGCGAGCGGCAAAAACCTGTCCCGTTGCGTTGAGTCTGCATCCCGATGTGGAGCAGGATATAATATTTAAATACTAATCAGGAAAATAAATCTGCGGTGATGGCATTGTGCGATGCGTGAAGGGTGCATTCGCCATTCTTGATAATTAGCACCTGCGGAGATTCATGCTGCACTGAAAAGCGTTCCGAAATGAGATTTGACAATTCACGATAGTTTAACAAATCGAGAAAATAAGCAGGTTCATTAGCCTTGAGGCTTCTCTCAAGCCGATCCAAGGCCATACGTGAAATACTGCAGCGCGTTGAATGTTTAAAGATAAAAACGTAACGATGTTCGGAATCAAATGATTGGTAAACAGCTGTTTCCAAGTCAGAAACCGTACAAAGGGGTTTCCATTGAACAGGCATCAGGAATTTTGTTGGCCAGTAGTTTCTAGTTGATTAACCTTCCCATATGCAGGACAATCCACTTTTTTTGCCCTACAACTGCTTAGGGTGCATAAAAATATACCGACTAAAAATAGGGCTATTGATGCTTTATACATGATCATTAATCAACAAGTGCGAAGGTAAACATTTTACATTATTACAACACGGAACAAAAAAAATCATGAAAAATTAACACGTATTTTCAAAACATGACTTTAGAACGGCATCCATCACATATTTGTTACGTGGATTATATGTTTTATGAAAAAATAATTTTCATAAGGCGTTAGCTGCCGTCTTATATTTGTTCAATAATGAGTATGGAAATAAAGCAAGTAGCCATAGAGGCCTCGTGGGCAAAAGCCCTCGCCGAAGAATTTAGCAAACCTTATTTTTCCATGCTCAAAGAGTTTTTGGTAGAAGAACGCACGCGATTTAACATTTTTCCACCCGGCCCTCAAATATTTGCGGCATTCAATGCCACTCCATTAAACGATGTAAAGGTGGTAATCGTAGGGCAGGACCCTTATCATGGGCCTGGGCAAGCTAACGGTTTGTGTTTTTCGGTAGCTGATGGGATTCGTTTGCCTCCATCGCTGGTAAATATTTTTAAGGAAATAGAAAGCGATACGGGGTTTTCGCTCTCGGGCAGTGGCGATTTAACGCCATGGGCTCGCCAAGGTGTCTTACTCTTAAATACTCGCTTACGGTGCGGTCTGGTGCTGCAGCATCGCATCAAGGTAGAGGCTGGGAGCAATTTACCGACGAAGTAATTCGTACCGTTTCGGTAAACAATGCAGGAGTGGTATTTCTCTTGTGGGGCAAGCCGGCACAAGGCAAAGAAAAGCTTATCGACACTTCAAAGCATTTTGTATTAAAAGCGCCGCACCCATCTCCCTTATCAGCTTATACGGGCTTTTGGGGATGCCGTCACTTTACCAAAGCCAATAAAATTTTGATTGATCAAGGCAAACAACCCATCCATTGGCCTCTTTAATGTGCTTTTTTCGATCCATCTTAATCTTCCTTTTGTTGGGGCCGGCCTTTGTTTTTGCCCAACAAATAAATGTAATGCTTTACGAAACAGGTTTTAGCAAACCGCTAAAGTCAAAGAGGGTTAATTCGCCGGCAGCCGCCGAAAAAGAAATCTCAAATGTGCTTAATGAATTTTACCGCTTAGGCTATCTGGCTGCAAGCATAGACAGCATGAATAAAACAAACGATACCCTCATCTATTGGTTAAATAAAGGAAAGATATATACCTGGGTAGCATTGTCGAAGGGAAATGCGTCTGATGAGGCTTTGAGGTTTGCCAATTATCGATCGCGAAACTTCCGTAATACAGAGCTAAAATTCGAAAAAGCGGCCACAGTACTGGAACGTAGCCTCGTTTGGTATGAGAATAACGGATATCCTTTTGCGGCCCTACAATTAGATAGTATTCGACAGGAATCAAATACCTTACATGCATCCATTAATGTTAAATCCGGTAACAAAATCGTTTACGACAGTGTTACATGGCGTGGGAATGCCCGCATCAGTAAATCCTACCTATACAATTATCTTGGAATTAAGCCCGGCGATGCCTATAATGAGCAGGCACTGTCAAGGCTGAAAAGCCGTCTTAACGAGCTGCCATTTATAACGCAGACTAAGCCAGCCGAAGTTTTTTTTCTGGAAGAGTCGGCACTTTTACGCATGCATTTGAACGCCCGTAAAGCTTCCAATTTTAGCGGCATGATAGGTTTTTTACCCAATACAGGTAACGAAAATCGTTTATTGATAACCGGGGAGGCCAACTTAAAATTGCGTAATGCATTGGGTCGTGCCGAGGCCTTTGATTTGGATTGGAAACGCTTGCAGCCCTCAACACAAAGCTTGGCCATTAAAGCTTCGTGGCCGTTTATTTTTCAGCTGCCCTTCGGACTCGACGGTCAATTTAATCTGTTTAAGCGCGACTCCACCTTTCTCAATATAATTCAGGGTATTGGCGTTCAATATCTGCTAAGCGGAACCGACTATTTAAAGGCTTTTGTAGAGCAACGCATTTCTTCGCTGTTGCCTTCGGGCCTAAGCTCCAATACTAATGGATTGCCTGATTATAGTGATGTAAAGTCAACCAGCTATGGACTTGAATTTAATTTTACCCGACTCGATTACCGTTGGAACCCACGCCGAGGCATAAAACTATTGGTAAAAAGCGGCGTAGGAACCCGTAAGATTAATCCCAATTCGATTACAGCTGAAGGAGAATCGGAGGCTTTTCCAACTAAATCGCTGCAAGTAAATGCCTATACCGATTTCGATTGGTTCATCCCTTTGTTTAGACAATCTACCTTGAATATCGGAGCCAACGCAGCGTATTTAAATGCCACATCACTCTTTGAAAATGAGCTTTACCGCATTGGGGGTGTGTCAAGCCTTCGGGGATTTGACGAAGAAAGCATCTTTGCTTCTTCATTCAGTATTTTAAATGTTGAGTATCGGTATTTGCTGGAGCAGAATTCCTTTCTGTTTCTGTTTACAAATGCTGCCTGGTATGAAAATTATGCCGTTAACCGCAGCATTAGTGACACGCCCTACGGTCTGGGGGCTGGAATTAGTTTTGAAACCAAGGCGGGCATCTTCACTATTAGTTATGCGCTAGGAAGTCAGTTTGGTCAAACACCACAGGTACGCAGCGCAAAGATCCATTTTGGAATTTCTTCGCTTTTTTAGAGCTGTTTAAATTACCTACCTTTTGGCCTTATTTAAACATCACTGATTTATGGACTATTTAATGTTATTGAGTGGGGTGCTTGTAGGCATTTTAATCGGATTTTTTTATTCCCAGTCGCGAAGCCAATCGCGCACTTCCCCCGAGCAAATTGAACTGCAAAAGTTAAGTGCGGAGCATTTGGCCGCTCAACAATTACTGCAACAACGTAATGAGGATTACGAAAAATTGAAGGAAGAAATGAGTGAGGTTCGCGACGAACTTAGCCAAAGCATTGCATCCACAGCAACGTGGAAAGGGCATGCCGATGCACTGAACGAAAAACTGGAAACCCAAAAAGCCGAGTTGGAAGAAATACAGGGCCGATTCCAGCATGAATTCAAAAATCTGGCGGGCGAACTCCTGGAAGAAAAAAGTAAAAAGTTTACCGAGGTAAACCGAGAAAACATGGACGCCATATTAAAACCACTCCGTGAAAAACTGGGCGAATTTGAAAAGAAAGTTGAAGATTCTCATAAGGAGGGACTTTTAAAGAACGAAGCGCTGTTGACACAGCTCAACAATTTGCAGCAGCTGAATGTGCAAATGAGCAAGGAAGCCGAAAATCTCACTAAAGCACTGAAAGGCGACAATAAAGCACAGGGCAATTGGGGCGAATTTATATTGGAATCGGTGCTGGAGAAATCGGGCTTGGTGAAAGATCGGGAGTACAGCATTCAGGCTTCGCATGCCGATGACGATGGCAACCGCCTGCAGCCCGATGTTATAATTCGACTGCCCGAATCAAAGGATATAGTTATTGATTAAAAGGTTTCGTTAGTAGCCTATGAAAGATTTTCGTCTGAAGACGATAGCGACCGGGCACATCAGGCTTGTAGAGAACATATTGCTTCGCTTCGCGGACATATTAAAGGATTGTCGGCCAAGAACTACCAAAATTTACATAATCTTAATAGCCTCGATTTTGTGTTGTTATTCATCCCGGTTGAGCCTGCCTTTGCTTTGGCGGTGCAAGCTGAGCCTGCCATATTTCAGGAGGCCTTTGACCGCAATATTGTACTAGTAAGTCCTACGACATTATTGGCCACCTTGAGAACCATTTCGAGTATCTGGCGACAGGAATATCAAAATCGAAATGCGCTCGAAATTGCACGTAAGGGAGCCGACTTATATGATAAATTTGTAGGCTTTACCGACGATTTGACAAAACTGGGGGCACAGATGGATACCGCCCGTAAGACGTATGACGATGCGGTGAAAAAATTGCATACCGGAAACGGCAATCTGGTGCGTAAGGCAGAAGAAATGCGAAAACTGGGAATTGCCAACAGCAAAAAACTGGGCCCAAAATTTAACACACACGAAGATTCTACCGACGACAATGAACCAGAACCACAAGAGTAAGGACGAATTTATATTTGGTATTCACCCTTTGGAGGAAGCCCTCGAAAAAGGAAAAGAAATAGATAAAGTGTTGATGCAGCACGGATTGCATTCGCCGCAGATAAGCGCCATAAAAAAACAGCTTGAAGCCTTGGGGATTCCGCTTCAAGCGGTGCCCAAAGAAAAACTAAATGCATTAACACGTAAGGCACATCAGGGATTAATTGCATTTTTATCGCCGGTTGAATTTCAACCATTGGAGGAAGTGCTTCAACGAGTTTTTGAACAAGGGCGCGATCCTTTTTTAATGGTGCTCGATAGGGTTACCGACGTGCGAAACTTTGGTGCAATTTGTCGTTCTGCAGAGTGCGCTGGTGCCGATGCCATTATTATTCCTGCACGCGGAAGTGCCCGAATAGGAGGCGATGCGGTTAAAACATCTGCTGGAGCCTTAATGCACTTGCCTGTAATACGTTCGATGAACTTAAAAGACACGCTAGAGTACTTAAAAAATTCAGGCATTCGTATTGCAGGAGCCTCAGAAAAAGCGAAGAACGTATTGTACGATACCGATTTATCGGGGCCCATTTGTATTTTGATGGGATCGGAAGAAACCGGCATAAGTCCCGAATATCTCAAAAAATGCGACGAACTCGTTAAAATTCCTATGCTTGGACAGACCGAATCGTTGAATGTTTCGGTGGCTGCCGGTTTGGTACTTTATGAAGTGGTAAGGCAACGAAGTGCCTAGCCCGAGTGTAGAATTTATCAACATAATCTGTAATAATTAATTAGGGAGCGCTCTTAAACCTTCGAAGCCGCAGCTTAATTTTAGGTTGATTATTCGATCTCTTGGCACCGAGCAACCTCATTTTAGGTCAGCAAGCAGAACGTCTTGCCGTCGCCTTTCTCAAAGATAAAGGCTTTACCATTTTAGCACGCAATTGGAAAAACCGATTTGAGGAAATTGATATCGTTGCCGAGAATTCGAATCTACTTATTATTGTAGAGGTTAAAGCCCGTAAGAATAAAAAATACGGAATGCCCTATGAGCAGGTAGGACTTAAAAAACAACGTTTGCTGGTGAATGCGGCCGAAGCATATATCATCAAGGCGAATGTCCACATGGAAACACGCTTTGATATTATTTCCATTGTGTTTAATTCCAACGGCTTCGAATTAAGGCACATTGAGCGGGCCTTTAGTCCGTTTGACTAAATGTTAAGGGCAAAAACCTTACATTTGCCTCTTATAGGATAAAATAATGGCTGGAAAAGAATCAGACAAACCACGTAGGAGTAAGAAATCAGACGAGGGTGAACACCCAAATAGCTCCGAAAACCGAAGCGTTAAACCCGCGAAAAGTACGCCTAAGTATTTTTCATTTGGTCCGCCACGCGAGGGTGGTGATGAAAAACGTCCTGCCAAAAGAGAATTCGACCGAGAAAAAAAATCCTCGGCCCGTAACGATGATGCTCCTAAGAAACGAGAGGGATTTAGCGACTCACGTAATCGAAAACCCTCGGAGCCAAGAGAAGAACGCAGATTTTCCAGAGACGATAACGACAAGCCTAGAACCCGAAGGAGTGAATTCCCAAAGGATAATGAAGGGTTTAAGGGCACACGGAGCCGCAAATCATCGGATTATGGAGCTGAACGAAAATTTTCAAGAGATGATTCTGATAGACCCAGAACACGAAGAAGCGAATCTTCTAAGGAGGGAGAAGGGTTTAAGGAAACACGCAGCCGAAAAACATCAGCGTATGGTACTGAGCGAAAATTTTCGACCGAAGATGGTGAAAAGGCCAAACGCCCCAGAAGACCAAGAACCGACGAAAGTACGCAAGACAAATCGCCATCTTCGCGCTATCGCAAGAGCGATGAGGTAAAACCAGCTTTCGAACGACAGCCTAAACGTGGAGGTTATGAAGAGCGCAAACCAGCGCGAGGGAACTACACAAAATCTGACCGTTCATTAGATCGTAAGCCTTCAACAAGAACCGAACGCTTTAAATCAGAAGGCGAATGGCTGGATCCTGAGCAATTTCAGGATGAGCTCAATAAAAAGAAACACTCGAGAGGAAAAAAAGGACAGTATTCTGATGGTTTTGTGCCGGATTTTGTGCCTAAACAAAGAGCGGTTTTCACTAAAGGCAAGAAGGAAAGCAAACCCACGCTGGAATCGCTGGACGGGAAAATAAGACTCAATAAATACATTGCAAACGCAGGTATTTGCAGCCGAAGAGAGGCAGATGACCTAATTCTGAGTGGAGCGGTTAAAGTAAATGGGGTTGTTGTAAATACGCTTGGTTTTAGGGTAAGCCCCATTGATAAAATTCAATACGGCGATCAAACATTAAGTCGCGAAAAGAAACAATATGTTTTATTGAACAAGCCCAAAGATTACATCACCACAGCCAGTGACCCGGAAGGACGAAAAACCGTAATGGAACTGGTACGCGAAGCCTGCAGAGAGCGCCTCTATCCCGTTGGTCGTTTAGATAGAGCTACAACCGGATTGCTCTTGCTCACCAACGATGGCGAACTGGCTAAAAGGCTTACCCATCCTTCGCATGAAATGCGCAAGGTGTACCATGTAACTTTGGATAAAAATTTACAGGCTGTAGATTTAAAGCGAATTGCCGAAGGATTGGTTTTAGAGGATGGTCCCGCTCATGTGGATGAGATTTCGTGGGCATCTACCGAGAGCAAAAAAGAGATTGGCGTAGTGCTGCATTCTGGTAAAAACAGAATTGTGAGAAGAATTTTCGAGCATCTCGGCTATGATGTTGTAAAGCTCGATCGAACAGGTTTGGCTGGCCTTACCAAGAAAAATCTGCCACGCGGCAAGTTTAGATTTTTAACAGAAAAAGAATTGATAATGCTTCGAATGGGTTAAAATTGCAAGGAGTATGGCTTTAATCGGAAAAGCAATAAAACGGGCAATTACGCTTCAAAAAACACTGGCAAGGGTTAAAAGAAGACAACCGCCTCAAAAAAAACAGGAAAACACACTTTATAAATTACTTCGCAAGGCTCAAAACACCGAGTTTGGGAGGCACTATAATTTTAATGAGATGCTTCTTTCGGGGAATGCGCTTGAGCTGTTTCAGGAGCGTGTTCCAATTTATGATTATGACGCTATCCATCGCGATTGGTGGTATCGCTTACTTAACGGAGAGGAGAATATCACCTGGCCGGGAGCTGTGCAGTATTTTGCTTTGAGTTCGGGTACTTCAGGAGCACCGAGTAAGAAAATTCCCATTACAAAGTCGATGATTAGGAGTATCCGCAGAACCTCGGTACGACAGATCCTTTCTCTTGCCTATTACGATTTACCTCCCGAACTTTTCGAGAAGGGGATTTTCATGCTGGGAGGTTCAACGGATCTTCAAAAAAGAAGCGGTTACTATGAAGGAGATTTAAGCGGGATTAATGCGTCACAAATTCCTTTTTGGTTTCAGGCGCATTATAAACCTGGTAAAAAAATTGCCCGCGAACGTGATTGGGAAGCCAAACTTGATGAAATTGTGCTTGCTGCACCCAGCTGGGATATTGGTATCATTGTAGGAGTTCCGGCGTGGATTCATCTGGCTATTGAACGGATAATCAAACACTATCAAGTCGAAACCATTCACGACATTTGGCCTAATCTCCAGATTTATGTACACGGGGGAGTGTTTTTCGAGCCGTACAAAAAGAGTTTTGAAAAGTTGATGCGTAAACCTTTGCATTACATCGAAACGTATTTAGCCTCTGAAGGATTTATTGCACTTCAAGCGGATAAGGGCAAAACAGCGATGGAGTTGGTGTTAAATAATGGAATTTTCTTTGAGTTTATCCCCTTTGATTCGGAACATTTTGATGCATCGGGAATGCCTCTAAAAGAGGCTAAAGCTCTTACCATTAAAGATATTAAGCCTGGCGTTGATTACGCGCTTTTGCTGTCTTCATGTGCGGGTGCATGGCGCTATTTAATTGGTGATACTGTTCGTTTCACCGACACACAATTGTGTGAGTTGATTATAACCGGACGCACCAAACATTATTTGAGTTTGTGCGGCGAACACTTGAGCGTTGACAATATGAATCAGGCCATAGTTGCCACATCAGCACTATTGGGGGTTGAAGTTCCTGAATACTGCGTTTCAGGTTTTGTGCACGATAAAACATTTGGGCATAAGTGGTTCATCGGATGCAATGATGTTGTAGATGTCGAAAAATTCCGGACAGCTCTCGATGATAATTTAAAAAGGCTAAATGACGATTATGCTGTGGAACGCCGCTCTGCATTAAAAGAAATGCAATTGGAAGTAATACCCGTTTCGGTGTTTTACGACTGGATGCGCACTTTGGGCAAAGAGGGCGGCCAGAATAAATTTCCGCGTGTTCTTAAAAAAGAACAACTATTGGAATGGGAACACTTTATTAGTAAAGTTAAAACCACTGGCTAAATTTATGGAAGGCGCCATTATAAAAGGTTTTTTAGCGGGACTTTGGTTAAGTTTTTCATTTGGGCCTGTTTTTTTTGCGCTCATACAGGAGAGTATTGAAAAAGGGGTAAAACAAGCACTCTGGTTTGATTTAGGAGTATTACTCAGCGATTTATTTTACATATTCCTGGCATTTTGGGGGGCAAGTTTTATAATGGGTAATGAGCAGTATCGGTTTATTATCGGACTAGCTGGCGGTATTCTTTTGTTAGGATTTGGGTTGGCTCCGTTCTTTAAAAAGAAATATGTAACCGAGGAAGTTTCCGTAACACCGATTGCTCCTACACGAAAAGGTTTGGCGGGTGCCGTGCTAAAGGGGTTTATGATGAACCTACTGAATCCCTCCGTATTATTTATTTGGTTTGCTGCAACATCGCTTGCGTTCACTACATTTTCAGGAAGCAAATCTTTAATAATAATTTATTTTCTTGCTACGTTGCTTACGTATTTTGGTCTTGATGTAGCAAAAGTATATTTGGCATTAAAGCTAAAACCCTTGCTCAAACGCTCCATACTTGATGGTATTAACAAATTATCAGGCGCTGTTATTCTTGGCTTTGGTGCCTATTTATTATTTCAGACGTTTAAAAAGTAAATTAAAAATTATGCTTGAGGCAATGTCCGAAGAACTTATTCATTTGCCATAATTATACTCCATTAAGCAATATCATTGTAAAGACTGATTTCGGTCATATAATAGTCGATTTTCTTAGCTCAACTTTGAGGTAAAGAATTTCCTATGTTTAAAACAGCTCTAATAACGGATATACACCGTAGCAACCGCGAATGGCTTAATCTAATTCAGTTCTATCGCGATGAAATTAAAATAATGGAAAACCGCATGGCTGAAATAGCCTCTAAAAATACCGGTAAAGAGGTGCTCTCGCGCTTAGAACATTTTCAAAATCAGGCCATCATACAAAAGGCGCATTTAGATGATTTGCATGGCGAAATTATGCGGCTGGAAGATATTATTACCGATGAGGTAAAAAAGAATCAAACGGCTTCAGACCATCGCCGTCATGAGTCCCCAGAGAAGATTAAAAACGAAATGGATACATTTCAAAAGTTGTTTTACCCACTCCGTGAAGAGTTTAAAGAATATTTGATTAAAGTAATGTAACTGTTGGTTCCTGATTATTCTGTTTTGAGCGAAAGAAGTCGGGCAACTTGCCCGACTTCTTTTATTGTGGTTTCATGGCCCATACTGATGCGAATGCATTCTTGTGCTTCTTTTTTGGAGTATCCCAAGGCTAGTGCTACATGCGAGGGTTCATTGTTCCCCGAATGACAGGCAGAACCGGTTGAAACACTTATCCCTGTTAATTTTTTAATGGTTTTGGATGCCGGTATTTCAGGAATTCTGAAAAACGTAGTGTTACTCAACCGTAGATTTTGCTTTCCGATAATTTGCGCGCCTAAATTTTGTAAATCAAATTCAAGTTGATTTCTTAATTGGGTTAGGTGCTTATGAGAATCTTCTAACTCGCTTATGGCTAACTCTATAGCACTAGCCAACCCAACGGCACCAGCTACATTAACCGTACCCGATCTTATGTTAAATTCTTGACCGCCCCCATGAATAAGCGGAGGCAAACTCGGCTTTCCCTTCTTTTTCTTGATATAAAGAAGTCCAATACCTTTAGGCCCGCCAAATTTGTGTGCAGAGAGTGCACAAAAATCGGCCCCCAATTCGTTAAAATCAACCTGCATTTTACCTGCTGAGGCGCAGGTGTCGCTTATCCAAAAACAATCCTTTGATTTCATTATGGCTTTTATTCCCTCTACTGGATGGATAACTCCGGTTTCATTATTGGCATGCATGATACATACCATCAATGTTTCTGAATGTATTTTTCGATCCAGGTATTCAAGGTCGGGAAGCCCGTTTGTATCTACGGGCAGCATTTCTACCGTAAAGCCATAATTTTTGAGAAATTCTAATGTAGCCAAAACCGCCTTGTGCTCGGTTGGCGATGCCAAAATATGTCGCTTATGTGCTCCAAAATTTTGGGCAATTCCCTTTATAGCCATATTCAGCGACTCGGTAGCGCCAGAGGTAAAAATCAATTCTTCGGGTGCGGCGTTAAATACCGAGGCAACTCTTTTTCGGGCTTCTTCTAACTGGATGGCGGCCTGCCTTCCATAGGCACAATTTTTAGCCGCTGGATTACCAAATTTTTCGGTTAAAAACGGCATCATTGCATCGAGAACCTCAGCACGTAAGGGTGCTGTGGAGTTATAATCGAGGTATATAAAATTCATTTTTTTACTTTCTCTTTAATCCAGTATGTGTAACGTATAATCTCGCCTTCAGAATTTTTATCGGACCAATGTTGCTCAAATAGATCAATTAAAGTTCTCGATTTTTTTGATTTAATTCCGTCAGGCTCGGCAACGGCATAATCCAAAATTTTCAAGAGTTCCTGGTCCTTCTTGTTCTCCTCTAAATGTATAATATCCTGAAATTCCTTGCCAATTTGCGCTCTTCGGTACAACCAAAAATCAAAGTCGCCCATTTCGTAACGAATAATTAGTTCTGCCACGGCAATTTTAAATTTAAGTGCTGCATCGGCTTTTGAATACGATGCACTTGAAACCGCTTTATTTAATTGGCGAATGGCTAGGCCGTAGTTTTTTAAATCAAAATGACTTGTAGCAAGATTCAAGTAAATAAACAATTCGTAAAACGGAACCTTTTTAAGATTGGGATTTTTAAGTAAGTTGTTAAGAATTTCGATGGCTTTAGGAATGTCGAAGGTCGAATAATTGTTGACTAATGCGTTATAGTAAAACACTTCAAAGCGTTGGTAATAAAGCTGCCCAAACTCCTTCATAGCGTCGTGGAGCGTTTCTGCAAAAGCAATCGACTCTTTCGTTTTTCCGTTTTTAAAGAGGCTGTTTACCAAATAGGTAAGCATTTGAAGCTTGGTTTCATGATTGTTTCGGTTGAACAGATTTTCGCGTGAGAATTCTTCATACGTATGCGTTAAATATTGCTCCAGCGAGACATAATCTTGCCTTTGCAGCAATAACTGGCTTACCAGGCTGTACATTTTAAATCGGAAACGCGAAGATTGTAGTAGCTTGGCATCATCCGAAACTGAATTTAGTGTTTGTTCGAGTAAATCGAGCAAGGAGTTTTGCTTGTCGCCAAAATTCTGGCTCACCTTCAATCGGTACGAAACAATGGCCAATAAATCGTCGAGTTCGCGAATTTTTGCCAAATTGGCCGAGTTCTCTTTTCGAAGCTGCACGTAACGCTCGGGATCAATGGTAAGTAGTTCGTGCGAAAGCTTTATAAAATCGCTGTAAATGATATCCAGCAATTCGTGATTTTCGTTTTTCAACGCCTTTTGTTCGGCTTTTTTCAAAAAATGTAGTGCCAACTCAAAGCGGTTTTTACCGTTGAATATTCGTACCGATTGCAGCAGCTGGTGAATGGCCAATAAATCCTCGTCGAGTCCGTGCTGCAACACAAGCGAGCGGTTAAGCTCTTCGATAAGCCTGTTTTTTAACCGATAATAGGCATTTCTCATATCGGCCGGATAAAATTTCTTCATAAAGCGTGCTTCCCCATTTTGAGGATTTTTGCGCAACTCATCCAGCAACTGAATGTCTTTTCGATCTGAATTATCCTGTTGGCGAAGGGCGTAAAGTTTGTAAAACCTAAGCTCTTCTTTATTCATAGATTCCGCAATTTGAGAAAGTACATCCATATAAATCACTGTTTGAACGGGTAAGAAAAATACGATATTATTTTACACCATTCCATTTGCTTTATTTACATTTGACTAACAATTTAACATGAGTACGCCAAGCAGACATATAAATAGAGGAATAAACGGACTTTTTCTGAGTCTTTGTCTGTTTATGAGTATGCATGGAAAAGCTCAATTGGCGCTAGAAAGCTATGCACTGCCTGACACGTTAACTCTTTTTTCTCAGATTTCGGTCCAGTTTAGCGTTAAAAATATAGGTGCCGACAGTAGAGTGGGTAATCTTCAGCTCATGTTTCGCAATGCCAGCAATGATTCTATTGTTGTTCCATTGGGTGGGTTTACCAATACCTTGCAATTTTTTGCTCCACAACAAACACGTGGTTTCGAGGTGCCCATAGATATTACTCCTGATTTCTTCATTGAGGGGGGTAATACCGTAGTGATTTGGCCTTCAATGGCGGCCGATCCCAGCGAATTAAACAGCACCGTTGTTGACACGGTTTTCATTCTGGGCTTGAACGCTGCATCCCCTATTGCTCAAAAAGCAGATGAGCTTAACCTTCTCGAAAATCCGGTGAATGGACAATTGGTGTTCAATATGTCGCCCCCTGCAGGTTCAGAAATTACCATTTTAGATGGTAGCGGGCGTATGCTGCAGCAGGGACTTTTAAATCAGACCGTTTTTCCATTAATTTCAATGCGAAAGGGCATTTATTTGGCAGTAATTCGCAATAAGGGAAGAATTGTAAAGCAGTTTCGATTTATCTGCCAGTAGCCTCGGCATGTAAAACAAATCCGTGCTAAATCGGTTGTAAGAATGTACTTTTGTCGAAATACGTTCATACCATGTATCCCGATTATTCTGCATTGCGTTACTGCGAATCCACCACGACTTACCAACGTTTTGTTACCCGCGAGGTATCCATTGGTGCTTTAAAGATGGGAGGGGCAAACCCAATTAGGGTGCAATCCATGACCACCACCGATACGCTTGATACGGCAGCTACCGTGGCGCAGTCCATTAGAATGATCGAAGCAGGATGTGAACTGGTGCGAATTACGGCCCCCAGCATTAAGGAAGCCCAAAATCTGGAAATTATTAAAGCCGAAATTCGAAAAGCGGGATTTGACACTCCACTGGTGGCGGACATCCATTTTACGCCCAATGCTGCTGAACTGGCGGCACGTCTGGTAGAAAAAGTACGTGTCAACCCGGGTAATTATGCCGATAAAAAGAAGTTCGAAAATATCGAATACACCGACGCTGCATACCAAGCTGAACTTGAACGGATTCGAGAACGGTTTCTTCCTTTGGTAAAGATTTGCAAGGAATACGGCACCGCCATGCGGATAGGCACCAATCACGGAAGCTTATCCGACCGAATTATGAGCCGCTACGGCGATAGCCCCCTTGGCATGGTAGAATCGGCCATGGAATTCATAAAAATTGCCGAGGAAGAGCAGTATCATAACATCGTGCTTTCGATGAAGGCCTCAAATACCCAGGTGATGATTCAGGCTTACCGCTTACTGGTTAACCGAATGATGGAATGCGGCATGAATTATCCTCTGCATTTAGGCGTAACCGAGGCGGGCGAAGGCGAAGATGGACGCATAAAATCGGCGGTGGGCATTGGCACCTTGCTGGAAGACGGCTTAGGCGATACGGTTCGGGTGTCGCTAACAGAAGATCCAGAATTTGAAATCCCAGTAGCTCAGGCACTCGTGGCACGTTATTCAAAACGCGCTCCACATCGGGCTATTGAGCCGAGCAAACAATGGCCTATTCACCCGTTTGAGTTTACCCGTCGAAAATCGAATACGGTATTAAATATTGGTCATGATCATGTGCCCGTAGTTATCTCCGATTTTTCTGACGAGCCATTAAGTAAGGCGTCACAGGTATTCAGAGTTGGCTATAACTATTCGGTACCTCTTGATAAATGGAACATTACCGACCAGGCCTGTGATTTTATATATCATCCTTCAGGAGCATTGCCGTTTGAACTACCGGGAACCTTGTCGGTAATGTGCGATTACAAGAACTGGACATCTGAATTACATAAATGCTATCCACTTTTTCCGAAAGAGGATTTTCTTAAACATGACGGTAATTTTTCGCCTGATGCCAATTTTGTTGAAACCGAGGCCTCTGAAATCAATCAAACATTGATTTTAAAACTGAAAGAGCTTCCTAATGGCGTGTTGATCGTGTATTCTAATAATGTGCATGGAATGCCGGATGTTCGGCGAGCCTTAGTTGAATTAATGTGTAGCGGGGCTGATGTGCCAGTTATTTTTAAAGGGATATACCCTGCGGGTACAGAAGATGTATTTCAACTTGCAGCGGCTACCGATGCAGGCGCTTTGCTCAGCGACGGACTGATTGACGGAGTTTGGCTTGCTCAGGCTGGAGAGCCGGGAAGACAGAAATTCCAGAATCAAACGGCATTTGGAATTTTACAGGCTGCGCGTGCGCGTATTTCAAAGACGGAATATATCTCGTGCCCAAGTTGTGGCCGTACCTTATTTGATTTGCAGGAAACTACCGCAAAAATTCGCAAACGCACCGATCATTTAAAAGGATTAAAAATTGGCATCATGGGCTGCATAGTAAATGGCCCGGGTGAAATGGCCGATGCCGATTTTGGTTATGTAGGCACAGGAGTTGGAAAAATAACCTTATACAAAGGCAAGGAAGTGGTAAAACGCAACGTGGAATCGGAGTTTGCGGTGGATGAGCTAATTGATCTCATCAAAGAAAATGGGCGCTGGGTTGAGCCCGTTGCTGGGCATTAAAACGTTATCGCTCTTACTTTTTAAGGTTCACACTCCATTTTATCTGTAATTCTTCATTATTAATTTGAGCCAAAGGTTTGATCTTGGAGCTCATCCTATAACGATACGCACAACGGATACCTTTTAGCGCATTTTCTTACGCTAGTTGTTCTGCACAAATTCGGCGTCATGCGCTGATTATCAGCACATAGTATTATTGCATAGTATTTTAATAGAATATTCTTACATCGGTAAGAACAGCACGCTGCCTGCACGAAAATCGGGTAACTGTTGGGCTGCTATTATAGTATTAGAAGCAGATAAATCGCAGAAAAAATTTGCTCATGAAAACATTATACTTCAAACTTATTAAAATGTCAACCCTTAGAGGATTGTTCTTGTTGGGGATTTTAGCTTTGCCCGGCTTTTTAAATGCTACAAGCTACACCTGGATTGGCGGTGTTTCGACCGACTGGGGCGATGCAGCCAACTGGTCTCCTTCATCGGGTACACCCAATATAGGAGATGACGTTACTATACAAAGCGGAACATTCAATCCTACTTTTGTGGAGATTTCAGGGCTGAACAATTTCACCATTAATTCAGGCTCTCTCAATTTAGGTGGATTTACGATGACCATCGAAGGTTCGGCTAATTTTGTTGGCGGATCCATTAATAATGGAGCATTAAGTTGTTCAGGTACTGTTATTTTCTCGGGCACTACATTTAATGTAAACGTTAATACAAATAGTGCTTCAGTTTCATTTAATGGTAGTTCCTTTAATAATCCGGTAAGTATTACCAAAACTGGTTCGGGTAACGTAACCTCATCAGGTGGTAATAGTTTCAACAGTACATTTTCATTAACCAATACCGGTTCTGGAGAAATTATACTAGCCAATGTTAATCCCGATAGCTATAAACAAAATGTAAGCTTCACCAACTCTGGTTTAGGTTGGATATCGGCAGCACATGCGGCTGCGGGTAATTCATTTGAAGGGGACATTACATTTACTTCAACAGGTACGAGCCCAGGGATTCGTTTTGGTCAAGGTGGTGGATCGTCAACCCTTGCCTCTGCCAAATTACTTCAAATTGGAGGCAGCGGATTTTCAATAGGCGATTTATTCTTACGCAACTTAACACAATCTGGAACTACGGCTCAGTCGCTAACACTTACTGGAACAGCATCTCTTTCTCTTAAAACTGGTTGTACTTTTAATGCAAACGTTACTTTTTCAGCGCCCCAGCTCTTTTTGGATGGTACTACATTCAATGGCACGGCAAGCTTCACCAAATCTGGTGCAGGAAACAACCAAAGTCTTGGGGGCAATGTCTTCAACGGTACCACAACTTTT
>JBKCHQ010000039.1:0-32635 GCA_046302715.1 Bacteroidia bacterium | reverse complement strand
TCTTTTTTTTCAAGCCATAATGCTCATAACTTTGATGCGATGTACATATTGTTTCGTACATCTTTTCTATTTTCGCTTGCAATAATTAGCATTTTTATTCTCGATTAGCTGCTTATGAAATCGTACAAGTTGACGAACAATGTTTTGGGATGGCTTACGTTTGCCATTGCCTTCTATACCTATGGCATGACGGTAGAGCCTACCGCCTCTTTTTGGGACTGCGGCGAGTTTATTGCCACCGCATATAAGTTACAAATTGGTCACCCGCCCGGAGCACCGCTGTTTATGATTGTAGGCCGCATTGCCACGCTCTTTGCGTTTGGCGATACGTCGAAAGTGGCTTTAATGATGAACCTGCTCTCGGCACTCGCTTCGGCAGGGTCTATTCTGTTCCTATTCTGGACCATTACCCATTTGGCACGCAAGGTATTTAAGGTGGTAGATGGTAATTATTCTACTTCGCAATTGATCGCCATTTTTGGCAGTGGTTTGGTCGGTGCCTTGGCATACACCTTCTCCGATACGTTTTGGTTCTCGGCAGTGGAAGGGGAGGTTTACGCATTATCCTCTTTCTTTACGGCAATTGTTTTCTGGGCGATGTTAAAATGGGAGGAAGTAGCCGACGAGCCTCATGCCGACCGATACATTATATTAATTGCTTACCTCATGGGGCTTTCAATTGGTGTTCACTTACTTAACTTACTCGCTATTCCCGCCCTGGCGTTCATCTATTACTTCCGTCGCTTTAAAGTGAGTCGTGTTGGGGTTATTGCAACGGCGTTTATAGGAATGTTACTGCTGGGTTTTGTGCAGTTTGCCTTCATCCCAAAAGTAGTGGGTACTGCCGCCAGTTTTGAACTTATGTTCACCAATACCTTGGGTATGGGCTTTGGCACCGGTGCACTTATGTATTGTGTAACCTTGGTTACCCTCATTGTTTTAAGCATTCGTTTTTCGATGCAGCGCAAAGAGAAACATACCACGGTGGCTTTGGGTTTATTGCTCTTTTTAACTGCGGGTTTCGTGTTTGGATTAATCATGACCGGTATTGTGGCTTACTTATTACTGGTTCGCAAAAATGCCTTTCAAATGGCACACACGCTAACCATGTGCATTGCCGTTATGCTTATTGGGTATTCTTCATACGGGATGATTTTAATTCGCTCATCGGCCGATACGCCCATGGATGAAAACAATCCTGAGAATGTGTTTACCTTACTCAGTTACCTCAATCGTGAGCAATACGGCACGCGTCCTTTGGTTTACGGGCAGTATTACAATGCTCAGGTGGTAGATTACAAGCCCGGCAAGGCAGTGTATGCGCCCGATAAAAAGACCGGTAAGTACATCATGGTGGCTTCCGAAAAGGATAATTCAGAGCCGGTGTACGATCCCGCTTATTGTACCGTCTTTCCGCGCATGTGGTCATCGCAAGGACACCACATTCGTGGTTATAAATCATGGGCAAACATCAAGGGCCCCGAAGATAAAAAACCAAGTTTCGGTCAAAATCTCAAATTCTTTTTTACCTATCAATTGGGCTTTATGTATTTCAGGTATTTCGCTTGGAATTTCATTGGCCGTATGAACGATATCCAGGGTCAGGGAAAACCCACTTACGAGGGCGGTTGGAAAAGCGGAATCGACTTTGTTGATGATGCCCGTCTGGGTAAGCAGTCCACCATGCCAGCTAGTCTTTCTAATAACTATGCGAATAACTCGTTTTATTTTTTGCCCTTAATTCTGGGGCTCATCGGTTTGTTTTTTCAGGCTAGCCGCAATAAAAATGACTTCGCTGTGGTAAGTCTTTTCTTTTTCTTCACCGGTATTGCCATTATTCTCTTCCTAAATCAATATACCAACGAGCCACGCGAACGCGATTATGGTTTTGCGGGATCCTTTTACGCTTTTGCTATATGGATTGGTTTGGGGGTTGTGGCCATTTATGAGCGTTTAAAACAGTTTGTATCCAGTGTGGCTGCGCCTGCTATCGTCACTGCAGTTTGTTTGGTTGCCGTTCCCGGAATTATGGCCAAAGAAGGCTGGAACGATCACGACCGTTCGCACCGCTACACTGCCCGCGATTATGCCATCAACTACTTGCAGTCGTGTAAGAAGAATGCCATCCTCTTTACCAACGGCGATAACGATACTTTCCCGCTTTGGTACGCGCAGGAGGTTGAAGGCGTTCGTACCGACGTAAGGGTAGTAAATCTTAGTCTCTTAAATACCGATTGGTATATTGATCAGATTAAAAGGAAGGCTTACGACTCAGACGCGGTTCCGTTGTCGCTCACGCAGGATAAATACCGCCAAGGTAAACGCGATCAGGTGTTGATTGATAAAGGCAAACTTTCTGGTTTTCAGAACATCAAAGAGATGATGAAATTTGTTGCCAGCGACGATGTGGCTAAGAAGAAATATTATGGCGAACAGGCGTTTAATTATTTCCCCTCCAGTAAATTTTCGATACCGGTAGACTCGGCTAAGGTGGTGAATAACGGAACTGTAACCAAAGAGCAAGCAAAAAATGTGATTAAGTCGATAAATTTTGAGCTCAACAGAAGTTACATTCTCAAGGCCGATTTAATGATTTTAGATTTGCTCGCCACCAACAACTGGGAACGGCCCGTATATTTTGCCATTACCGTGGGCGATGATAATTACTTGGGTTTACAGGATTATTTCCAATTAGAGGGGCTGGCCTATCGCCTCGTTCCTGTTAAAGATAATTCTGCGATGCTGCGTTCTAGGAGTCAGCAGGATTTTGGTTGGGTAAACACCGATATCATGTACGATAACATGATGAATAAATTTAAGTGGGGTGGGGTAGATAAGCGTAAATTGTACATGGATGAGAATAACATCCGAATGACCATGAATTTGAGAAGCAATTTCGACAGATTGGCCCAAAATCTCATTATTGAAGGCAAGAAAGACAAGGCTATAAAGGCGCTTGATTATTGTTTTAAGGTTTTGCCCGAAAATAATGTGCCCTACAATTATTTCGTCATTCAGCTGGCCGATGCCTATTACAAGGCAGGTGAAGTGGCTAAACCCGACAAAATCTTAACCGATTATTCTGAAATCCTGAAGGCCGAACTTAATTGGTATCTGTCTCAAAAATCTTTAGTTACAAAAGATTATTCCACAGAAATTGAGCGTTCATATTCCATTTATCGGTATTTGATGGATGTTGTTCGGCGTAATAAGCGCGATCAGTTGGCCAAAAAGCTGCAGGCAGGGTATTCCGATATCGAAATGCGGCTTGGAGGGATGTTTGAAACCCGTCAGTGATGCCACCTATGGCCGGTTATCGCATTCAACCGCCCTTATTTTTCAGATGGTTGTATCCGAGCGCTTATTGGAGGGCCGCATCTTCTGTTCCCACGGTGTATCTTACTTTCGACGATGGCCCGGTTCCTGAAGTTACGCCTTGGGTATTGGATGTTTTAAAGTCGGCAGGTGTTAAAGCCAGTTTCTTTTGCTTAGGCAGAAATGTAGAACAATATCCTGCACTCTTTCAAAGGATTCGCAATGAAGGACATTCTATTGGAAATCATACTTACAGCCATCTAAAAAGTTCAAAAAGTTCTAAGCTTAACTATTTGAGCGATATCGAAAAAGCCGATCAATACATTTCGTCCACGTTTTTTCGTCCGCCCTACGGTAATCTATGGCCGCATTGGGCCACTTCACTTAGAAAGAAATACAAATTGGTGTTTTGGGATGTGTTAAGCGAGGACTACGATACCTCTAAAACACCTGATGATTGTTTTAATAATGTAATGCGCTACACACGAAACGGCTCTGTTATCGTATTTCATGATTCGCTCAAGGCAAAAGACCGACTTACGCCCATACTTCCTCAAATTATTCAAGCTCTTAAACATGAGGGCTATGCCTTTAAAACGCTGGCCGACTTAACCTAATAATGCAATAAATGGATACTTTCGACGATATACGCCCCTTTAATGATGCTGAGGTTCAAGAGGCAATGAGCCGCCTGATGCAACAGCCCGAGTTTGATATGGCGCTCACCATGCTTTTTCCTGAAATGGACGAGCAAGAATGGCTCCCGCTTTTGCAGTCGATTAAAACGATACATGATTTTCAGTCAAAAATTATTGCGGTTGTGGTGCGTAAAATTGCCGAAGATACCTGCTCCGACATAAGTATATCGGGCTTGGAACATCTCGAATCTACAAAGCCTTACCTATTTATTTCGAACCACCGCGATATTGTACTCGACTCGGCCTTTTTAAATTATCTGCTTTTTACCTCAGGCTTTAATACCACCCGAATTGCCATTGGTAATAATTTGCTAAAACGTCCTTGGATTGAAGATTTGGTCAAACTCAATAAGAACTTTATTGTTCAGCGCAATATTCCCGCTCGCCAGGCGTATGAATATTCGTTGAGGTTGTCGCAATTTATACGTCACACCTTCGAAAATGACCTGAGTTCGGTTTGGATCGCTCAGCGTGAAGGTCGCACCAAAGACGGCATCGATAAAACACAATCTGGGCTGTTAAAAATGCTGGGTATGGCATGGGACGATAATCCTGAAGCTGCTTTCAAACACATGCCCATAGTGCCTGTAAGTATTTCTTATGAGCGTGAGCCCTGCGCCGGACTAAAAGTGCGCGAACTATATCTGAAAGACAAAAACGGCAGCTACGAAAAATTGCCCGACGAAGATTTGCAAAGCATGCAGGCCGGTATTATGCAGCAAAAAGGGAAGGTGCATTTTTCTTGCGGCAAACCGCTTGATGAGGCACTTATTTATTCCTGTTTTAAAGATGTTTCGAGAAATGAAGGTTATCGAATTTTGGCCGAAAAATTAGATGCTTTCATTCAAGGCGCTTATCGGCTAAGTGCGTTTAATTATCTCGCATTCGACATTATTAATGAATCCTTCCAATATGCCTCAAATTACTCCGATGCGGACAAATCTGCATTCGAGCGTCATTTTAAGGAACAATGCCGCTTTAGCGATGTGGAAGCAGAGGAGTTACGTCCCTGGTTTTTGAAATTGTATGCCGGGCCAATAGCGGTATTAAATCACTAATTCTGCCATTTCAACCCAAAGGGAGCAATAGAATTGCACAATTTGCCGCAAGGGCCCAATGAATCCATGATGCGTCGGGATTAACCCAGATGCATCCCGCAGATATAGCCCCTCTAGCAATAGTGCATTTCATTTCTAACGCTTAATCTGGGTTTATTTCTTTAAAAATATCTAAACCTTGCCATGATTGGTGGATGTTTCAAACACAGAAAAGCTATGCAGGCCTACTATTGGACTATTTCGTTAAAGTTTATTGAAACATGTAGAGGCAACGACCTGAAAATGATGCGATAGGCTACTGTTCCATATTACTTTAGCTCTAGGTATTTACTCCATGCAGTTTTTATATTGTCGTATGCCGCTTTTGAAATAATTTCATAAGGAGCGTGTCCCTCAATCATCTCGTGTATGCGCACTTTTTCGGGGTATTGAACGGCATTAATTTCTATCTCACAATAGTACTTACCCAATTGGGACAGCTCCAGGAACTGCGATGCTGATGTGATACAATAATAAACCTCTCGCTGTTGAAGTTTTCTGAAAACCGGGAAAATAATTGACGCATCCATCCAACAAACATAAGGCATAGCTGTTAATTTAGCTTATTATTTATCGAAAGCATATGACTCGAAAAGCGCTTGTAATTGGTGCCGGTTTTTCAGGAATTTCGGCTGCTACGGCTCTTGCCAGCAGGGGATTTGAAGTTAAAATTCTCGAAAAACATTCAGGCCCAGGTGGGCGTGCACGTCAGTTTAAAGATTCGGGGTATACGTTCGATATGGGCCCAAGCTGGTATTGGATGCCCGATGTTTTTGAAAAATATTTCTCGTGGTATGGGCATTCGCCATCCGATTTTTATTCCCTCAAGCGACTCGATCCCTCGTATTGTATTTATTACGGAAAAGAGGATAAAATTGATGTACCCGCCGGGTTGGAAGCATTGGTAAATCTTTTTGAGAATGAAGATCCGGGCAGTGGCATACGGCTTCGGCGTTTTTTGAAAGAAGCGGCATATAAATATGAAGTTGGAGTTAATAAATTAGTCTATAAACCGGGAAGGAGCCTTTCCGAGTTGTTGGAGTGGGAGCTTGTAACAGGCGTGATGAAGCTTGATGTGTTTAGTTCCATTTCACGCCATGTGCGTAAGGTTACCAAAAATGATAAACTGGTGCGTATGATGGAATTTCCGGTGTTGTTTTTAGGCGCACTACCCGGCAACACGCCGGCCTTGTATAGTTTAATGAATTATGCCGATATGGCTTTAGGTACCTGGTTTCCTGAGGGCGGGATGTATGAGATCGTTAAGGCCATGGTTAAGGTAGCCCAAAAACAGGGTGTTGAATTTGTGTATAATGCCCCTGCCGATGAGTTCCGTTTTAATGGTAACTCTGTTCAGGCGGTGCGCTCAGGCGAACGCTGGTACGATGCCGATGTGGTAATTTCATCTGCCGATTACCATCATACCGAGCAAGCCTTATTGCCCGCTCATTTCCGCAATTATTCCAATTCATATTGGAAGAAGCGTGTAATGGCCCCTTCCTGTTTAATTTATTATGTCGGATTGAATGCTAAAATTGATGGAGGTATGCCACATCATACCCTGTTTTTTGATGAATCCTTGGATCAACACGCCACCGAAATATACACGCAACCACAATGGCCTTCGGCACCTTTGTTTTATGTGTCTTTAACCACTAAAACCGATCCCAGCGGTGCTCCCGAAGGGCACGAAAATATGTTTGTGCTGATTCCCGTAGCATCCGATCTTGAAGATACTGAGGTCATTCGTGAAGAATATTTCAAAAAGGTTCTTGATCGCATGGAACGCCTTACAGGTCAGGAAATTCGATCAAAAATTGATTATTATCGCTCCTATGCTTATTCTGATTTTGTTTCGGACTATAATTCGTTCAGGGGCAACGCTTACGGCTTGGCCAATACACTCTTGCAAACAGCTAATTTGAAACCTTCATGCAAGAATAAAAAGCTAAATAATTTATACTACACCGGTCAGCTAACCGTGCCGGGTCCTGGAGTACCGCCCGCCTTAATTTCTGGAAAAGTAGTGGCCGAAGAAGTGTGTAAAGATTTTTTATAATTGAGGTGCTTTTTTTCAGCGATTAATTAACTTCACCGTGTTAAATTAATCCACACGATGAATAAAAATTACGCTTTACTCTTTTGTTTATTAATTGCTTACACTTCAATGTTAGCTCAACATATGCACCGTTGCGGCATGGATGTGTACCAGCAATTGCGTTCACAGCAGGACCCTGATTATTTGAGCCGTCAGGAAGAAATGTATCGGGCTGTTGAAACCTATGTTCGCAATCATGCGGGTTCCAGAAGTGATGAAACGTTCAGGATACCGGTTGTTTTTCATGTGGTGTATGGAAACGATGAACAAAACGTAAGTGATGAAAAGTTGTTGGAACAATTAGACATACTAAATCGTGATTATGGACGTCTCAACGAGGATACCGTCAATACACGTCCCGAATTTCAGCCGGTGGCCTCTTCTACAGGTATCGAATTCTTTTTGGCCGAATGGGATCCGCAGGGCAATCCTACCAATGGAATAACACGAACTCAAACGGATGTTGGTTCGTTCTGGTTAAGCATGACCGACATGAAAACTACATCTGCAGGTGGTATTGATGCCTGGGATGTAAATCACTATTTAAACATTTGGGTGTGCAATATGGCCATTCCATTTTTGAACGTTCCGTTTATCCTGGGCTTTGCTACACCTCCCGAAGGCGCACCAAACTGGCCCGCTGGGTCTGGAGCCGAACAGCCTCAATACGATGGGGTAGTGCTGCATTATCAAATTGTAGGCAGTATTGATGCTCCGGACGAGACGTTTGCTACCATTAGTAAAGGCCGCACCGCCACTCACGAGGTGGGGCATTATCTAGGTTTGCGCCATATTTGGGGCGATGGCGATTGTTCTGCAGATGATGGTTTGGCAGATACCCCAACAGCAGGTGAAGCTCAACAACAAACCTGCGATTACACGTCAAATACGTGTAACGATGGACCCGCTGACTTGCCCGATCAAATCGAGAACTATATGGACTACACAGATGAAAACTGCATGAACATGTTTACCAAGGAACAGACCACTGCCATGCGTTTTATTGTAGAGAATTTTCGAAATGACTTATTACTAGGAACTAAAAATGCCCCCGGCGTACCCACTACTAAAGCTCGAATGTTCCCAAATCCGGTAGAAGATTATGCCCGCATACAGTTAGAAGGTAAGGATGTTCCTACGGGTATTTCTATCTATTCGATGGACCAGCGTCTAATTAAGAAAATGCCGTACAGCGAAATGCTTGATTTATCAGATCTTGAGAGAGGCTTGTACTTTATTTTGGTGGATTACACGAATCATAAAGGCTTTACTCGATTTTCAAAAAAATAATTTCACATCCGTTGGTTCAAACATAAAGGTTTTACTCACTTTAAATTCACATAAATGTGGGTATAGGATAAAATAAGTAAAACTGTTTTTATTTTCGTTTTTTTATCTGAACAAACTGATTATTTTTGCCCGACGCCCTAAACTACTTTGTATGAAACGAAGATTATACCTGGCACTTTTTTCTGCTTTATCTCTTTGTGTAGCGTTGCAGCTTTCTGCAGCCAGTTATGTCAGTAACAAAATAGCGCCAAAACCTGACCCTAGCGGGGTTTCGGGAAGTTTGGTGCTCACCACACAACCTTTAAGTTCTAATGCGTTTTGCTGGGGATCGGCAGTGGTAGTAGAATTTTCAGCTACGGGTGGGTTCGATCAGAATTCCATCTTCTCTGTTGAACTTTCTAATCCAGTTGGTGACTTTTCATCGCCCACTGTTTTACCAACATTGTTCTTTAGTGGAAGTGTTTCGGCAAACAATACATATATATATACGCAAATTCCATCAGGTACCCCTGAGGGCTCTGGTTACCGTATTCGTATTGTTTCATCCAATCCTTCATTTACGGGCACCGATAATGGAGTAGATTTGACGATCACAGATAATACAGCCCCTAGTGCACCAACGGTTACACCAAACGGACCAACCAGTTTTTGTTTTGGTTCTGCCTCAACATTCCTACTATCTAGCGAGGGATCCGGCAATCTTTGGTTTCCAGGAGGGGTAAACACTAATCCTTTTATAGGAGTGGTATCATCAGGCAATTTCTATACGCAATACACTTCGGGGTCTTGTGTTACCAGCTCGCTTCCTGTTACCATTGATGTGAATACGCCAATTTTTGCGTTCCTCGGATACTTTGAAAATGGTGAATTAGCTTCTACCGCAGATACTACCGTAAATGTATGTCAGGGAGACTCTGCCGAAATTGGGGTGATTATTGAAGGAGGTACGGCGCCTTTCGACATTATTTACACGTTCGATGGGTTCAATTTTATTACCGCCGATGATGTGGGAACTCCTGCCAGTGAGAATACTAATGTTTACAATTTCTTTGTAACAGAGCCGGGTATTTATCAACTTGTTGGTATTCAAGATAATTTTCCAACACCATGCGGATCACAAGGTATTTCAGGTTCAGTTACCGTTCAGTTGGTCCCTCCTCCTGTAACCGCTTTTTCGTATGAGCCTTTCTGCGGCCCCAATTCGGGAGCTCCGGTAGCTGCACCTGGCTTTGTAGGTGGTGGTGTGTATACTTTTGATCCCGCACCCATTGATGGAGCAACTATTGATGCTTCAACTGGTGTAATTAGCAATGCTGTAATCGGTTCGAGCTACACGGTGCGTTACACGGTTTCTGAAGGCCTGTGTACCAACATCAGTTCAACATTCACATTAACTGTAAATACTCAAGACATTACCGACTTTACCCTTGAGCCTTTCTGCGAAGGTGCCGCTTCTGATTTTCCTCAGGGAGCTGTTGGGTTTGCTGGAGGTGGAACGTATGCATTTAATCCTGCGCCATCAGATGGTGCTTCCATTAATGCCGTTACCGGTATAATTACTAATGCTGCTGGATTAACAACGTATACAGTTGTGTATACTTCTCCCGAAGGTGCTTGTCAAGCGTCTTCATCAAGTTCAGTAACGACATTGGATGCGCCTGAAGTTTCCGTAACCGTTGAAAATTCTCAATGCAGTCAAGCAGTGGGTTCTGCTAACGCAACCGTTACTGAGGGCGTTGCTCCTTACGTATATTCTTGGTCTAACGGAGCTTCAACTGAAGATATTTCAGGTTTAGAAAGCGGTGCTTACTCATTAACCGTTACCGATAATCAGGGCTGCGAAACTGAAGCAAGTGCTACTATTATAAATGACAACCAGCCTGAATTGGTTTTTAGCGTTACCGATGCCAATTGCGGTGCTAACAATGGTGCTATAAACTTAACCATTAACAATGGTGTAGGTCCTTTCTCTATTACTTGGACGCCGGGTGGAGAAACCACCGAAGATTTATCAGGACTTTCAGCGGGTACCTACAATGTTGAAGTTACCGATAATGGAACAAGCTGCGAGGTAAGTGGATCTGCTGATGTGTTATTTTTTGATGCACCTGTTGCTACCTTCACTTCAGTAAATTCATTATGCGGTCAGTCTGTTGGTAGTATTGATGTTACCGTTACAGGCGGAGAAGCCCCAATATCCCACAGCTGGAGCAATGGTGCTACAACCGAAGATCTTTCAAACATCAACGCAGGTGTTTATGTCGATACCATTACCGATGCTAACGGGTGTTTCACCATTATCTCTGTAAATATTATTAATGAAAATCAATTCACCTTAAACGCATCCGTAACAAATCCAACTTGCGGTACGCCAAACGGTGGTTCAATTGATTTAACAGTGAATGGGGGAGATGCTCCTTTTCTCTTTAACTGGTCGCCTAACACTTCTGATGCAACTGAAGATGTGAATGGTTTAATTGCAGGTTCTTACGATGTTATTGTAACTGATAATGCCGGATGCGTTGACTCATTAACAGCTACTATAAATCCGGCGGCGCCACTTGAAGGTATAGGTACTGTTACGCCCTCTACTTGCACTAACGCAGAAGGGGCAATTGACCTAAATGTTAGCGGTGGTTCAGGTTCCTATACATTCTTATGGACAAATGGTGCCATAACTGAAGATATTAGCAATCTCGAAGCTGGTTCATATTCTGTATTGATTACCGATGCGGCTGACTTAAATTGTACATTATCACTTTCATTTGAAATTGAAAACGGAAATCAGTTTGATGCTGATGTGCTTTCCGAAAATGCATCGTGTACTTCAAATGATGGATCCATCTCAACTACGGTATCTAATGGTTCTGGCAGTTTTGCCTATATCTGGTCAGGCCCCGACGGATTTACTTCAACGGATGCGGATCTTACCAATTTGGCCATCGGCGAGTATTTCCTGCTAATTAATGATGTGAATACAGGTTGCCAGTATTTAGACACGCTTGTCATTGAGCTTGAAAATGCGCCAACCTTTACTTCAACCAGTGTTAATACTTCATGCGGTTTAAATAACGGATTAATTGACATCGAAGTGAGTGGCGGAACAGAACCCTATGCTGTTACTTGGAATGGTTCGTCTTCAACAATTGACCAACTTAATCTTGCAGCCGGCACTTATGAATTTATTTTAACAGATGCCAACAATTGCCAAATCAGTCAGTCGTTTGTAATTGCTCCTAGTATTGCTCCTTCCTTAACAGGTTTAGCCACAAATCCTACATGCGGTAATGACGAGGGCAACATTGATATCACCCTTACAGATGCTGCAAATCCGGTAATTTACACGTGGACTAAAGACGGTGCAAACTTTGCCAACACCGAGGATATTTCTGCATTAAGTCCGGGTAGCTATGTAATTAATGTCAGCGATGCGGCAGGTTGTTTAGCATCTGACACGTTCAATTTAATTTATGAAAATCTGCCTGTGCTATCTTCAACCATTGTCGAATCATTATGCGGCGAAGCAACCGGCTCTATTGATTTGAGCATTGAAGGAGGGACTGCACCGTTCACTTTTAGCTGGACGGGACCAAATGGGTTTGCTGCCTCCACAGAAGATATTTCATCTTTAGGCTCAGGCTGCTATACCGTTTCTGTAACGGATGACGCGAGCTGTGAGGTAACACTTCAGGCGTGTATTTCCAACAACGATGGACCTCAAATCAGCTTCAGCACTGTTCAACCTTCTTGTAATGAAGATAATGGTTCCATCACTCCGACTGTTAGCGGGGGGGCTGCACCTTACACACTTAACTGGTCTGGAACAGTATTCTCAGTAGATAGTATCATTGATAATTTGGGTAATGGAAATTACATTTTAACTGTTGTTGATGCTAATGGATGCGAAACCATTGATTCTGTTGCTCTTAATAATACGGGTGTTCCAGTACTTACAGGCGATATCAATGATCCGGCCTGCGGTACAAATGATGGTTCAATAACAGCAGTAGTTTCTGGTGGTGTGGCTCCGTATACGTATTTATGGACGCCTGGCGGATCTACTGATGCTACTATTTCTGGATTGAGTGTGGGATCTTATAATGTTGTGGTTACCGATGCCGCTGGTTGTGAAGTACCTGGGCAGTTTAGCCTTATCAACTTAAATGCCCCAGTATTGGCCTTTACCTTTAATAACAGTGTTTGTGGTTCATCTGATGGATCAATTGATTTAACGGTTTCTGAAGGTTCTGGTGATTACACTTATGTATGGACCGGCGATGGAGTGAATACATCTTCTGAAGATCAAAATAATTTGAGTTCAGGTTCTTATTCTGTAGTAGTTACGGATAATGTTTCGGGATGTGAGGCCACGGTTTCTGTTGATATTCAAAATACAGATCAACCTGTGCTTACACTTGTATCTGTGGGTTCTCTTTGCGGTGCATCATCTGGCTCCATTGATCTAACTGTAAGCAATGCCTCTAATCCTACATTCAGCTGGACAGGGCCTGATGGTTTTACAGCCACTACAGAAGATATTTCGGGACTGGCCGCCGGTGTTTACACGGTTACAGTTTCTGATGGTGATTGCGAGGTTGAAGGAACGGTTACTGTAAGCCCAACGAAATCAGTATGGAGTCAGAATGTGAATTTAGTCGCTGGAAGCCAGTATGACTTCCAGATGTTTGCTCAAAATGTTATTTTAAATTCTCCTGCAATATTGCGTGTATATGTTGGTGGTACTTCACTTGGAGTATTTTCTCCAGCAGGTCTTACAACTTGGACCCCTTTTAATGCATCATTTACAGCGTCTGCTTCAGGGGTAACCGAGGTTAAAATCGTAAATGAGAATTTGAGTCCTTCAGGTAATGACTTTGGGATTGATGATATTTCGTTAATCGAAATTTGTCCTGCGGTTCCGCCGCCTGGTTCAACTTGTGGAACCAACATCATTATAAACGGAGGTTTCGAATCTGGTAATACCAGTTTCCTATCGCAATATACCTTTGTGCCAAACGGTCCGGCCAACAACGAATTAATACCCGAAGGAACCTATAGCGTTGCAGCAAATGCAAACACACTACACCCTCAATTTACCGGGACAGGTCGTTCGGGCAATTTTATGGTGGTAAATGGAAATGAACCCGAAGATCCTATTCTTAGTTTCAGCACTGTTTCAACTTCGTGTAGTGCTAACAATGGTTCTATAAATCTGACTGTAACAAACTTTACTGTTCCAATTTCTTATGCTTGGACGGGCCCTAATGGATTTACTGCCACTACACAAGATTTGAATGGTTTGGCTTCGGGCGAGTACAATGTTACTGTTACAAGTGGTGCTTGTGTTCAAAACGGATCGGCTACTGTTGGTTTCTCTAACCTTCCGGTTCTTGCCTTGTCTGCCACTGACGCTTCTTGTGGTACTGCTGATGGATCCATTGATTTAACCGTTACAGGCGGAACTGCTCCAACATTTAGCTGGTCGGGTCCTGATGGCTTTACCGCAACTACTGAAGATATAACTAATCTTACCCTAGGAACTTATGTGGTTACCGTTACGGATGGTAGCTGTATAGTTGAAGATTCTATTGATGTTAACGATAATTCACCTGAACTGGCGCTTAACGCTATTGATGCATCATGCGGCGCTCTTGATGGCTCCATTGATTTAACAGTGACCAACGGTTCAAGTCCTACATTTAGCTGGACTGGACCTGATGGTTTTGCTGCTACTACCGAAGACATTTCTGGCCTTGCCATTGGAACTTACGCTGTAACAGTTACGGATGGCGCATGTACGGTTGAGGGAACGGCTAGCATTTCTTCGAATAACCCTCAACTCTCGGTTAATGCAACAGCTACTTCTTGCGGTGCATCTTCTGGTTCGGTTGACCTTACAGTTACGGATGCCGTAAATCCAAGCTTTAGCTGGACTGGTCCTTCTGGCTTCGCTGCTACAACCGAGGATATTTCTAACCTTGCAGCCGGTGTGTACAATGTTACTGTAACAGATGGAGCATGCGCAGTTGAAGCAACTGCTACGATTTTAACGAACGAGTTTCAAGTTTCAACGATTGCCACTTTAACTTCTTGTGGTGCATCCTCTGGTTCGATTGACCTTACGGTTACCGATGCTGTAAACCCAAGCTTTAGCTGGACCGGTCCTTCTGGCTTTGCTGCTACAACCGAAGATATTTCTAATTTGGCTGCTGGTGTTTACAATGTTACCGTAACGGATGGATCATGCACTGTTGAAGCATCTGCTAACGTGGATTCAGAGGAGCTAACCTTATCTTTTGTTACCACGCAAACATCTTGCGGTGCAACTGAAGGGGGCATTGATTTAACCGTTTCAAATTCGGCTAACCCTTCATTTAGCTGGAGTGGTCCTGATGGCTTTAGCGCCACAACCGAAGATTTATCGGGCCTTGCTGCCGGAACTTATTCGGTAACGGTTACAGATGGAACCTGCTCTGTTGAAGGTACTGCTACAGTTACCAGTAGTGGCGGTTTGATTACAGCAACTATAAATACAACGACTACTACCTGTGGCTTGTGTAATGGTTCTGCCGAGGTTACGGTTACCAGCGGATCTGCACCATTTAGTTACCAGTGGTCTAATGGGGCCTCTGTTCCTAATCCTAATGCATTATGTTCTGGTGATGTTTCAGTTGTTATTACTGACGCTGAAGGATGTGTTCTTGAACTTTCCGCTTCTATTGCGCCTTCTGTTGCTATTGGTTTATCCACCACTCAAGTAAACTCAGAGTGTGGATTGAGCACGGGCAGCATCGATTTAACAGTAACAGACGGTTTAGAACCGATTACTTATTCTTGGACCGGCAGTGGAATTTCCGATCCTACCATACAAGATTTAACGGGTCTTGCTGCGGGTACCTACACCGTTGAAGTAACAGATGCAGCATTATGTTCAGCATCTACTACCGTTACACTTATTAACTCCAATGAACCAGTACTTTCATTAGCGGCATCTGGTACATTGTGCGGCCAGTCAACAGGTTCTATAGACCTCACTGTAACCAATGCATCTGCCGCCACATTTAGCTGGTCTGGTCCGAATGGCTTTGCTGCAACAACTGAAGATGTTGCAGGACTTGCTGCGGGTGATTATACGGTTACCGTAACCGATGGAACATGCTCAGCTGAAGGCACGGCAACAGTAATTAATACCGATGGTCCATCAGCGAGTATTTCTGTTTCTGCAGAAAATATCTGCGGTGGCGAGAATGTTTCTGTAACTATTGATTTTACGGGTACAGCTCCTTACAATTTCTCATTCACTGATGGCGCCAATCCTGTGACTATTACCAACTACGACGCTTCGCAATATGTATTGAACGTGCCTGTAAACGTAACAACTACGTTTACATTGCTATCCGTGACGTCTGCCAATAACCCAGATTGTGCCGGTAGTTTTGTTGTAGAATCAGCAACGGTTAACGTTAATCCTTCGCCAACTGCGCCTACTATTACTGCAGGTGGTCCGCTTGTATTCTGTGAGGGAGGTTCGGTGATTTTAACTTCAAGTCAGCAGACAGGCAATGTTTGGAATATCACAGGCTCCGAGCAGTTTAACCAATCAATTACTGTGAGTACATCAGGTGATTATTTTGTTACGGTTGTAAGTGACTTAGGATGTTCAGACACTTCAGATATCATAACGGTTGAAGTGTTGCCTGCTGGTGTAGAAGCTTCGTTTAGCGATACCACAATTTGT
The DNA here is from genome assembly GCA_046302715.1 of Bacteroidia bacterium. Lineage (GTDB taxonomy): Bacteria > Bacteroidota > Bacteroidia > M30B66 > M30B66 > CAMCXT01. Next base: position 16,399 of record JBKCHQ010000039.1, on the reverse strand, counting down.
GCCGGTTCTTCGATTCAGCTTTCAGCTTCGGGTAACGGCGATTATTTATGGTCACCGTCAGTTTATTTGACCGGTACTATTATTCAAAATCCAATTTGCACTCCTTTTGCCACTACCACTTATGTTGTGACGGGATCTAATGCATGCGGAACTGGGTCAGACACTGTTACTGTAAATGTATTACCTATTGCTCCTACCTCTTTAGGTGCTGATCAAACGGTGTGTCAAAACAGCCCGCTCACTTTGTCAGTTACTAGCGAAGTTGGTGCAACTTATTCTTGGTCACCTTCAAGTGCTATTATTGGTGCAGCTGATGGATCAAGTGCTGTAATCAACACTGCTGCTGATACACAGGTTATTCTGCAAACCACTAACTCTAATGGATGTGTATTTGCCGATACATTACAGCTAACTGTTGTACTTCCAACAGCTACATTCTCTGTAACGGCTAACGGACCAACGACGTTCTGCTCTGGTGAAAGCGTTGTATTGCAAGCTTCAACAGGAAATTTAGTAGTATGGAGCAATGGTCTTGAAAATTTTGATGAGATTTTGGTTACAGAGTCGGGTTCATACTTTGCAGTGTACAATGGTGCTAACTGTCCTGTGTATTCCGATACTATTGAGGTTACTGTAAATCCATTGCCTTCTGCATCTATTATTCCTAATGGCTCAACCACAATCTGTAGTGGTGCATGTGTAGATTTAGCAGCATCCACCGCGCAAAATATTTCGTGGACCCTGCCTAACGGCTCAGTTTCTACTGATTCAGTGATAACGGCTTGTTTGAACGGTTGGTACATTTTAAGTCGTACCGAAAACGGTTGTATCGGATCAGATTCATTGTTTGTTACCGTAACCGCACAACTCGTTCAGCCTGAAATCACTCTCGATGGCTCAAATGTGATCTGTGCCGGCCAGGCAACTTCTACCTTGATCAGCAGCTATGCTTTAGGCAATCAGTGGTATTTTAACGGTAGCCCAATAGCAGGTGCTACCACGAATGAACTTGTTGCTGAACAAGGTGGTTTCTATTCTGTAGTGGTTACCGCTCCAGGTGGTTGTGCTGATACTTCTGATGCTATCGAAATAATTGTGAAGTCGGTGGACCCAATACAGATTACTGCTGCCGATACTATCGTGTGTAATGATGAAGTTATCAATATTGTATTAACAGCAAGCCCTGGGTATGTATCGTATTTGTGGGGCACTTCTAACGAAACCACGCAATCTATTACCGCAACTTATTTGGGTCAATATGCGGTTACAGGTATCAACGCTGATGGATGTTCGTCAACAGATTACATTGAAATCATCCCTAACGATGCATTTGATGTGCTTTTGAACAGCCCGGTATATTATGAAGATTTCAATATTTCATATCTCGGTGCTAACGATGGTTCTATTGAACTAACCGTTGATGGAGGTTCGGGTAGCTTCGTGTACAATTGGTCCAATGGATCAACACAAGAAGATCAAAGCAATCTTGCTGGCGGCGAGTATTCAGTTACTGTAACCGACGAACAAGGATGTTCGATTCAGCGCACTATTTTCCTTAACGAACCTGGTTTAATTAAACTTCCAAATGGTTTTACACCAAACGGTGATGGCTTTAACGATAATTATGTTATTTCTGGTATTCAGGGTTATCCTGGAAATCAGGTTAACATATTCAACCGTTGGGGAAGTTTGGTTTATTCGGCCAAGGATTACCAAAATAACTGGAACGGCGAAGGAAATAATGGAAACCTTTTACCGGATGGAACGTACTTTATCGTCGTTAATCTTAATAAGGAAGGTTTCGAGGATGTTCAATCCTACATTGATCTAAGAAGAAATTAATTTTAATACATCTTGAATCCACCAAAAACAAATAAAATGAAGAGAATAGCTACAGTGTTCGGTATGCTGATTTGTTCTTATGCCGTGCAAGCGCAGCAGGAATTGCAAGTCAGTCAATACATGTTCAACGGACTGTTTTTGAATCCTGCCTATGCGGGAACTCATCCCTACTGGGGAGGAACGGCTTTGCATCGTCAGCAATGGTTAGGTTTATCAGGCCGCCCTTGGTCAACAACCGTTGCCTTCGATGGTCCAATCCAGGATAAAAACATGGGTCTGGGCTTTATGATTATCAACGATAATATTGGTTTAACTACCAACAACGATATTTCTGCCTCTTATTCCTATCAGGTAAAGGTGAATGAAAAATCGAAATTATCTTTTGGTTTGAGAGCTGGGGTTCGTAATACCATGTTCAATGTTAGTAAGCTCGAGAATATTCCAGATGTTGGAGATCCCTTATATAATGCGAATGAAAGTTTGTGGATTCCGAAGTTTGATTTTGGTACGTATTGGTATGGCGAGCGCGGATATTTAGGACTTTCGATTCCAAATTTATTGGCGGTTGATTCTCGCAAGTCAACTAATAGTGATGCCGGTCTCCGCAGACACTTTTTCCTTAATGGTGGATATGTTTGGGATATTAATTCTGACGGATCGATTAAATTCAAACCTTCGTTTTTGGTTAAATACGAACCTACAACACCGGTATCATTCGACATTAATGCTCACTTCTTATTCAACGATAAGTTTTGGTTAGGAACTTCATATCGTTACAATTCGGCAGTGGTTTTCATGGCAGAGTATCAAATAACAGAAGCATTCAGAGCTGGTTTTGCTTTCGATGCTACTACATCTGATATTCGTTCATATCAAAATGGAACGATTGAGTTTATGTTGGGATATGATTTCACTCAAAAACTTGCAAAAATTAAACATCCACGTTATTTCTAACCACTGACAACAAGAAACATGAAAAAATCATATTCAATTTTCGTTATCGGACTTGGTTTTATCCTTGGTGGATGCGGTGCAGGTCTTTACGTAAAGAAAGGAAACAGAAGCTATGATGCGTATGCTTATTCAGATGCGCTCCCTTTATTTAAAAAGGCTCTTGAAAAAGATGGCAATAGCTATGCTGCTAAAAAAGGCTTGGCCGATACGTATCGGATGATGAACAATCCGGTAGAGGCCGAAAACCAATACAAAGATTTGGTTACCATGGCTGAAAACGAAGCCATTAATCATTTTCACTATGGAAAGGTGTTAATGCAGAATCAGAAATATTCTGAAGCCAAAAAGGCTTTTGAAGAATATGCAAAAACAAATCCTGATGATAAGGTAATTAAATCGCTTATCGAAGCAGCCGGTAATCCCAAAACTTTTGATGGTAAATTAGATACTTGTGCCTACAGTTTAAAAATGATAGAGGCATCCGGTTTAATGAGCGCATTGGGTGGCACACCATATAACTTTGGGTATGTTTTCGCCGGTGAATATGCAATTACAGACGAGTCGCCTAAAAAATCTAAAAATCCTTATACGGGTAATGCGTATATGGATTTGTTCTTTACCAAAAAAGACAAGAAAAACGGGGTGTGGTCAAAACCTGAGCCACTTAAAGGAGGGGTAAACTCAGAATTTCACGATGCTTTCGCCACTTTTTCTCCTGATGGACAAACGGTTTATTTTACCCGTACGCAGCAGAAAAATGGTAAAATGATCCTCAACAAAGACAAGGTGTCGAACCTCGAGATTCTTAAGGCATCATATATAGATGGTGAATGGACAAATATTGAATCATTTGTGCACAATTCACAAGATTTTTCGAATGGTCACCCGGCTTTAAGTGCAGATGGCAAGACCATGTATTTTACTTCCGACCGCCCAGGGGGGTACGGTGCTACCGATCTTTACATGTGTACTTGGAATGGTACGGCATGGGATGCTCCTGTTAATTGCGGTCCAATGATTAATACACCAGGTCGTGAAGTTATGCCTCAGATTGGCTTTGATGGTAAATTATATTTTTCTTCCGACGGACATCCGGGTCTTGGTGGTTTAGATATTTTCTCTACTACCAGGAATGGTAGCAGCTGGACTATGCCACAAAATATGAAAACACCCATCAACTCTTCGCGTGATGACTTTTCGTTTACCCTTGATTCTGAAGGAAAAGTTGGAAATCTTACTTCATCTCGTTCAGGTGCCGATAAACTTTATGAAGTTATTTATAAAGATGTGTTTATACCAGTTGAAGTATGCTTAGTTGACAAAGAAAGCCGTAAGCCTGCTTCAGGACTTATGGTTTACGCGCAGAACAAAGACAATGGTGAGATTGACAGTACTATGGCCAATAGCGAGGGTAAAGCATCGTTCCGCCTGAAAGGTAACTTTGATTTCATTATTAATGCACGCAGTGCTCAGGTGCTTACTAACAGTATTGAAATCACTACTAAAGGAAGAAGCTGTTCGCAGTTAATTCGCACTTGCGAAGAAAACAAGTATGTTGAAGTTGAGGCTCCGGATTGGGCCAAAGAATATGATATCAACGATATTTACTACGATTATAATAAATGGAACATCCGTAAGGATGCTGCTAAGCAGCTCGATAAATTGGTTACCTTATTGAAGAATAATCCGAACTTCAAAATTGAGTTGGGCTCTCATACCGATTGTCGGGGTAGCGATGATTACAATCAAAAGCTATCTGAAAAGCGCGCCGAAGCGGTTGTTAAATACTGTACCAACCGTGATATTGACCCTAAGCGTTTAACGTATAAAGGTTATGGTGAGTCGGTACCTAAATCGAAGTGTGTATGCGAGTCTTGCAGCGAAAAGGAATGGCAGTTGGATCGTCGTACAGTTTTCAAATTGATGAAATAAGCGTTTTAAACGTTTAAAAACGGATAAAAAGCCTCGCATTCGCGGGGCTTTTTTTTTATTTGAACTAGTGATTAAGCAAGTCAATAATATACGTTGGGACCAGCAGCCTCTAGTACGATTGCTGCTGCCCTTGCTTGCCGGACTTGGTATATCTACTTATTTTAACATGGAGCAGCATCATGCTTGTTTGTATTGTATCATTCTAATTGTTTGGGGTGTTGTGTTTTTTCGAAGAAAAAAGCTGCATTTATCATGGGTAAACGGATTTATTATTGCCGCCCTTTTCTTTTTAGTGGGAGTGTTATTAAACCTGAATGCTCGAACCAATACCCTAGAGGCTTTTTATGATGTGCCACACCTATATAAAATAGAGGCTGTTGGTGCATCTATGCACACTGCAAAGGGGTACAAATTTGAAGCACGGCTTACTCAAATAATAATCGACCAACAAAGTCTGAAGTTGAATGCGAATGTTATGATATATGTTCATGACAAAGCAAAGAAAACCGCTTCAATAGACTTAAATGCCGACTATTGGCTACATGCCGTAATAAAACGGCCCGCAAGCAGCGATTACCCGGGGGCTTTTAACTATCAGGATTACTTGAGAAACAAGGGGATTTATGGTATAATCTACGCTCAAGCTGACGATTTTTTTGAACTCAAGCCCCGAAAAAATAGAGTCCTAACCTATATAACCGCTTGGCGTACCAAACTCCTCGACATTCTAAATTCCTTTTGTCCTGATGTTAATGTGAGAGCTATTGCAGGCGCATTATTGTTTGGTGCTCGGTCTGAAATGAGCCAGGAGCTCAAGCAAGCTTATTCTACAGCCGGCTTGGTACATGTACTTGCGGTTTCGGGCATGCATGTAAGTATGGTATGTTCCTTATTGCTTTGGATTTTTGATCGTTTTGGGCGCTCAAAAAATAAAACGTTGTATTGCCTGCCTTTTGTTTGGGGGTATGCACTTTTAACCGGTATGTCGTCTTCTGTGGTTCGAGCTGTTGTTATGATAAGCTTTATCATTTTAGGTAAACGGTTTTTTAAGGTAAGGACCTCTACCAATCTTTTGGCAGCAACAGCATTTTCATTACTTATTTATAAGCCTTTGTACTTTTTTGATTTAGGAGCCCAACTGTCATTTGCTGCGGTATGGGGCATTCAGTTTTTAGGTCAACCTTCCGGTATGCGTTCAAAAAAGGGAATTAAGAACCACATTATGGACTTGCTTCGTGTTTGTGTGGTTGCGCAACTGGCTACATTGCCGCTTACCTTATATTATTTTGGAAATTTTCCGGTATATTTTCTATTGGCTAATATTATTGCGGTACCGCTTTCTTCGCTCATAATATACATTGGTGTTGCTGGATATTTTATTCATTTCCTGCTACCTAAGTTTACCGTACTGTTTCAAATTATGGGGCTGGGCATTCAGCTGCTTAATTCCTATTCTTTATTCATTTCACATCTTCCTCTGGCGCAGTTAACCTATCTGGCTTTTAACAGCCGTTTACTTTTAATACTTACGTGCTTTTTATTCATACTGGCTTTAAAGCCTGTATCCCTCATAGTTCGATTAAAGTTGGGCTTAACGATTGCAATCGTTGTTTCGATTTGTTCGTTCGTAAAACAATTACATACTAATGAAATGACAGGGTTTATAATTTTTGATGAACGGCATTCCATGGTAGGGTTTAAAACGGAAACTCAATTATTCGAAATTGAATCAGATGTCATCGCTTTTCATGATGTAAAAATTTTTGACGATTATAAGCGATTTAAACAACTCCATTGGGAAGGGCTAAATCGTACACTTGCGTACGATGCAACTAATAACAGGATTTTTAGATTTTTTAATACGAATGGGGTTAATAACCAAACGATGTATTTAGCGATGCTTCCTCATCCCAAAAAGGTGGATTTCGAAAAAATGTTGAGCAAGGGTATGTTCTGCGTAATTGCTGCAGATAATTTACACAATTGGGATAAAGCAAAGATTACTGAGGTAATCCGCTCCAAAACCGGACGCTCACCTTTGTTCTACAAACGTTCTACGCGAGGATTGATTTGGTATCAGAAATAAAGTTAAACCGACAAATATCTTAAAATGTCCATGCAAGCGTTATCAAAGTCTTTTTAACTTTGACCTAACAGAATCTAAAGCTCCTGTTAAACATTGTACGTTTGAATAAAAATATTTCTTATTCTTGTGGCAAAGTTTGATTGAAAGCGAATACAGCAATTTTATGATGAAAAATCTATCCTTATCTTTTGGTTTAGCCGTACTAATTAGCTCGGCATCTTTCGCTCAAAATCACTCACGTCCAGTGCCTTGCGCAACGAACGAAGTGATGGAAAGCGAGTTCTTAAAGCATCCTGAGCTTCGTCAGGCATATCTCGAACAGCAAAGTATGTTGGAGAGGGATGCACGAAACAATCCTGCAAATGGTTTTTCACGAGAAGAAAAGAAGATCATCCCAGTGGTATTTCACGTGGTACATGATTGCGGCACCGAAAATATTTCGAAGGCTCAAATTGAGGATCAAATTGAGATCTTAAATCAGGATTTCGCTCGTAATAGTCCACGTTTTCCGCAAACTCCTGCTTGTCATGCCGCTGTGGCCGCCGATTGCCAAATTGAATTCAGGCTTGCTACAAAAGATGAGTTTGGCAATTGTACCGACGGTATTGTTCGCATTCCTTCGAAAAAAACATACGAAGCCAATAATGATAATGGGGTTAAGGATATTAGCCGCTGGAATCCCTATAAATACTTAAATGTGTGGGTGGTAAACTCTATCGGTACTGTTCAAAGTACGGGTGGAGAAGTTTTAGGATACGCCCAATTTCCGCTAGGCGGATTGTTGTCAACCGATGGTATTGTTGTGCGTCACGACTGTGTAGGTTCAATCGGAACAGCTATTACCGGAGCATTTGGCCCTCGTGTGGGGAGCACGTTAACGCACGAAATTGGTCACTGGTTAGGCTTGCGTCATATTTGGGGCGATGCTGATTGTGGTTCAGATGGTATTGATGATACACCGTCAGCTTTTGGTCCAAACTACGGCATTTGCTGGGATGATTTCCCGTATTCGGGAAATGCCGAGTGTACCGAAGATCCAACCTGTGGAGAGATGTTCATGAATTACATGGATTACTCTGATGATCAATGTATGAGTATGTTTACCAACGGACAAAAAGCGGTAATGCGCACTACGCTCGAAACAGTTCGAGCAAGTGTATGTTCACCCGAAAATTTGTTGGCAACCGGAACACGTGATGAGGATGTGCAAAATCCCATTACCTGTGCGCCCATCTCTAACTTTTGCTCAAATCGTAGCATGATTTGCGAGGGAGCCTCTGTTACCTTTGAGAGTGCAGAATACAATGCAGATAATGCATCGAAAAGTTGGAGTTTCCCTGGTGGAACGCCCGAAACATCTACCAGCGCTTCGCCTTCTGTTACCTATGCTCAATCTGGAACCTATTCTGTTTCGCTAACTACTTCTAACGCTACCGGTTCAAACACTATTACACGTAGCAACATTGTTAACGTTACTGCTGATTCAGCCCCTTCTGGAACCTACCTTGAGACGTTTGAAGATGCTACTACCTTTAACTCTCGTTTCCTCGTATTTAATAATGACGGAAGTTCTGCCAAGTGGGAACAATGCGGTTTTGCAGGATGGTATTCGAGCTCTTCGGTGCGTATGAACAATTTCAACAATACAGCTACCGAAATTGATGAATTGGTTACTACTTCGTTCAATCCTTCAAGTGTTCCAAATCCCGTATTCTTGTTCCGTTTGGCCGGTGCCGAGCGCGGCGGTGAACCCGACGAACAGCTTCGTGTTTTGTTTTCAACCAATTGCGGTCAAACATGGGGCAATCCACGTATCATTAATTTTTCTGATATGAATACAGCCGGTTTGTTTACTAACGAATTTGTACCAACCAGTGCTGCTCAATGGCGTACTTTCGCTTTCCCGCTTACTTCATTGGCTACACAAGATAATGTGCGTGCTAAATTCGAATTTACTGCTGGAAGTGGTGATCGTGCAAACCATATTTATATTGATGACATTAATGTGGGCAACTCCTTGGGTACCTTTGAGCCCGCCGACTTAATCGCCTTGTCATTGTACCCTAACCCGGCTCAGAATCAAACTCAAATTTTCTTTGAGACACAAAAACCAGAATCTGTTACCATTCGCGTATTTAACACACTTGGAGCAGAAGTTTTGAGCCCTTTAAGCACGAACGTTTCGGCTGGTGCGCAGCAGTTCAATTTAGATGCTTCATCACTCTCTTCCGGTTTATATACCGTAACTGTTGAAATTGATGGAACTAAAGCGTTTCGAAAATTTGTAAAGCAATAAAATTTGATCAAGCCCCGTTTTAACGGGGCTTTTTATTTATACACCATGAAAATTTCGAGAAGTACTTTTTTTCTATGCTTCTTTTTAACGGCATATACAGGGTTTGCTCAGGATTATTTGTACCTGAACAACGGTCAAAAAATGGCGGTTAAAATTTCAGAGTTGTCTGATAACGAGGTGCGTTACAAACGATGGGATAATTTATCGGGCCCGATATATACAGATAATATTCTCAATGTTTCCAAAATTGAATATGAAAATGGCGCCATCGATAATTTGGAGAAGAGGCGTAAGGGTAGAAACGAAGATGGAATGACATTTAACAGAGACTACGGAAGAAACATGGTATCCATTGATGCCCTTACCTTATTGTTTCAAAATGTTGAAATAAGTTACGAACGCTTTTTAGATAAGGATATGCGTTTGGGGCTTAAAATCCCTCTGTCGATAAACATGTTGGGTACCAGTACTCAAGGCCTTGATTTTATTAGTAACTCAAGAAACGTATTTCACACAGGATTGGATTTGAACTTTTATCCAAAAGGTCAAAGTACTGCGGCATTCTACCTAGGGCCATCTATTAAAGTGGGCTCAGCGATGACGCAAAGTGATTTTTACGATGATATATACGGCTATATTTATGAAACCCGTGTTTCGGAATATTTTTCGTTTCTGTTGCGCTTCGGTTTAAATTATATGCCCTTAAAAGAGCTTTCAATTAACACCTCTTTCGGAATAGGTACACGAAGATATATCCAAAATATCCCGCAGAATGCATCAGCAATTCCAACGGCTAATTTTCGTCTTTCCTTGGGATATAGATTTTAATTGAGGATTTCCTTCTCTTTAAACTGTATCCCAAAATTAGATTCCAGCTCATCCAAAATGGGTATGTAAAAATTGGGCTTAATGGGTATATGCAGGCCGGGCTCAGTAATTTTTCTTTCTGCAATCAATCTAATGGCAATGGCTAACGGCAAACCAACGGTTTTTGCCATAGCGGTTTTGCCCTTAAGTTCGCCTTCGATGTACAGTGAACTGTAAATGGTTTTTCGCTCTAATCCCCGCTTGGCTTCTATTTGATGTTGCATAACCACGAGATCTTTATCGCTGCTTTCGAGTTTCCATTTCTCTTCGAGTAAATGTTGAAGAATGGATGCCGGGCTACCCAAATGCGAAGGGATAATTTTATCGGAAAGCAAGCCCGTCCACTCTATCATAGATAATACTTCTTGCCTTCCATCACACATCCCCATCAATTGTTCGCGCCCATGGTTCAGGAAAGAATGTAGAAAGTCGAAATACGTTGTATTTGAGGTGATAGGGTAGGAGTAGGTATCATCCGTTAACCCTAATTGCACGAATACATTCCACGCTGCGCAAAAATTTTTATTTCGAAGCGTACCTCTGAGCAAGGTTTTAATCTTGGGAACTCCATAAATATCCGCATAACCCATTGAATCGCGGTTGGCATATCCTTCGTAAGTTTCACCTTCTATGTTAACATTTCGGGCTTCGGCAAACAATCTATGATAGGGCAGAAATTTTACCTGATGATCTTTTAAATAACGAGCGGTACCCAGCCCTGCAAGAATAACGTTACGTGGGTTCCAGCTGAATTTATATGACCAGGGATTGCTGCCTCTACTTTCGGGCGCAACCAAACCACCACAATAGGAATAAAAGCTCTCAATTTCGAAACCATCATGCTGAAGGCGGTGAATAATACGCATGGCCGACATGTGGTCAATACCCGGATCTAAACCACATTCGTTGATAAAAATGAGTTCGTTGTCAATTATGGCCTGCTTTAAATTTCGCATGGCATCGCTCTCATACGATGCGGAGGCAAAATGCGATTTGGCTGCCACACATTCTTCGGCAATAACAGGATGCATGAAAGCCGGTAGCATTGAAATAGTAAGAAATGCGTCATTAACAAGCGGTTTTCTAAAATCAGCTTCCGATAGGTTGCCATCTACCCATTCAATGGCAGTAAAATGCTTATAAGTTGCTCTAAGATATTGCGTGTTCTGATCGCATATAACTAAAGTAACACCTTTACCTTCGGCCCAATTTGCGAGGTATTCAATTAAAAAGCCGGCAGATTTACCGGCTCCCAGAAGTACTATTTTCATGAAAACGATTAATTGTCCTCGAGATTGATGAAGGTACCCTCTGATACTTCAACATTACTTACCGTTCCATTATTAGGATTTACATACCGTCCTCTGAAACCAAAAAAGCCCGAAGCATTGATTTTTCCATCAACTACCTGATACGAATCAATAATGAACGATCCTGAATCAGCCTCAAATTCTCTATTTCCCGGATCAATAAAAGTGCAATAGTTTAAGCTGTCGGCATTAGGTAACTCAAACTCTCCACCGCTACTGCCTTTAAAACCAATTTCAATTTGTGAATTATCGGAACGACTCAACGTAATTTTATTAAAAATAACCCCTCCCGGATACGTAAATTTCTTAAAAGTGTAACGGGTATAGGTGGCATAGGAGCCATTAATGAATGCCGAACCATATGTAACTACAGGTGGTGGGGGCTCCTCTTCGTCTTTACAGGAGGCTACAAATAACACCACGAAACCCAATAGCAATAACGCAATAGGGGATTTCCAAATATTCCATGTTTTATTCATAATTGAGCTAAAGCAGGTTTAATCAGTGTGTAAATATAAGCCATAACGCTATATGTACAATAATTTAACAACGAATACACCTCAATATTATTGAATAAGGGCTGATTAAAATCATTAGGTTTGCGCATGATTTTTAAGGAGCATCAACTCACGGAAATTTCTGAACACATTCAGAAAGCCCAACGCATAGCCATTACTACGCATCGCAATCCCGATGGCGATGCCATGGGATCAACACTCGGATTATTTCATTTTTTGAAATCGACATATGCCGCTAAGGTGTGCATTGCCTTGCCCGATCCTGCGCCTGAATACCTCGACTTTCTTCCCGGTCATGCCTCAACCATCAATTTTAAGGATCAACCTAAAGAATGCGCAGAACTACTTCAAAATTGCGACGTGTTGTTTTGCCTGGATTTTAACAATCCCGCTCGAACCGCCGATTTGGAATCGCTTGTAATCGATGCAGCAAAAAGAACCTGTTCCATTATGCTCGATCATCATCCGCAACCCATAGATTTTGTTGCATTTATGGGCTCCGATACGAGCGCTTCCTCAACCTGCGAACTGGTGTATCGTTTTACGCGCCAACTGGGGATGAACGAAACCCCTTTGACTGAAATGGCAGAATGCATCTATACTGGTATTATGACCGATACAGGCTCGTTTAGATTTAGTGTTACTCGCCCCGAAACCCATTATATCGCATCTTGCCTTCTCAAGGCGGGTATTCGCCACTGGGAAATTCACGAAAAAATATTTAACAGAAACAGTTTAAATAAATTAAAACTCTGGGGCTTTGCCTTACATTCCAAATTAGATTGGCTGCCCGAAAACCGATCGGCTGTTATTGTGTTATCGGCTACCGAATTGAATGAGTATGGCTATGCGGAAGGCGATTTGGAAGGCTTAGTAAACTATGCGCTCAGTATTTCGGGCGTAAAAATGGGAGTTTTAATGAGCGAACGAAATAATCAGATCAGAATTTCGTTCAGATCTGTAGGTGATTTTTCGGTAAATAAATTTGCACGTGATCATTTTGAAGGAGGAGGCCATGTTAACGCAGCCGGTGCTGTTTTTAAAGGAACTTTGCAAGAAGCTCAAGAATATTTATACCAAAAAATTAAATCGTGCGAAGATTTAAGATAAACGGTATGCGGATAATGATTTTTCTATCCTTGGTTATTCTTTGCGCTTGTTCGGGATCCGATGTTACTGAACTTGCACAGAACACCAGTCCTCACAAAGAGGATTTAATTAAAACGCACCAAAATCTGCATAGGCAGGAGGAGCAGGATATTGAAGCATATATCAAACGCCGAAATTTAACCATGAAAACCAGTGGCACCGGCCTGCGCTATCTAATTTTAAAGGAAGGCGAAGGAGGTAAAGTCGTAAAGGGTGATTTAGTTAAGGTAAACTACAGCGTGGAATTGTTAGACGGCACATTATGCTATAGTTCTGATAAAAAAGGGCCACAGGCATTTGTAGTGGAAAAGGATCAAGTAGAAAGTGGCATTCACGAAGGAATCAAATTATTGGCTCAGGGGGGTAAAGCCAAATTTATTTTACCTTCGCACCTCGCTTATGGGCTCACCGGCGATCAGGATAAAATTCCGCCGCAAAGTCCCGTAGTTTATGATATCGAACTTATTGAAATTGAAAAAAATGAAAAATAAATTTTCGACGCTGGCAGTATTTTTTCTGCTAATTATACTGGGTGCGGCATGCTCGCAAGGACATGAGGGTTATGAGAAAAGAGAAAGTGGATTGTACGTAAAATACATCAAGAAAAATGAAAAGGGAAAAAAAGGCAAGTTGGGCGAAATTGTGCATTGTACTATGCAGGTTCATTTGATGGGAAAAAATGGCAAAAGCGATTCTTTACTTTACAGTTCTGTGAAAATGCCCGATTTACCCGGTGGATTGGAGTTTTTACCGCTTATGAAACCCGCTTATGATGGCGATTTGATGGAGGGCGTCATTGAAATGCGCGTGGGCGAATCGGCTTCGTTTATTGTATCTGCCGACTCATTTTTTCTTGTAACCAAGAAAATGCCCAAAATGCCCGACAGCATTCCTTCGGGCTCCGAATTAATCTTTACAATAGATGTAAAGGACATTCAAAATGAAGAAGCTACTGCTGCAATTTGGGAGGCAGAACGCAAGAAAATGGAGGCCATGATGGAAAAAAAATATGATGCATTGAGAGATATCGAAAACGATACCCTCCAAAACTATTTGAAGCGGAAAAACATTTCTACCAAAGCGCAAGAATCGGGGCTTATTGTAGTAGAAAAGAAAAAAGGAACGGGGCCTTTACCTAAGGAAAAGGAAATGGTTACGGTGCATTATACCGGTTATTTGCTCAACGGAAAAAAGTTTGATTCAAGTTTTGATCGTAAGGAGCCCATTACATTTGAATTAGGCTCAGGTCAGGTGATACGTGGTTGGGATCAGGGTATTGGTTTGATGCGTGTGGGTTCAACGGCACAACTGATAATTCCCTCCGAATTAGCATACGGGCCGCAAGGTTCTGGTCCGATTCCTCCTTTTTCGACATTAGTGTTTGATGTAGAGCTTATAAAATCAGAACCGAATCCTAATCAGCAGCCCCAAATACAGGTGGGGCCGTCTAAATAAATGCACCCCAATAGACACTGATGCATCAATTTTAATGTTTAATAAACCACTCAATATATAAGGATGCGCACCATACTTGGAGTTTTTTTTCTGGTCTTACAAATTGGTGCTTGGGGGCAAGGTTCCTTTGATTACCGTGCCTTCAAACGTTATCCTTCGGGCTTGTTTTATCAATACCACCGGCAAAATTTAGAAGGCCGAACCGGAAATGTCGGCGATGTTTTGTTTTGTACCATGAGGGTGTGGTTAAAGGGAGGTAAGAATAGAACGGACTCATTAATGTTTAATTCGTTCGATATGCCCGATTACGGTAATGGTTTAAAGTTGATGGATCTGAATGAACCACAATATCCGGGAGATATTTCGGAGGGATTGATGTATATGCATATCGGCGATTCGGCTACTTTTATAGTGCCTGCCGATTCATTTTTTCTAGTTACAGCAGAACAACCTGAATTGCCCGAAGGCATAGCACCGGGTTCTGAATTGGTTTTTTCTTTGGGTGCAGTTGACTTTAAAACGATAGAAGAAACAATGCGTTTGCTGATTGACACAACTGAAGTTTCTGGTCAGGGTGATTATTATCCAGCAGATTCTAACACCGGCTTATGGGATGAAGTGGTAAAGATGGAAAATATGACCAACGAGCCTAATCTAATTGCCAATTATATAAAAGAAAACAATATTACGAGTACTGCTCAAACCTCCGGGCTTATCTTCGTTGATGTTGAAAAAGGGAGCGGTCCAACACCTGTTGCAGGAAAGCAGGTAACGGTGCATTACAGCGGAAGTTTTTTGGATGGCGAAATTTTTGATTCGAGTTATGATCGTAATGAACCAATTATTTTTACTTTAGGAGTAGGCGAGGTAATTAAGGGTTGGGATGAAGGCATTGCACTTTTAAAAGTGGGTGGAAAGGCACGCCTTATTATTCCTTCTAACCTTGCGTACGGCGAGGATGGTGCCGGTGGGATTATTCCTCCCTATACACCACTTGTTTTTGATGTAGAATTGCTTAATATTGAATAATGAAAAACACGATAATTTGCAGTATTCTTTTTTTGTTTACTGCGGCATGTTTAAATGCACAGTCAAAACCTAAATCAAAACAAAAATTTACAACACTCCCTAACGGAGTAAAATTTCTTTCTGTTCAGGAAGCAAAATCGGCTAATCGGGTTTTAGCGTCAGAGGGCGATCAGCTTAAGGTGTATTTCGAATGGTATAGGCGCCGTGGGGCTCAGGATTCGCTTATCATGTCGTCAGTAAAAGCGCCCGAGAAATCGATAACCGTTGGATTGACGCCACCAAAATACAAAGGCGATTTAATGGAAGGTTTGGCTAAGCTTGCGGAGGGTGACTCTGCCCAATTTATTTTGCCTGCCGATTCGTTTATGTACAAAACGGCCGGAGCTCAGGTACTGCCTGATTTTATTCGCAGTGGCGACGAGATTTTATTCTGCGTACGTTTGCTTGATCTGATTCCTAAAGCTGAATTTGAAGAAAGACAACGCATCGAAATGCAAAAACAAATGGAAGATATGAGTGCAAAAAGTGCAGCCGAAAAGACAAACAGAGATGAGTATTTACTTCAGAATGGTATCACTCAGCAGCCCACTGCTTCGGGCTTAATTGTAATAATGGAACAGGAAGGAGCGGGGCCAAAACCTCAAACCGGCCAAAAGGTAAAGGTGCATTACACCGGATATCTTACAAATGGAAATAAATTCGATTCCAGTGTTGACCGAGGGGAGCCATTTTCTTTCACCTTAGGTAAGGGGCAGGTTATAAAAGGATGGGACGAGGGTATTGCCATGTTGAGTGCGGGTGCTAAAGCCAAACTTATTATTCCTTCATCCATTGGATACGGCGGAAGAGGTATGGGATCCATTCCCGCATTTTCCACCTTGATTTTTGACGTGGAACTTATCTCCTTCGAATAATCACCATGCGGAGTTCGCTGCATCTCTTATTTTTAATTATCATTTGT
>JBKCHQ010000038.1:0-9601 GCA_046302715.1 Bacteroidia bacterium | reverse complement strand
GCTGCACTTAAAGCCCAAAAAGAAGCTGAAGAAAAGGCACGTAAAGAGGCAGCTGCTAAAGCTGAAGCCGATAAATTAGCAGCGGAAGCTGCTGCTAAGGCGCAGAAAGAAGCTGAAGATAAGGCCCGTAAAGAAGCTGCCGCCAAAGCCGAGGCCGATAAACTAGCTGCCGAAGCTGCTGCCAAAGCACGTAAAGAAGCCGAAGAAAAAGCACAAAAAGAAGCTTTAGAAAAAGCTAAAGCAGAACAGGAAGCTGCACTTAAAGCCCAAAAAGAAGCTGAAGAAAAGGCACGTAAAGAGGCAGCTGCCAAAGCTGAAGCCGATAAACTAGCCGCCGAAGCTGCTGCTAAAGCCCGAAAAGAAGCAGAAGAAAAGGCCCAGAAGGAAGCTGCCGCAAAAGCCGAAGCCGAACGTTTAGCGCAACAGGCAGCGGAGAAGGCCCGTTTCGAAGCCGAAGAAAAAGCTCGTAAAGAAGCATTGGCAAAGGCTGAGAAAGAACGCTTAGAACGCGAAGCAGCTGAAAAGATTCGAAAAGAAATAGAGGAAAAAGCACGCCAGGAAGCAATTGCTAAAGCCGAAAAAGAACGTTTAGCGAAGGAAGCCGAAGAAAAAGCGAAGCAAGAAGCGGAAGAAAAAGCACGTCAAGAAGCCTTAGCAAAGGCCGAAGCCGAGCGTAAGGCTAAAGAGGCTGCTGAAAAAGCAAGACGTGAAGAAGAGGAGCGGATTAATAAAGAAGCTGCAGCAAAAGCCGAAGCAGAACGAAAGGCAAAAGAAGAGGCAGAAAAAGCACGTTTAGAAGCTGAGGCAAAAGCCCGCCTTGAAGCGCAGCGTAAAGCAGAAGAAGAAAAAGCACGAATAGAAGCCGAACAAAAAGCAAAAGCAGAAGCAGAGGCTAAATTAAGAGCAGAACAAATTGAGAAAGAAAAGGCCCAAAAAGCTGCTGAAGAAGCTGCTTTACTTAAAAAACAAGAGGAAGAACGCATTAAGGCAGAAAAAATAGCGAAAGAAAAGCTACGGCAGGATTCTCTTGTTTTGGCCCAGCAAGAGCAAAAACGTTTGGCTGCCGAAGCAAAAGTTAAGGCCGAAAGAGAGGCAGCTGCCAAAGCAGCCTATGAAAAGGCACAGGCCGAGAAAAAGGCCGCCGAAGAAAAAGCAAATGCTGAAAATGCACGTAAGGACGCAGAAAACCGAGAAAAACTCTTAGCCGAAGAAAAAGCTAAGGCCGAAGCGGCCGAGAAGGCTCGAAACGAAGCTGTTGCAAAAGCTGCTCAAGAAAAGGCACGCAAGGAGGCTGACGAAAAAGCAAAAGCCGAAGCCGTTGAAAAGGCGAAGAAAGATGCACAGGCAAAAGCAGAGGCCGATCGACTAGCCAAAACAGAGGCCGAAAAAACAAAAAGAGAAGCCGAAGAGAAAGTAAGGCAGGAAGCCTTGCTGAAAGCTGAAGCCGAACGTAAGGCAAAATCAGATGCTGAAAAGTCGAAACTCGAAGCCGAAGAAAAACTCAGACAGGAGGCTGTTGCCAAAGCTGCCGAAGCCAAGGCTAAAGCTGAAGCTGAGGAGAAAGCCAAGGCAGAAGCATCCGAAAAAGCACGTCAGGATGCCAAATCGGTTGCAGTACGCGTTAAAGAAACCATCGACGCTAAGGTTAAGGCCGGTGTAAAAGATGAAAATGTAACACTTAAGTTAGTGGCCGCAAACGTCCAAACCAACGATAACTGGGCAACCATTGATTTTGGCGATGGGAAAGGTCCACAAAAATTAAGTAAGGAGGAATTTACCGAATATGCCAAACGATATCAGGTAAAATAAGATTCCAACCTATTAATCGAAAAAGTTAAATCTACTGAGGATAAGGCTTAAGCACTAAGGTCTTGAATATCTAGCATACCAATTAATTTTCCGCCATCAGTCACCAGAAGATTATCGATTTTAAGACTTTTAAGGAGTTCGGCTGCTTCTATAAGAAAGGCGCTCCGTTCAATTGAGGCTGGTTTCTTTAGGGTGAGCTCTGATAGTTGTAAATCAAGTGCTGTGTTGCCTTTTTGTTGAATCTGTCGGCGCAAATCACCATCGGTAAAAATCCCCATGAGTTCGCCGTTATTATTTACAATGGCGACAGCTCCCATTCCGCCTTTGCTCATTTCAACCACCGCGTCGGCTATTTTGAGTGCTTGATTAACAGTTGGATTATTAGCCTTAATAACATCTCCCACCCGCAAATGCATCAAGCGGTGAACTCCATTCATTTCATGCGATGCGCTTAATGCCAGCCTATGGTTTGCCGATTCCTTTATTAGTGCGAATGAAGACGAAATAGCGTGAACACCTTCGTTCAATGCCAGTTTTACATGTTCGGCGCTTTTTGTGGCTGCAAGCATAAAACGTGTGGGATATGCATAGCGTTCCTGTATCGCCATACATTCGCGCGTGATAGCAAATGTATCGCTGCCCAGATGCAAGAGCAATGCAGGAGTGGTGCTTATCCAGGTGGCACCCGCCTCCATGGCCAACCAGGCTTGCTGCATGCTGCCGATGGATTCGAGATGCACTGAAATATTGTCGGCTTGAAGTTTTTTACACGCTTGAATCCCTTCGTAGGTAGCTGCAAATCTAAACACCATCGTTTCGGACACCAATCCATTATGAAGCAATTTATGCGTTTCGTGGATGAGCTCATGGGCTTTCTGTCCGGCAACGGCAATATGAGTTTGAGCAAATTGGCTCGACAAATCGGAAACTACATGCACGGCATCTTCATGTACCGAGCGCATTAGATCGATATGTGCATTAATTCCAGCGCATATACCACTTTCGGCGGCTTCTTTAAGTTCCTTATTGTCCGTTGCTTCAAGATAATATTCCATAATTAGCAGCAAATATACGTTTGAAATCAAAGATTAACAGCCCATTTTTTAAGGGCATTGAGCTGATTTTGATCGGCATTTGAACTAAGACTAACTTTCCTGCTTTCGAAATAGTAATTACCGTCGGCGGTTAACCGAACATGTTTAAGCTGCTCCGACCTGAAGAAATGAAGGTCTAAATTATCGTTCACAAACAATTGTTTTGCCGCCTGTTTGTTAAGCCGAACACCTTGTGCAGCTAATAATACATCGCCTTTGCTTAAGCCGGCTTTTTCAGCCGGCGATTCGGGGGCCACGAGGCCTACTTGCCAATTTGATCCTTGTTCGATAAGTGTAAAGCCCCAAATATGTTCGGCTTCTGAATAGGGTTGATGTTTTTCCAATTGGAGGCCTAACTTATTAAAATAATCCCCTAACAGAGGCTCCAAATCGCCCGCCTTTTCGATGTAGTGAGTATAAAAGTCCTCTGCATCAGCAAAGCCAAGAGCCACTAAGTGTTGGACAACACTCTTTTTTGTGTAGGTCTTGTCGTTCTTAAGCAACAGCATAAAATCATCGAGGCTTTTCTCGTTGGCATTTGCCTGTCTAATTTTCATATCAAGAATAAATGCTATTAAGCTGCCTTCGGTGTAAATCGAAGTTTTACGATGTGGAATACCCGGAACATAGCCATCGAGCCAGGTATCGAAACTAGCATCGGCTACCGCTTGATTGAGGCGCCCGTATGAGCTAAAATGTCTGAACAGTTTTTCATTAAGTGTAATTAAAAACTGTTCAGGGCTGAACACTCCCGAACGAATAAGAAATTGGTCACCGTAATAGGTGGTAATCCCTTCATAAATCCAACCAAGTCGGCTGTAATTCTCGCGATCAAAATCGTACGGTGCCATATCGGATGGCCGTATGGTTTTAATGTTCCAGGCGTGGAACAATTCGTGCGAACTTACGCCTAATAAATCTTCATATCCTTTGCCTTCGAATACACTTTGTCCCGGTCCCAGGGCACAAACGGTGCTGTAGGTATGTTCTACACCATGATACCACGGAATGGGTAAAATCTGAAAGATGAAATGATACGCTGGTCCCGGAAGGGCTCCCATGATTTGGATTTGTTCGCGACAGAATTTTCTGAAATCCTCCTCAAGTTTATCGAAGGGTGGATTGGCCCTGCCCATGAACCAAAGGTGAAAGGTGTGATTACTTTCTTCGAATTGGTGATGCTTGAGTTCTCTTGATGCAATAAATGGAGCATCGGCCAGTCGATCGTATGAATCGGCCATAAAGCTGAACGGAGCATTTGCAGCAGGCAGATCAATGGCCACCTTGTAATCATGCGGAACCTGTAGGTTTAGCATACATGCTTCATTCATCCGATTAGGCAGAAATACCATGCAGTTAACCGGATTAACATACAGCTGTTCATCGTCGAGCCAGGTTGATCCGGCATTGAGTTCGGCTGCGTAATAATCGTAGCGTATGTATAATTCGTTTGTGCCCTTACAGGTAACATTCCACACGTTTTTAGTCGTTTTTTCGAAGGGAAGGGGCTGATTGTCTGCATCAAAAACACCAAACGCACGAATGTTTCGGGCAAAGTTTCCCATTTCATAACGCCCTGGGCGCCAGTTAGGCAAATGGATTTCGAGAGTTTCTTCGCTTACGTTTTGTACGTGCAATTCAATATCAATGAGTTGCCTATTGGGCGAGCGGTAAGAAACCGTGTATTGAAGTTGAGCCATAACTATTTTTTAAGGGGAATATTTAAGGGATTCCCGCTTCGTGCGTTAGAAAATGGAATACGCAGTATGTGCGAAATGCTGGGGGCAATTTCGTCGATAAATACCGGTTCGACGCTTTCTCCCGGTGCAATGTTCCAGCCATACCAAAGCAAGGGAACGCGGGTGTCGTAACTCCAGGCCGATCCGTGCGTGGTGCCCGTTCGGCTGTATTCCATCCAGTTGGGCTGAAGGGCCAAAATTACATTGCCAGACCGTTGCGGATGAAATCCTTTTTGAATAAGCGAAGCCAATTCGTGGTGGTACTCTTCCTTGCGCATGGCAGATGCCGTAAATACTTGTTGTACTCCAGGCCAATAGACTAATTTTTCGGCAATGAAATTTTCGATGCTTTCCATCGAATAGCCGGCCGCTTCAATTTTCTGTAAATTCAAATACAATTGCTCGTTATGAATGCCTCTTAAAGCGTCGTTGAGCTTGTACTTTTTACTCAACCATTGATTTACCGAATCAATCATGGGCGTATAATCCATATATCCGCCGGGAAAGCGTTGATCCATAAGGTACGCAGGTACTATGGCTCCACCATGATCGGCGGTAAGAAAAAACAATACCGATTCGTTGCCTAATTTTTCCTGAGTAAAGCGTACGAAATCTGCCAAGTCTAGGTCAAGACGCAGGTAACAATCCTGAATTTCGCGGGCATCCGGCCCAAATTTGTGTCCGATGTAATCGGGTGCCGATAGGCTTATGCAAAGCATATCGGTAAATTCATC
Source organism: Bacteroidia bacterium (assembly GCA_046302715.1). Classification (GTDB taxonomy): domain Bacteria; phylum Bacteroidota; class Bacteroidia; order M30B66; family M30B66; genus CAMCXT01. The sequence continues at coordinate 4,225 of JBKCHQ010000038.1, read as the reverse complement.
TTTGCCAAGTTGTTCATTCACAATAAGCTCCTTAGCCAGATCAAGGGTGAGTGTGTTCCCAAAGGGCGTGGTACGGATGAGGTTTTGACCGCCGTTTAAAGGCATAAGCGCTTTTAAATCGTAAGGAAATATCGGCTTGGGATGGCCCTCGAAGCCGCCTTCGTAGGGATTATTATCGGGCAGACTTTCATCGTAAGTACTAGAATCTCTGAGAAGCTGCCATTTTTGGTTGAGGTATTTTAGGGCTGGTTGCTTTTTGTTAAAGGCTTCGAGCCAGGCGGGCAGTTTTTTGAGATAAAAGCTGGAGCTTACAAAATGGCCGCTGCTGCCGTCAAACCAAAACGCTGCATTTGCGCTATGTCCGGCGGGTAAAATGGCCGCACGGTCTTTTAGGGCAATACCAAATACTTTCGATCTTTTATTGCTGGCAATGCGGAGTTCGTCACCCACAGTGCTCGCTTTCATAAGTCGTGGCGACATTTTACCTACCGCCTCTGTTTCAGAGCCCACGGTTTTAGCCTGTGCATCTTGCGTGCAATAGTAAGCCGTACCGTCTTGCGGGTCAACCCAGTCGTTGGCTACAATACCGTGGCGTGCCGGCGTAGTTCCGGTATAAATTGATGCATGACCTGGCCCGGTATAGGTGGGGACGTAATTATAGGAAGCATTATGATAGGCGAAACCTTCGTTGAGAAGTTTCTTAAATCCTTCGGCTCCATAATCACCGCTATATTTATAGAGGTAATCGTAGCGCATTTGATCCACCACTATGCCAATCACGAGTTTGGGTTTATTTTGCGCGTGTGTTGTTGATACCCACAAAAAAGCACATAATGTTGTGGCAAGATTTACGATTAAGGCTTTTTGAGATTTCATGACGTTCTGCTTTGCAGGGCACAAAATAAAAAAAAAGGCTGCTTTTTAGAGCAGCCTTTAATTTTAAGGTTTCTTATTTTTTGTAGGTTTTTGACTTCCAGCTTTAGGCGTCCATTCAGCAATGTGGTCGGAATTCTTTTTGACGTAGGCATCGTCTTCATCAGCTTTTGCCAGTTCAATGGCACGATTAGCCGTTTCAATGGCGCCTTTAAAGTCATTATTTGCCGCTTGGATTTCAGCTTTAAGGCTTACTATCCAGTATTTTTCACCACCTTTTTCAAGAGATTTATTCACCCATTCGAGGGCTTTTTTCATATCCTTGTTATTCTTGTAATAATAGGATGCCGCACGATAATAGGACCCCGCAGTTGGCCCGCTAAGCGTTTCGTCAATTTGCTTCATCACCTTAGCATCGAACTCAACATTCACATCGAATGAAGCCTTTAGATTATCCCACAAAACCTCAACCGTAGCTTTATTATCGTTCAGATTAGCAAACTGAATGGTGAAAGTTTCGGTTTTGTAAGGAAGCATTTCGGGTTTCACCTTGAATCGGAGTTGATCTTCCGCTTCTTTGTACTCGCTAGTGCCCGACATTTTAGCTTTTTTGTTCAATATTAATGTCCATTCACCAGCACCGGGAATAGCAAAAAGTGAATATTCGCCGGCAGGGACCTTATTGCCTTGGATGGAGAATTCATCGGAACTTTTGAAGGTTGTGGCCATGTTGGCTCCAAAGCGCCATAATTTGTCAAACGGAACCACATCACCAAAGGCTTTCCTCCCTTTAAGCGATGGTCGTGAATAACTAATGCTGAATTCGTTGAGGCCCACTTTTTGGCTCACCGTTCCCATTGGGCTAGGTTGGGGCGTTTCTATTTGAGCGTTAAGGGTTCCAGCGACAAAAGTTAGTGCGAAACAATAGGTGAGTAGTTTTTTCATGAAGATGAATTAATTTTTTACAAGCCTTTTAACAATCTTACCCTCTATTGTGTTTACATTAAGGTAGTAAATTCCCTTGGGAAGCTCACGTGTGTCAATTTCGATGGAGGTGCCTTGTTGAACAGTGCTTTCTATAGTTTGGCCTAATGAATTGAACAAGGCTACGCTTATCGATTCGTTGTTAATTGATTTTACTGTAACAACCTCGTTAAATGGATTTGGGGCTACCACAATACTTTCTTTTACGGTTTCTTCCATACCTACGCATGCCTCCACCGTTACTATTGCCGTACTGCTTCCTGTGCATCCATTAACGTCTGTATAGCTGTAGTTTATATCAAAAACACCTAAACCTGCCTGTACCGGATCAAATGAGCTGTTGATGGTATTTACCCCTATTCCGCTAAGAATACCGCCTTGAGGGATGAGGGTTAGCGGTACTTCAGCATTAAACTGGCAGTACGATGAATTTAGGCCCTCTATGCTTACCTCAGGTGTTTGATTTACGGTAATGGTAAGCTCCTGTGAAGTAACCGTTCCTGCCGAATTGGTAACCTTAACGGCATAAACACCAGACTGCAACGGACTGAAGTTGGGTGCATTAGCCGATGGGATGGCAATACCGTCCTTGGTCCATTCGTAAGAAAGTAGCGGATTATTTCCGGTACTCAAAATGAGGTTATCACCACTGCAAGTGGTAAGTGGGCCTGATGCACTGATTGATACACGAGGCAAACTGGCGGCAATGGTTAAACGAGAAATTACGCCGCTTTGCTGGGCAATATACACCTCACCGTAGGTGTCTTCTCCAAAAGCTGTATATTGATACTGTACAAATGTGCCATGCGATTGATTGGTAAAACCACCACTTCCGTTGGGGATAATGCCCCGTATAACACCGTCGCAATAGTCGGTAAAGAAATAACGGCCAAACACATCGTTGTATAGATTGCCGCGATAAACATAACCGCCGGTAATTGAGCAGCCCCCGCTTGAATGGGTGTAATTGTAAATTGGGAACGTGTAATTGGATTGAGCCTGGCAACCGTTGGTATTGTATGCATTGTTTGCTTCATAACATCTCCAACCGTAGTTTTCGCCTCCATTGCTCGAAGCCGGTTGGACGTTTACTTCTTCGTATAGATTTTGTCCCACATCGGCAATCCATAAATCGCCGGTAACGCGGTCAAAGCTCCACCGCCAAGGGTTGCGCACACCGATGGCCCAAATTTCGTCGCGGATGCTATTACCCGGATCATTCGCTGCAGTAAAGGGATTATCGGCAGGAATAGCGTAGGTGGTTCCGTTACCGCTTACATCAAGGCGAAGCATTTTACCCAATAAACTGTTCGGATTTTGAGAATAATTCTGTGGATCGCCGCCCGATCCTCCGTCTCCCATTCCTACATACAAGTAACCATCGGGTCCAAACGCCATACAGCCCCCGTTATGGTTTGAGTAGGGCTGTGTAATGGTTAATAATATTTCCTCCGAATCAAAATTCCCTGAGTTAGGATCCGATGAAGAAACGGTGTATCTAGCAATTACGGTATTGCCGCTATTGTTTATGTAATTTACATAAAAACGACCGTTTTGTTGATAGTTAGGATCAAAAGCCAATCCCAGCAAACCACGTTCGTCGCTGTCGCTGCTAATGTTTACCACACGAGAATTGATATTTAAAAACGTAGTGCTTGTGGTACCAACATAAGGGCGAAAAAATTTGATAACGCCCGCTTTTTCGCAAACGAAAAGGCGGTCATCGCCTGCGTTGGCTAGCGTAGTTACCCGAGTAAAACCCGAACCTACCTGCGTTAAGGTTAATGAAGGTACCTGAGCATTCAACGTTAACGAAAGCGCACCTAATAAGATAAATAGTATGTTTTTCATGTGTGGTTATTTTAGTTGATTAAACACCTTGTCGGCTTTGAATTTTTTGGCCTCTTTTCCTTTTCGGATAATCTTTACAGAAATAATTTCGTCGCCCTGAGCAATGGCATTAACAACCTCCTGCCCTTGCACAACATGACCAAAAACAGTATGCTTACCATCGAGCCATGGAGTTGCTTTGTGCGTAATAAAAAACTGGCTGCCATTGGTTCCCGGACCTGCATTGGCCATGGAGAGGATGCCTTCTTTATCGTGCTTGAGCTCGGGCACAATTTCGTCTTTAAAGCGGTATCCAGGACCACCACGTCCCGTACCTTCAGGGTCGCCTCCCTGAATCATAAAGTCTTTAATTACCCTATGAAATTTAAGACCATCGTAAAACGGCACACCATTTTTAGCGTCGTTTTTAATTTTTACTTCGGCCAAAACAAACAAATTTGGCACGGTGTGGGGCGGTTTTTGGTACTCGAGCGGGAGCCGAATGGTGGCTTTTTTAGTTTTAATTTCGGCATACATT
>JBKCHQ010000037.1:0-6615 GCA_046302715.1 Bacteroidia bacterium | reverse complement strand
TTCGGTGAGTTTTGCAAATTTCTTTATTTCGATTCGCCAGCCCTGATCGTCGTTACGATGCAAATTAAAAACGTTCATCTTGTTAATGGCAAATCGGGCTATGTAGCTATAAATAAAATCGACCGGAAAAAAGTGCCGGCTCACATCGAGGTGCATGCCACGCCAGCTGAATTGGGGAAAATCGCCTTCAACCTCAAATTCGGGCGCGATTAAATCGGCTCCAAGACTTGGCTTAATGGATTGCAAAAGGGTTTGAATACCATAAAAGATCCCCGATTTTTCGGTGGCGGAAATATAAACAGTGTGATCGGCCATTTTTATACTATACCAGCCTATGGGTAGCAATGTATCAGGCGTAAACAAGTCGAGTGCAATGCGTTCAATGGGTTGTGAAATAATGAAGTCGTTCGTGGGGCCAAGACTTCCTGCCAATTGCTGCAATTGAATTTGCAAGAAAGCGGCTTCGAAGCGCAGCTTTGCCGCATCGGAAGGGATTACATTCGCTCCTGCCAGTGCTATTTGGTTCGTAGAAAGATTAGCTTGTTGAGGTTTGGGCACAACTGTTAATTGTGCAAAGGATAACGCCCCAGAGAAAATGAATGCAAATAGTAAGAGGTGTTTCACGAAAAAAATCAGTTTTCAAACAGCAGCGAACCGGCACCTAAAAGTGCAGCATCGCTTTCGTGAAGTTCTGAAATTTTTATGGAAATTTTACCTCTGTATATAGGCAATAAATTTTCCTCAAACGACTCGCGCACCGGTTTAAGAAGCAATTCTCCGGCTTTCACCAATCCTCCAAACAAAATGATGGTTGAAGGAGAGCTCACTGCGGTAAAATTTGCCAGGGCAAAACCCAGCATTTCTCCGGTTTTACGGTATGCTTCGCGTGCAGCCTCTTCACCTTCGAGCGCGCGCTTTGTAATTTCTTTGGAGTCGATATTTTCGGAGGCTTGAGGATTTAATTCCTTATAGGTGCGCACAATGCCCGTTGCAGAGCAATAGGTTTCGAGGCAACCTTTTCGGCCACATCCACAAAGTCGGCCTTGAGGTTCAACGATAACATGGCCTAATTCGCCGGCAAAACCATCATGGCCATACACAATTTGGCCATTGGCAAATAGGCCGCTTCCCAAACCGGTACCGAGCGTAATCACGAGGAAATCAGCCAATCCACGGGCGGCACCAAAACGAAATTCGCCCAAGGCAGCCGCTTTCGCATCATTGGTAATTAGTGTAGGAAGGTTAAGTTCCTCTTCAAACATTTTTTTGAGCGGAACAACGCCTTTCCAACTCAAGTTTGGGGCATAATCCACCGTTCCGGTATAGGGATTGGCATTGGGTGCTCCGATGCCGATGCCTTGCAATAGCGAATCGGGGTGATCTTTAATCTGTTGTCGAATACATGCCGAAACTGCCTTTACAAGGCTATTGGCATCCATAAACGAGCGGGTTGGAAGAATATCTTTACTCACCACTTCTCCCTGGTCGGTAACGAGTCCACAAGCGGTATTGGTACCGCCGATATCAATTCCGGCAACTACATTCATGCGCAGCGTAAGTTAAGTTTAGCGTTTCAGAGTGTTAAGATAACGCAAAGAAACGGGCAACGAATATAGTTAGAAATCGCTTAGATGCGATTTGCGAAAAATCAAACTTTGGACAGGATGAATAATACGCTTTTTACTGATTGAAGTTTTATCAATTTAAAACTGAATGTGCATGGCATCTGAAACATCGCTTTGAAGTAAAGGGGATTTTTAAACTCTGCACCTCCTTGTTTTACATTGAATACTCGTATCTATGGATAATCAGTTTTTCAATTGAATTGTGGTAACGGTAAAAGGCTAATCTTTCACGCAGCGCACTGCGAACCCTGTTCTTTTGGGATAAATGCTGAGATTTGCCGAAGACATATCGGCACTTACGCCGTGTACCCAAGCACTGTTGGCATCAAATGCGTTAGCGTGCCACAACACTTCTTCGTATCGTAGCGCATCAAAATCGCCGTAAAAAAATCGTCGCCCTGCTCCAACAGCGCTAAAGCCGCAACTGTTATCGGCGCCGGTGTTTGATGGAAGCCAGTATAAATCACCAACCGTTTTCATGCGATTTCCCGCACCAAACGGACCTCCCAATGCAATAAACAGGGCATCGTATTCGGCGTTATTGGGCACATGCCAACCCGTAGGGCATAAACCGGCGGGATGGCTCACCGCATACCAGTTATAAAGTATGCCATAAGGACAATCAAAGGTGGAGTCGTTATTGTAATGTACCCAGGCGGGCTCATTGGTACTTGACCATTGATCCATGGCCTGTACATTGGTTATTAATGCCCCATTACGAAATACCGAAGTGCGCAAATTTTCGGCCATCCAGATAGTATTATTAATGGTAATAGTCTTGTAATAGTTGCCCTGTTGGTCGGCCATTAAACCGTATTCTAAACTTTCGTTATGTACCGAATCGGCACCGCAACTGTGCAGATGTTTAGGAACGAGATTAAACACGGCACTATCAATAGTTCCCAAATCATAGCTGCTGGTTTGTCCGTTAATTTCAACAATTTCCATCTGATTAAGCGAAGTGTTGAAGCGGATGCTGTCGATGGCCAAAACCGGCTTCGAATCGGAAGCCCCAGGCGGATGAACCGTATGGAGATATTGTGCAGCAGTGATTCCATACCGGAGCAGCAAAACCGATAAAATAACGTATAATTTAACATTCATAATTCTAGGTGGCATAATTTGAATGCAATGTACAAATTGCACTTTAACTTATGTTTGAAACTAGGCGGGCAGCAACGCTTATCGTTTTTTACGGGTTTTAACTTTTATGGGAGGGGGTAGTTTGCCTGTTTTTAGGAATTTAACCGCTTCGCATCCGGCATCATAGCCCCATTGATAGATATCGGCACCAAAGGCCATATTCGCTCCACGCGCCATTAAACCGGCTTCGGAGGTAAGTATGGGGATGTTTTTTCCTTTACACACCGCAGCGATGGTTTCGAAGGAGGCAAAAATGGTATTGTCGGGCAAGGCAAAAAACACCTCCATACCCTGATTGGCAAGCTGCTCGGTAATAAGGCGGGTATCGGCCGAACTGGATGCCGGCAACACTATAAGTTCGAGTCCGGAGCGGGCGGCGGCAGTCTGTATTCGTTTTAACGCATCAACACTTTGCGGCTCGCTTTGGTTGATGATGGTGCCTACCTTGCGGGCATCGGGACGTAATTCCTTAATCAAGGAAAAAGCCGTATCGATGTATTCGAGGGTTTCGTAAACGCCAAAAAGATTGGCCTGTGGTTTTCCATTTTTATCTACGAGACCGGCAATTTCGGGACTTGGACTCACCATCATACAGATGGGCACTTTATTGGTTTTTTTAGCCGCCGAAACGGTAGAAAGTGTGGCATTGCAAGCAATTAAATCCACCTGCTGGGCAATAAAATAATCTACCGATTGGGTAAGGGCCGGAATATCGCCCTGTGCGTTTCGGTATAGCACTTCGAGATTGGTTTCGGGCGTAAATCCACTGTCTTTAAGCGCCACAAAAAAACCTTTTTTAGCCTCGGCCAGTGTGGCATCTTCAAAGGCGTCGAGAAATGCAATACGGTATTTTTTATCTGAAGATCCGCTGCTACACGAGGCAATGATAATAGCGATAAGACAAATGATAAAGGCAGAGCGTTTCATACTGCAAAGAAACACATTCGGCAGAGATTACATAAACAGATGCCATTAATTCATATATTTGCCTGATTATTATGTTTCTATGAAGTCGGCATTTATTATTTTAGGAATCGTATTGGGCCAATGCCTAAATGCACAAAAAAACGAAGCGTTAAAAAAGCAAATCGAGGAAATATACACTTACATAAAATGCTGCGAGATTCAGCATCCCGAGATCGTGTTGCGCCAGGCCATTTGGGAAACGGGCTGGTTTAAGTCGGATTATTGTCGTAACCGACATAATTTGTTTGGGTTTAGGCATACCAAAACGTATATGACCTTTAATAGCTGGCAGGAAAGTGTGGAATATTATAAAAAGTGGCAGGAAAAGCGGTATAAGGATCCAAACGAAGACTATTATAAATTTCTGGTTCGGGTAAAATATGCTACATCGAAGGAATATGTAAGCAAGTTAAAATCGCTGCGTGTTGATGTACCCGAAGTAAACTGCAGCAAAAAATAGCCTGCAATAGCGAGCGGGGAGATTTTTAAAAACCATTGTTTTTAACCGAATTTCTGAAGTAATTTGCGCTCCTATTGGCACCGTAGTTCAATGGATAGAATAGGAGTTTCCTAAACTCTAGATGCAGGTTCGATTCCTGCCGGAGCCACAAATATTGATTGTCAATATATTACGATTTCGAATTTTTCGGTAAATCTCAAAAATTTACCAAGTGTGCAGTAAAGTGTGCAGTAAATTCGCATACCCCTCCTTGCCAAAAACCACCGAGTTTAAGAAACACTAGGTAGGTTTTAAGGTCGATAAGGGTAAAAAAGGGGTATGTCTCCACCTCGAAACTGGTCAAAAAAAGAGGGGGGGTGATTTTAGGGATGGAGAGGTAATGAAATGTAAAGGGAATAATTGAGGGTATTTAATCCCTGAGGCAGCGCACAGAGAGCCCATTACCCTTAGAATAATTGGTCCTGCTTACGGAGTTATTAGAGTACTTCAATGAGCGATACCATGCATTTGTTCCATCGGCCTCTGAAGTACTCCACCAAAGTCCGTAGTCCCCAAAAACCAAAAATGTCCCATAATTGGTGCGATAGCCACCCGGCAATCCTGAAAACCCGCTTTCGTTGTTAGAAAATATATTATGAGAATTCCAGCCTGAAATAGATTTCATTTTCCCTCCGGCAACATCTGCGCCACCTAGTGAATCTTTTAAGATGTTCCAATCTTCGTAACTAGGTATATGCCAGCCCACAGGACAAAGGCCACGGGGGTCTGTTACGGCATACCAATTATACAACTTCCCATATTTTAGTTCATTTTCAGAGTCATTTTCGTAATAACACCACGCAGGTTGTTTATTAATGTATGCTTTTTCCCATTCTATTGCAGCCTTTGCATTTTGTATAGTGTCTCCATTTCTAAAAAAACCCTCATTTAAATTCTCAGACATCCAAACTTGATTTCCAATTGATACAGATTCATAAATCTTAGATTGTTTTTGATAATTCTTTACCTTAAACTCTTCTATTGAACGCAGAGAATCTTTTCGAGTCTTTGTCAACCTCTCCAAACGAGCTTTTTCTGCATCTTCTTTAGCTTTACGTTCGGAAGCCTCCTTTGCCGCTTTCTCTTTTAGCATGTTGAGGGAATCAGCATATGCTTTGGCCTCCATCTTCAAACGAGCTTTTTCTGCATCTTCTTTAGCTTTACGTTCGGAAGCCTCCTTTGCCGCTTTCTCTTTTGCTAGATTATATTCTGCAGATTTTAAAACATCCTGCTTTCCTATAATTAAAGAGTTGGTCGCATAATCAATAGTAAACTGCCCCAAACGCTCCATAACACTTTGTCCTAATAAAAGGGGGGCATCAATAGAATGTACAATGGAGGCCTTAACGTTGAATAACACCTTATCGCCAATCTCAATTTTTCTCAACGTAACCTTTGTTCCTTCGGCAATATCTCCGTTGGCTATTCTGTAATATTCGCTTCCACCCAAATCATCTTCATTTAGATACCCATTTTTAATCATAAAAAATGCTTCGGTGGCTGAAATAGAAACACCACTGGCACCGGTGTCAAAAATGAATTTCAGGGCCAGTCCGTTAACCTTACAAGGCACTTTGTAAACACCCCCATCCTTCTCCATTTTAATGGTTTGGGCTGTGATATTTACCATTGACAGAAGAAAGAAAAAGAGAAAACTGAGAATCTTGATTTGAGGCGGCATATGAACAGGAATACACCAAAAGTAAAAAATACTGCGCTTCTAAACTTCCTGCAAATCCAATTATGTATTAAATTTGAAAATGGTAGATACTACCAACCGAAATTATCCATATTGTGTCTGGCGAAACCCGACACAGGTTGAAATTCCTTACCTACTAGGTAAAAATTTAAAAGTGGGGGCAATTGTCCCCATTTTTATTTCCAACCTCATCTCAATTGAGCCGAAGTCTTTAATGTATTCTAATACATATATTTCGCTAATATTGTAGTCAGCAAAAATTAAAGTCAATAAACATTATGAAACTAAAAACAAATATTTCGGCACTTTTTTTTTCTATAGTTTTACTGTTGATAGGTTGTAGCACTGATAATTCACAAAAAACGGCTGCTAGAGAATTTACCGAAAAATATACAAATCAAAAGTTAAAGAGGATTTATCATGGTAATGTAATTGATGGTGATACCATTCTGCATGGCAGTGATAATTCATATTACGAAAACGGGCAGTTAAAAAGTATTGGAAAATATGTGAATGGTAATGCAGAAGGAGAATTCAAATGGTATCACGAAAACGGGCAGTTAGAAGAAATTAAAAAATATGTGAACGGTAAAGAAGAAGGAGAATTCAAATGGTATCACAAAAACGGGCAGTTAGAAGGTATTGAAAAATATGTGAACGGTAAAGCAGAAGGAGAATTCAAA
>JBKCHQ010000036.1:0-2360 GCA_046302715.1 Bacteroidia bacterium | reverse complement strand
GTTTCTTTATTGCAGTTAGACGAGTTGGTTCGTCCATACCTACCTGAGTTGGGTGGTCTATACGATTTGGAACATCTGAAAATGATGAGCCCAGTTTACATACTCGGAAAGGATGATACCGATAAAGAAACCGTTAAACGTAGACATTCCATAAAGCGATAGTTTTTACTGGAAAATGGATATACCTATTGACATTATTAATTCTTCACCCAATTGGAGGGTGTTTGTGTTTTCGTACCCTTACAAAAGGTTCGGATTACGGTTTAATTCTGTTTCGAAGTTCTTAAAAAGGTACCTCCACGTCTTTTTTTAATTTTTATAACATAAAACATTATTTGAGAAAATACCTGACATTTTTCCTGCTTGAGGGATAAGTCTAGTGACTATCAAACTTAGTTTGTCATCAACATTTTCTGTTACTAAAATATTAATAAGAGTTTTATCTTCTTTTTGAACAATTATATCCATAAAGTGCTTTTCATCATAATTTACAAACACTATATCATAATTTTTTTCCCAACCTTTGCCATCAAACATTTTTATTTTTTTATTGTCTAAATTAGCGATATAGGTCACCTCTTGGTTATAGCTATTCAAGATTTCCAAAGAATCACTATCCGACGCTTCCAAGATACCCATAGAGGCGGGTCTTTCAAAATTTGTCCATATTTGGAATTTCATGGTTATTTCCTGGGCATTACAAATAAATGATAAAACTATGAGGGTAATTATCAGACTTATTGTTTTCATTTTTTTGTTCTTCGAAGTAAATGATCCATTTTTCCTTAAAATGGGATACCCCCATCAAAATATAAGAAATTATGTATTAAACGTAACACACATATAATGTTAAACGCCACAGTCTTGGTATATATTTTAAACACGAAATAATATTTTTGGGTGGTCTGCTTTTTACAAACCCAATATCATAGCCAACAGCCAAACCTACTTACTTTATTAGTTTACACCCTATGAATTAGGCCATGCAAAATATGTCGTGGCCTTGAACGGTATATATAAACGCTGCACAAGACTAAGCCGTAACGCTACATATACAGTTAATATAATTTGCGCAATGGGCATTTTCATTTGGGCAATGACGCTTAATAGAAAATTTTTCTGTTTTTTTCAAAAACTTTTTTTTCTTCCAAAAAGCCGATTTAACTTTACACTATTGAAACGGATGGAACACCTGATGCAGATTAAGCAACATGTTTAGGTAACGTTTTAGTTCATATATCCCTGGCGGATTTAAAAGCATCTCACACTAGATAGGTTAAACAAGCAGCCCTTACTATGGCCTTGCGTAACCATAGCTTTTAAACCTCTAAAACAAAACAAATATGAACATCAGAGAAGCCATCAAAAAGAAAAACAAAATTGTGGGCAAGCTTAAAGCCGAATCCGAAAGGCTGGCAAAGTACAATTCGGTGAATGTAGGCTATAAAAGGCCCTACGACCCGATGGAATGTTATGAAAACTGGATGCGTCTTACGAATGAGTTAATTGAGTTAAAAGCGAAGATTCACGAGGCAAACCGTGCCGTTTACGATTTAATTTTTAGGATGTCGGAGCTTAAACACCAGGCCACGATTCTCGAAAAAATGAATTGTCGCGATGGCGTCGACGAAGATGGGTATGGTTCGTATACGAGAGAATATAATGCCGTATTTAATATTGTTACGCGTGATAAGATGGTTGTTGCGATTCGGGAAGAAATTGAGTCGATTCAAGATAGACTCGATAAACATAATAATAGTACGTATATCTGATATTAAGATAATGGAATTGGGAGAAAACAATCAAGATTGAGTTCAACCTATAGGCGGATAATTGAAAAAGGTAAAGACAACGATAAGGGCAAGTTTTGATAAAACAAGGCTTGCGGTGTAGTCAACGATCAAATTTTTCGAGTAAACCTGTCGAATGTCGAATGCTTCAACTTTCTTTTCCTCATTTTGATTTTGTTTGATCCCAATTCCTCTTTTTTCTGAAAATTTTAATTGGCTGCCCATTTATTATGCGAAAAAATTTAGCCCTTTGAAAAATTAAGAAATATAGATTTGCATATTTTGAGAATGAAAGGCGAATTATAAATGGGCTGTGTTATGGAATGCTAAGCATAGGCAATAATGCTGGGGCGCCCGACGCCTTTAAGCAGAAACGAGGTAAACAGTTCGAATTTCAAAAATAAATACGTTTACCATTTATTTTAATGCTTCGCTATTTATTGTAAGCTTTCTTGCTGCACCCAGTCGTTGATTTTTTTGGATATCGTGCGGGTAAAAGTGGCAAAGTATATTTTTTTAACGTAAGAAATTAACCAATTAAATCCATTAATCGAAATGCACGTAAACAAC
>JBKCHQ010000035.1:0-2568 GCA_046302715.1 Bacteroidia bacterium | reverse complement strand
CAAGGAAGAGGGAAGCATATTAGGCGGCCTGGGTGGCTTGCTCGATGGCGATAATAGTTAAGGTTTTGGCTGCATTACATTGGGCAATTAAACCTCCTTTGGAAAACTAAGCAATCAGCATTTGCTTTTTGAATTTTTATTGTCAGGGCTTTAATGAAGAGTTAAATGTACCCTTAACGGTTTTGTGAGTTAAAATTTCGGATCAGCTCATTAAAAAATTTAAATAACCTTATCGATGTTGCAAGGAATTGACGTATTGGGTCTAAAACTTGCAAAAAAGAAATACGCAGTCTAAACGAGTTTTCAAAATGCCGGTCTTGGTATGCTGAACGTCATTCCTCAGAGAGAGGTATTCGGTAAAAAGAAAAAGAAAAAAGTTTAATTGACTTTTGCAAAGTCGCTTGAATAATGTGATATTTAAAAGCTTTCCGAGGCCTCACGTTTGACAAAACTATATTAGCTTAATTTCGACAATGCTTTCGAAGAAAAAGTATGTAAGGCGTTTGTATAATAAATATTCTTTGCAACGCGAGCAGGATACGCGTATTTCAAAGCGTGAGCTATCAGAAATCAAGCGTACTTATTATTGGGCTTTATTCTTGTCTGCAATAATTGGTGTTGCATTTATCCTACTTTTATTTCTGCCCATTCATAGATATCCCTCTTTTTTTAATGACGCAATAATAAATATCAAGTTATTGGGATGGGATTTTAAAATTCGCTGGATTAGAGAATTAGATAATTTCATTTTAACCTATATCGAAGTATATATATTGAGCATTTTGAGTGTTAATATGATTCAAAAATTAGCAGCAATTTTAGATTTTCCATCAACACATTCTAAACATTATCAATTGCATTTCGAGAATATTGAACTATTAAGTTTAGAGAAAAAACAGAAAAAAGAGAAAGAATTAGGTTTGAATCCTTATGAGGGCCTCCCCAAAATCCAACTTTTTGTTTATTGGGTACTTTCGAAGTATAAGGCCTTATTGAGCAATTTATTGCTTAAATATTTGCTACAGAGTTATGCAAGTCGCTATTTATTAAAATTATTTATTGATTTGGCAGGCGCTCCAATTTATGCCTTTTGGAATGCCTATTCAACGGCCAAACTTTACAATGCCGCAAAGTATTATATTTTTTCTGTGGAACTAACCGATTACATCACCGAAAAACTCAATGAAGAATCATCCTTTAAACCATTTATTGAACGAGAATTACAAAATCTGTTGGTGATTATTGTTACACTTAAAAGAGAATTTTCAGAAACAAATCATTATTATTCGTCTCGTCTTATTGAAACTCTTAATGTCACTTTAGAAAATACGCAAAGAGAGCGAAAATCCCTTAAGGCTGTGATAGAAAAATCGGGCGAAACACATATAAATTGGGTTTTACTACTATTTGCAACAGGGGTTATTTTGGACGGATCTATTAGCCGAAGGGAACTAAAAACAATTAAAACCCAAATTAAAAATTTAGGCACAGATGCGGGTATTTAAATAAAATTGAGGAATATTTGCATGCATACAAAAACGGCCAAGGCGTGGATTTTATAAGAGCGCATTATTTACCCTGAGTATTTTTTTCTTATTATTAAGCGAATTACCCAGCTATATTTCCTTTTAATAGCCAACTAAAACACGATTAAAATGTTTCTTATTCCTTTAAAATATCAATGTTTGCTGTGTGCTGTCGAAAATGATGAAATTAAAATTATACAACGCTTTCCAATTCCGGCGCAATCCCAAACCATTATTGTTAACAACACCTATATCGTTTCATTATTCGAGGGTATTTCAATTTTTGACCTGCAGGGTTCGCTTCTAAAAAACATTAAATGCGATGTAATGCCCACCTGTATTCATTCGAAGGGACCGGTTGTTTACCTTGGCGGCCAATCGGATAAAGAAGGGCCCAGTTTTACTGAGTTTTTTTCGATGATTAATTTAGAATCAAGAGATTATGCTATAAAAACAATTGATATTCCCATCTCTATGGGTTATGGAAAAGCTATTGATGATATCCTCATTCTTGGCAACAGGCTCATTTTAGTGGATAATCTCATATATCCCAAATATTTGTTCGAATACGATATATCAATTCCTAATAATCCCATCCACATTAAAACAAATGAACTCGAAAATAACGGTACCTACGAACACATTGTACGTGGTGATATCAATGAGCGCTGGATGGTATTACTCTCAGCAACCTTTGGCATGGGTGGCGCCTCCGATCACATAACAATTGCGGGTAAGAAAAAAGGTATTCTATCCATTCATCGAAATACCTTCGAAATATTAGAGTATCGCTTTGGCAAGTCAGCATTAAAATTCATGCCGAATGCATTTAATGATATTTGTCTTATTAATGATATACTTTATGTGCTGATGGGAGTAAAAATGTATCGGATTAATTTGAATGGCCGAATTTCAAAATCAAAACTGGAGCCTGTAAAATCGCGGCTGCGTTCGATTAAGAAATTGATTAAAACACCCTGTAAGCGCTTGATTGCTGTTTCGGACCAACGTTTTGAATGTGTTGTTTAATTTCGATGTTAGC
>JBKCHQ010000034.1:0-4654 GCA_046302715.1 Bacteroidia bacterium | reverse complement strand
GAAATCGATAAATTGGAATTACAGCTTTCCCTTTTCTAAAACAAGGGGGGATTAATTTTCAAAACTGCTATTTTTGATGTGGAATTCCGCACCAAATCAGGAAACTATTTTGTGTAAGTAAACGTTTTGGACGGGTATGAAGCAAAATATTTATTTTTATTTTTTCGACCAGTACAAAAGCGGAATGTTATTGCGCTTCGAATTTAACGGTATGTTATTTAAGAACGATGGATTGGATGCTGCCAGAAACTTTATTAACAATTATGTTAAAAATACACGCTTCTACACCAAACCCATCAATATAGAGGTATTGATTAAAGCCCTTAAGTCAGGGGCATATAGCTACGATGAAAATAAAAATTGATTTATATAAAATTTAAGTATGAATCGGTTATTAGCTTTAATGATTTTATTAGTATTATACGCGTTGCGCGGTTGAAAACTTATTAAAATATTAACAAGTAAAGATTGTGCAACACTCATAATATGAGTAAATTAAGGCAAATCTTCTAACATTTTCCTTATGCACAACCTTCAAAGCAATTTACAAAAAATCCAGACCGTGGTAAGCAGTTTTTTTCAGTTTGACGTTAATCATTTGGGTAATTTTTCATTTTATCCTAACAGGCCAAATATTTCTTATATTGAAATAATTGCGCTATCAATTACTATGGAAGCCATTGGCATTTCCTCGAAAAACCTTCTTTTTTCCAAGCTTAAATCTGACTATCCTTTTCTTTTTGAGCGCTTTCCTAATTGAAGGAATTTCAATAAACGGCGCAGAAAACTTCAGGATAAAATAGATAAAATCGCCCTTGATATGGCAGAAGAGCTGACTTTGAATGAACATACATTTATCGTTGATTCAACTCCAGCGACTATTTGCAGAACTGTTCGAGCACCCAAGCTTCGAATAATGAAAGATGATGTAGACTTTCAACCTGCGTATGGTTACCAGGCAATCGATAAAACCCGCTATTTTGGCTTTAAACTACACATACTTGTGTCATCAGCTGGTACTATTAAAAACTACATTCTAACTCCTGCAAATGTGCACGATATTAAAGTTGCAGAAGATCTTGCAGAAGCTTTTATACATGATTGTAACTTGCTCGGAGATAAAGCATTCTTCTCGGAGCCAGTCCAACTTTCACTTTTTGAATCATTTAAGGTAAAATTGAAGGCTCCAAAGAAGAGAAACATGAAAACACTTTCTGACTGGAATAAAGGCGATGCCCGAACCCGAAAGATGGACGAAACGGTGTTTTCACAACTTGAAGATCATTTCTTAATGAAAAGAAACTATGCCAAGTCATTCTTGGGATACCACACAAGATTAACATCGAAAATAACCGCTCATACTATGCTGAAATACTTGAATATGCTAGCAAATAAGCCTCTAAATCAAATTAAACATGCATTGGCTGCCTAACTGCGCAACGCGAAAATTAATTTTTATACCCCAACTTATTCAAAAATATTCGATCTTCGAACGAAGACAAACCCTATTTTTCGTTGATGGACAAGTTATGTAACCGGGTCAATAAGCCGAACAATTTCTGTATTACCGGCTTAAATTTCCTCCTATTCATGCTGCTTTTCGGCATCAAACTCGATGCTCAAAAAATATATTTCCCCAAACGCAATTACGCCGATAGCATAATCCCCCAAAACGCCGTTCGTGATTTAGCGCTTAATACACTTGATTATTATAAAAAAAGCCCCATCAACGAAAAAACAAACGATAATTTATTTCGGCTTTATTTGTGTGCAGGACGTTATGCCGAAGTCGATAATTTGCTGCGGCAATTGAATTTTCGTCAAACACACGATAGCAGCGCAATAGGGCCAATTGCTTTTCAGTATCAGGTTTACAATGCAACCCTGCAAAAGAATACGATTGCAGAGCAATTTACTACCGACTATTCCCGTTGTTTTAAGGAAAAATATGCAGCGTTAAGTCAGGAATGGCAAGCCGATGCCGAGTTTGTATTTTATCAAAATGTCGACGAACTCAAAAATAAGTTTGAAAATATTAAAAACGAATTTCAACAAAGCGACAGTCTAAGTATTGATGAGGCCATTGCGCTGTGTCGTTCATTTTTATCCTACACTTGTTATTCAAAAACACAGCATTTGGCTCAGGTGCTGATCAAAGAAATTGAACGTGAATTATATTTCATAAACGACACCGTAATGGTATCAATACCCGATGGTGGAACTGTTCAGCTCACCGTGGTGCGTAGTAAAAAGGATACAGCTCCTCAGGCCGTGGCTTTGATGTACTCAATTTATACCGGGAATGAAGTTTCGCTCTGCAAGTCGGCCGTTGCGAAAGGCTATGTCGGTATAATTGCAAGTACACGTGGAAAACGCGAAAGCAAAGACACCTTGTTTCCCTGCGAGCGTGATGCTCGCGATGCGTACCATATAATCGACTGGATTAGTAAACAACCATGGTGTAATGGGAAAGTGGGTATGTATGGTGGGAGTTATCTCGGCTTTAGCCAATGGAGCGCTGTGAAATACCCGCATCCGGCATTAAAAACCATTGTACCACAGGTTGCAGTTGCACCGGGAATCGATTATCCGGTTCAGAATGGCGTAGCTATGAATTATATGCTGCGATGGCTAAATTTTGTTGGCAATTCTAAATATGGCGATGAAACAGGTTTAGGGTCGAATACCTATTGGGATAGTATTTATGGAACATGGTACCAGAAAGGCTTGCCGTTTCGCCTGCTTGATTCGGTCAAGGTGCAAGAAATTATTTATTCCAGCGTTGGCTCGATCATCCCTCATACGACGCTTATTGGCAAAGCGCGACACCACAAAAAGAGGAATTTGCTCAAATTAATATCCCGGTTTTAACAACTACCGGGTATTACGATGTGGATCAGTTAGGCGCATTGTATTATTATAAGGAACACATTAAATGGAATAAAAATGCCGAACATTATGTAGTAATCGGGCCATACGATCACAGCGGGGCACAATACTTACCAAATCCGGTAATTAGTAATTATACCATCGATGAAACCGCGCAAATCAACATCAAAGACTTGGTATTTGAATGGTTCGATTATACCATGAAAGATGGAGCTAAACCGGACATTCTTAAAGATAAAATTAATTATGAAGTTATGGGCCGGAACGAATGGATGAGTGCTCCTGCACTAAACGTTATGGGTAATGATTCGTTAGTGTTTTACTTGGGCGCTAAAAACACGAACGGAACCTATCAGCTAACCTATAAAAAACCAATAAAAAATGCAATTATCACTCAGGAGGTTGACTTTAATGATCGCGACGAACTACGATTTATCTCTGATGAAGCGGGCGTAGGTTCATATCCGCACATTATTGATAGTACGCTGCAAAACGAAAAAGATAAAATGGTGTTTATTAGCGACCCTTTGGAGCATGCCACTGCTATTTGCGGCGCCTTAAAAGCAGAACTCGAAGTGGAAATAAATAAATACGACATGGATGTGGTGATTGATTTATTTGAACAAACCCCTGAAGGAGATTATTTTGTACTCAATCAAAACATTCAGCGGGCGAGTTATGCGCAAGATAGATCAAAACGCAACTTACTGAAACCCGGCAAAAAGGAACACATTACAATGGAAAGCAATTACTACACAGCACGTCAGTTAAAGAAAGGAAGTAGAATTATTATTGTACTTGGGGTCAATAAAAATGCGAATTGGCAAATAAATTATGGTACCGGCAAGGAGGTAAGCGAGGAATCGGTAAACGATGCGAAAGAAAACCTGAAAATAAAATGGATGCCCGAAAGTCGGATTAAAATTCCGGTAAATAAGTTTAATAAATAAAATTTTACCATGAAAAAGGAATTCCCTTGAACCGAGTAGAGAAAACTATTGATGATTAATTATAAAATTGACCCAACACTATTAAAATCCTATTTACCTTATAAAACCGAATTTGATTTATGGAACAATAGATGCTATTTAAGTCTTGTAGGTTTTATTTTTATAAACAGCCGAATCAAGGGCTTCAGAACACCTTTTCATACTAATTTTTAAGAAAAATATTTAGGTTTTATTTTGCGCTACAAGAAAAATGAGTTATGAAAAAATCAAATGACGTAAAATCATTATCATGCTTACTCTAATCTTCAATTTCGTTGCTCGAAGCTTGTATAAAATCGCATCAAAAACAGGCTTAACCTATAATCAAATAAACATTATCGTATATTATTTTATTATCCCATTTACGTGGATGTGGTTACTCGATATAATTTTAAGTATGCATTATTTTAAAATGAGCTTTGCTATTTTTATTTTCGGTTTTTCGGTGGGCTGTCGAAACTTCAGAACATACAGCGACTGGCTCTTTAATAAATCAGTCGTATTTCTGAACTATTTCAATCGCTTTGGCAGTAATTATGTAGCCTCATCAGTATGGATTTGTGTAGCGGTGCCTATTATAATTTACGCTTTACTCATTTATTTTGCATATTTTCGAATTCATTAAAAATTCTCTTTTTATGAAAAATATAATCGTATTGTATTTTCTGCTTTCTTCTGCAATCCATATTTCGGCACAATCCAAACCCTATAAAAACGGCACCTATAACTTTGGCGTTTTTAATAAAGAATATGGAAGAACCACAGCGCGCTGCAAC
>JBKCHQ010000033.1:0-6792 GCA_046302715.1 Bacteroidia bacterium | reverse complement strand
GGAATGGTAGTGTTCCAATTCGCTGCCGGAGGCGAGAAATTCACATTAAAATACAAGCCCTTTATCCCTTCAGCTGTTAATTCTTCGGGCACCCGTTTTATCGACATCAATCCATTATGCCGCGCAATTACCCAATCGGGTAGTGCGGTATGGTATCCGGTAAGGAAACCAAAGTTTAAATCGGCTAAAGCTTCCAGTCCGGTGATGCTTACTTTACCCACCACATCAAAGTAAAAACCGTCGCCACTGAACATGATTTCGAACAAGCCTTCTTTCAAATTTACCGAGGGCCCAATCGGTATCGTTTTGGTTACACTTAATGTCCCTAAAAACGTAGCCGTTTCCCAGTCAAAAACGATGTTCAAGGCGCCTAGCGGCGTTTGAACATCTGTAATGGCAATCTCATTACTACCGTCTTTATTTACCTCTACCGCCCCCGACACAACATAATCTAAACGATTGTCGACGAGCCCTCCTTCCGAAATGAGATCGGCCGTGTATCGCAGGTAGTCCCAGTTGCCAGAAATAACCTCCTGTTTGCCGATAATCACTTCAAGGTATGCATTAGCGTTGCCTGTAAGCGGTATTTTCTGGTATTGCCCCGAAAGTAAGGTAGGTATCGTAATTTCGGTGGTGTAAACACCGCCTTCGAGTTTCCGGGTTAAAATCCCGATCAACTCGATGCGTTTACCATCGTTCGGATCGTCGTTTTCGAAATGAAGTGAGCCATTGGAGACAAACGAATTACCTGAAAAAACGTAGCCGCTTACATCGTTGTTGGCGTTAAAGTAAACCTTGCCTTTACTTTCCACATACAAATCGAACGATTTTATCTTCCGCTGGCTGGGTTTAGTATAGCTAAGAATTAGGGTTCCACTAACCGATCCGGGGATTTGCATATCGGCAGAACATACCAACTCGAGTCCGTCTGAAAGATTACTCACATTGTGAACCTTAACCTTGCTGATTTTATGAAACACGTATTCTGTTGTCTGAAGCGGCTGTACCAGTGTGTTATTGTCGCTAAACACGGTAAATGCGCCGATATTTATTTTATCGGTTGGTTCGAAGCCCAATAGCCCCTGAATGTAACACGAAGGATTGCCGGACGTATTGTTATATAAATCAAATCGCCAGTGGGGTTTTAAATCGCCCGAACACGCGGGATCGAGGTAGAAATAGGCTTTGTTGTTATTATATTGATACAAGGTAATGGATCCATCCCCCATACTTAAATTTTCCAAATCTACATTGGCCTGCTGCATCAATATTTCGCTTGGCCGAAGTATCAAATCTTTCACCGGCAAATTGGCCATTTTAGTTACAAGCGTGGCACCCGGAATAACAATCCCGCCAAGCGGAATGCTAAATGCCCATGCCGAGTTTGCCCTAACGGTCCAATCTTCCAGCTTAAATTCGAGGTTTTCTCCCGTTTGCGGTATGGTAATGCCTTGTGCATGAACGCGAATATTTCCTGCATCTATGCTAACATTTTTAGAAAGGGGGATGTTTGGATGCAATCGTGTTTTAACAATAAAGGTATCGTTACGCAATTTCGACAGGGCACTATCTGCCGTTGCCTGAAATCCATGTACCGAAAATGCTATGGTCTTGGGTACAAATTGCGCATTAAGGTCCATTAGAAAATAGTCGCGCGAAGGTGATGTTTGTGGATTCGACACAAGAGCATTCACTGATGATACGCCTATTGATTCACCCAGATAAAATGCACCATCGTAATCAAACGAAAAGCGGAACGATTCCAAATCGGTCTTTACCTTACCGGCAAGAGCACCGCCGGAGCCACCCTGTTTCAATACCTCTATTTTGGCAGTATTGTTGGGCGCCTTGCCTTTTAGGTCGGCATAAAACGTGTTTTTCAGGCGAAGGCGAAGCTGCGCCTCTTGTGTGATGAAATTATCCTGCTCGGGCTGTAAAATGGGTTGACCTTGTGCATTTTGCTGCCCCGATGCAACAACAATTACATTCGCAAAACGAACGCGCTGCAAACTGTCGTCAAAAGCAAAGTTGGGGTTTTCGGGAATTTTAACCAATGCTCCGCTAATACGGTATGTGCCGTTGCCCAAATCGAGCGCCGACTGCAGCTCCACCGGGAAGCCCCAGATTTTAGTTATGGAACCTCCCGCAAACCGATTTAGCGCAAAGTTTATATTGCTTACCGAATATGCCGGATTTGCAATGCCTTGCTGCGATCCGATGTAGGTTAAATCGGGGTGATTGGCCGAACAGGAAATGGTAACTGCCGATGTGGGCAAGCCCTGTAATGTATAATTTCCCGAAGCATCACTAAACGTTTCGGTAAGTACCGCCCCATACTCGTTGGACGTACTTTGATAAAAAATGCGCGCATTGGCTATAGGTTGCCCGCTTTGCGCATCGGTAACTTTACCACTTACCGACATGCCCGGAACAGTTGTGTATTCCAGATTAATGTAACGCTTCGATACGGGCAGATACTTGTATTCCTCAATCGGAATGCGGTTACCGTCTTTTATGTATACCCTGAAATACGCATCGGGTGTGGGAAATTTAAAGTATGCCACCCCGCTCGCATTCGTGTTTTTTACATTTTCGCCAATCTCAACCCGAGCCCCCTGTGCCATCTCGGGCGTTGGTTGACGATGTTTAACCGTTACTTTCACCCGATGTAGCTTTTCAAGCACCACAAATGTACCGATGTTTAGAGACGTAGTTTGCGCGGGAATGCTCACATAAAAAGTATCGGCAAAATACTGCTCAGATAACGGCTGGATAATAACTCGGGTGTTGGGGCCCAAGGCAGGCGCTTTCATCGAAAAGCGGGCGTATGTAGTCGCGGTTCGGGCATTCGAATTCTGATTTGAACCTGTTGCGGGGGCGCCAAACGAAAACCCCGAAAAAATTCCTGAGCCTACCGTTATTGGATTGAATGCAAGTTCTTCGTCGGGCACACTTTTGCGTAAAGGACTTCCATAACCGTTAGCCAACAATGTCCCCGAATTCACATTTTCAGTTATATGATACGCGCCATCTTCGATTTGAATGAGGGCCGAAACCGGATTACCATCTTCGTCGCGCACAAATCCGTAAACCGAAGTGCCTCCCTCCATCAGCAACTCGTTGGTGAAAAAGCGTTGCCCTTTTTTTAATGCTGGAATTTTATCGAATGCCAGCCCACCTACCCCGGGTTCTGAGCTAACTGAAGGAAACCAAAACGATTTATACCCCTCTTTGTAAAAAAGAATTTTTCGTCTGGCCATTACCTGTCCGTTCTCGTTTTCTTCTACAGGCAAATTAGTAAAGCGGTAATAGCCGTTTGTGTCTGTTAACGCAAATTGGGGTGGATAATAACCCTCCAAATTGCTCGGAGAGGGATGATACGAGTAAAGCACAACATTAACATCTTTAAGCCCCCTGTTTTGCAAATTGGATTGTGTCATTACCCGAACCAGAATTTCGGGATTTAAGGGGTCGAGTTTTAGGGTGCGCTTAAGAAGTTCTGGTCTGAAATTAAAACTGTGCACCGCATCCGATAAATTATAGGGCAACTGGGCTTCGTTCAAAATGCTTCCCCACGTATTGGTATAGTTATAATTCGCAGTTAATGGGACCTCGGCCTTAAAGTAATGCGTTCCCTTTGGAATTAATTTCTTAAGTGTCAATTTTCCGATGGTACTGCTGTGCTCAAATGAGGTGAGTCTCAGTGCACTCGGGCGAGTCACGTTTCCGCTTTGAAAATAGGGCGTTTCGCTATCGATAGAGAATGAACCCGCAGGATTGATGTCCATCCCTTCATGCAATGGGAAATTGTCAGGCTTACTGCGCCAGAAACTGCTGGTGCGGCCTTGCAGAACTTTGATGTTAGAGATGGGTTGGTTGGGCTGCAAGAGCAGGATGTCTTTATCTTTTTCGAGGCCACCAGCCACCACAGAATATTCTACATCAAAGGAATTCACAAAGGTGCTCACGGTTGGCAACACGAGGCTTTCGCCGGGCTGCGCAAAAATGAGAATGTCGGGACTGGCGTAAAGCGGATCCATCACTTTAATACGCAACACCTTGAATACATATTCTGCGGTGTAAGGCGTACATGCATTAAGCGGATCTTCGTTTGGAATAGTAAACAAATCGGGCATTGATGGACCGCTCGGACCTTGTTGCATATCCATTTGTAAATTCTGTCCGGGTGTTTGACTGCCCATTCCACCAAAGCCATTTATAAGCGAATTGTTTCCGCCCCAACCCTGGTTTCCTTGAAGCATCGAGTTGCCCGAAAGAAAATTGTTAAATCCATTTGAAAAATTATTTGCTGGGTTTGCTACCTCCGCTTCCGGATTAAAAACCCCCATATCAATCTCAGGAGTAAGCGTAAAATCGGGGGCGACGAATTCCATTTTCATCAAATTCTCCTCGCGTTCAAGCAGCCCAGTGTTTTCGGCAAGGTCGAAATCGAATGTGAAATTGCCGTTTTCGTCAGTTACTGCGCTTCCTAACAATTCCGACCCCAATCCTCTATGCTGGAAAACAAAGGTTGGTACTTGCATTCCGGCCTGCTGTGCAGCATACGTCATTTGTGGATCAAGACAGGCTCCCATGGTATTTTGACAGCTTCTGTCGTAAAACATTTCCATACCGGGCACCACCTGAAAATATTCTTTCGGTGTTTCGGTATTTCCCGACCAGTTTTTTGTTACGGCAACATATTCCAGATAAACAGCCAGTTCTGTATTGCGCAAAGGATCAGATCCGTTGTTCGATAGGGTGTTTTCGTAAAGATATTTTTTAGAAGGATCTATTTTAATTGTAGATCGTTCGGCTGTATTGCCAGAAACAATGATTTGATTGAAATCGACTCCATCAGCGGCACTGCCATTTGGCCTGCCTGCGTTGCCGGAAGACGATTGAGCCAATTCGAGCGCGTTCATGGAAGTGCCACCAACAGAAATGCTTGGGGTATATGCCGGTTGCGTTGTAACGGTTGTAAAATCCTCATCATTAAAATAGCGGTACATAATACGACCACTAATGGAGGTGTTATTTAGGTTAAACGTATCTATAACCGACGGCCCGTTTGTTTCATCAGCTAAAATTACGGGGCCGCCAGCGGGCAAAAAATCGAAGGTGCATACCTCACTGCGGCCCTGATTGCCAATTTTAAGTTTTCCTGTTTGCTCGCGCGCCACAACGCACCAGGCATATTTGGCTCCATATTGAAGCGGAATATCAGAAACCTTATACTGATACCCTAAGCTTTGAATATTCGAAATTTTTAATGGATTTCCCACATTCGACGAAATGGCCAGCCACATGGCATCATCCGGTATTTGCCCTTCGCTGAGTTTTAGCAGATACAAATCATATAGAAAATTTGCATCGGGCGAGAAAACGCCTGTCCACGAAAATGAAGGCAACGGTAAAACCACCGAGCTGTGGCAAGTGGGCACCAGTAAAATGGGCGGAACAGGGTAGGAAATGGTAACAATGGCACAACCTGCCCCTTCGGGCGAAAGCGGTTCGTTGGTCGCATAATCATAAGCTGCTACACAAATGCGATACGTTCCTTCGGGAATCATCCCCGAAGCCGCAATAGATAATTGTTGCTGCTCAGAAATATTATTCTCGGTATTGTTTATATCCAGAAAATTGCGCGAGGGTGAGGCAGCGGTGACTGAGTACACTTGATTGGGCGCCAACACAATAGGATTTGCTGGCGTATAGGTGTTTAATGTACGTACAAACAATCCGTTATCGAGCCCCTCAATGCTTCCCAAAAGCTTTACTTGTAAGGTGTTATTGGTTGTATTGGTGAGGGTAAGCACATTTTGCCCTACAAACTGGGTGTAGTCGTTAAAATACTGGCTATAAGGCGAAGGTATAATCAGCGAAACATTCACACTATTTTGTGCTCTAAGCACGGTGGAAACAAGTAAGAGGAAAAGCAGTTTTTTCATTTACTGAAAGTGTAGGAAATACTTAAATTCACATAGAGTTCTTTGAACGATGTCCCGGCGGCATTATTCAAACTGGCATTATTGATATACTGGAGATTGAGTGATGCCGAAGGCCATTTTTTAGGCTGGGCAGCAAAACTTAAGGTATGGGTTTGGGTGCTTCCATTGCCAACACCATTGAAGGTGTTCGAAAAATATCCGTATACGTAATTAGCCTGTATAATTCCTTTCGCAAAGCTGCGCGAAAGTTGTGCGCTGGTTCCAAGCGACTGTATATCGCCGGCTTGTGTACCCGAAACGATTCGGGTGGGCACAAGGGCTCCGCTGAAATTACTTTTTAGATGCGTTAAAGTGTAATTGAGAGAGGTATTGTAGCTCGTAATATCGGCCGAAGCGCCCAACGAAGCACCCAAATTGCTCATGGCATTGTAGCCCAGCACCAGGTTGAAGTTGTGCGAAAACTTTTTTCCTTTAGCTGTGTAACGAGGCACAATACTAATAGCATTATTTACCTGGTTGATGCGGGTGCTGTCGGTAAGCGTTTTAGGAAGTGGGCTCTGCGTTAACCCGTAGTTCGAATAGTTGAACGATGCGCCCCAGTTGGGCGATGGATTGAAATTACCCGCCAGTGAACTAATGTTTCGGGTTGAGGTGCGCAAACGAAGGCCTTGAAGATTATCCCGCTGTTGCCCAAAATTACCGGTTAGAGTCAACCGACTTTTAAACAGATTTAAGGTCAAACCTGCCGCATATTGCTCGATATCGGTTTGAAAGAAATATGCGCCTAGTGTGGTGTATTCGTGTTCAATTCGTTTATAAGTAAAAGAGGGAGACACATATT
>JBKCHQ010000032.1:0-7662 GCA_046302715.1 Bacteroidia bacterium | reverse complement strand
AACGGTTATTTTTTATGAAATACCATTGGCCATTCACTGGGTAGAATATTTACTGTTTTAAACCCAGTGTAAGCGTTAAAAATGAAATGCACTAATGCTTAAGGCGCTAGATCTGCGGGATACATCTGGATTAATTCCGACAAATCATGGATTCATTCAGCCATTGCGGCAAATTTTGCAATTTTATTGCACAATTTGGGTTGAAATAGGTTAATCTAGAATGTTGCACCTGATGGTGCAGTTCCTATTACTCAGCGTATCAAAAATTCCAGCGAAACCCTGCGTAACCCATGGCGCCATATGTTGGTCCCCAAATAAAAGAGGCATCGAAAAACGGACTTTGCGGATGCTCGGGCGACAAAATCTGCTGCTGTTGTATTACATTCAGCAAGTTTTCGCCACCAATATAAAGGGCAAATTTCCCAAGATTACGCGTGATTTGTCCGTTTAATAGCGTGTATGCGGACGATCGTTCGGGCAGGCGATAAGCCGCATCGTTGCCTTGGGTGGATGGCAAACGTTTACTGCCGATATAATTTGCGGTAAGGTCTACCAGCCATTTATCGCGGCGCGATCGATAACTTAAATTCGCTAATGCACGGTGTGCGGGGGTATAAGGCCGCTCAATGCTACCTGTTGTGGTATAAAAAACGCGTGCATCGGTAAAGCGGTACGCCAGCTTTAGATCGAAGCGTTTTGATACTTCCTGATAATAATCAAGTTGAATACTGGCAGCCGAAGTTTTTCCTTCAACATTATAAAACGATACTTTACGCACGTCGCTGTCGAGGTCAACCATTACTTGCCGCTCAAACCAAGTGTAATAGGCATCCAAGGCCAGCGTTCCTTCTCGACTTCCAATCTTGATTTTCTGAACGAGCGAGGTACCTCCATTCCAGGCAATTTCGGGTTGAAGGTCATAGGCCTTACTAAATTCACCTGCATAATTTCCAGGTAACACCATCTGGCGCTGGCTCACCATGTAACTTAGGTTTTCTGCAATAACATTTGCAGTACGCTGGCCTCTGCCACCCGAGACACGGATCGAAAAATTATCGTTCCACTGGAATTTATAATGCAGCCTCGGTGTAATGATGGCGCCCCACAGCGTGTTGTAATCGCCCCGTATTCCGGCTACTACCGTAGAACGCCCCTTCACTCCCGTAAATTCAAAAAAGCCACCGGCGGCGGTTTCATTGCGCATGAAGGGTGCACCGGTGTAATATTCTTCGTATTGGTCCGAAAGCACGTTAACTCCCATTCGAAAGCGTTGCGGTGTTTCGCCGATTTTATTCTGATAGAATACATTGGCATTGCTGCTCCATTGCCTGCCGTCGTACCATCTAAAGCCGAACTGATTTGATTGCAGATAGCGCCGCACGGTGCCCAGCATCCCAATCGATTTTTCGGGTCTTCCCGGAAAGATATATCCCAACTTAAACAAGGCATCGGCCTGCTGACTTTTTTGATAGTAATGATAGCTGTGTTCGCTTCCATCATGTTCGACGGTGCCCGCGTGACGCTCATCGTGCACAAAACGAACAGACAATTGTGCCGAAAGCCCTTTCTTGCCAGTATATAACCAACGGTGCATGGCGTTGAATTGGCCACCATCAGGGCTGTCCATGAAGCCATCTTTATTCTGGTCGGTAACAAAATCCATCGAACTGCCATGCAGCAAAAGATTTGATGACCAACGCTCGTTAATTCTAAACACCTTAATGGCATTTACTTCCATGCGCTGCATGTTGTTGATATAGCCGTTCAATAAGCCTTCGCTCTTGCAATCCGGCTTTTTGAGTTCGGTATTGATTTGCCCTGTTATGGATTCATACCCATTAGCCACCGATCCGGTTCCTTTCGAAACTTGAATGGACTCCACCCATGAACCCGGGATGAAATTTAAGGCCTGATTTACTCCTAAACCACGCATCATGGGGAGATTTTCGATGGTGAGCTGCGTATAAACACCCGCAAGTCCAAGCATTTGTATTTCCTTGCTACCCGTTACTGCATTGGTGGTTGAAATATCTACCGTAGCATTGTTCTGAAAACTTTCGCTAAGGTTGCAGCAAGCGGCTTTGTACAATTCGGTTTCGGTGATGATTTCGGTTTTAATTGGATTGATGGACGAAATCAGTGTGCTTTGATTTTTGGCACCCACCTCAACGGCCGAAAGTGTTGTGGTAGATTCGAGGGTGAATTCTACAAACTCTTTTGCCTCGAATTTATATTGAAACGTATCGGTCTTGAAGCCAGTAGCAGAAATGATAAGTTCAATTGGGGAGCTCACAACATCAAACGTAAATTGTCCTTGGGCATCTGTGGTAAAGTGGGATGTACGCCCCAACATCTGAACAATCGCCCCAGGAATTGGGCTAATTTCGTTGTTCTGACGGCCGTTTACGCTACCTGTAATTTTCTGTGCATCAAGTCCAGCAACCGAAACAATAAAAACGAAAAGGAGTAAAAACCACGTCTTAATTTCAGTCCACCTCGCTCGCTTCTCGCATCTCGTAAACCGGATATCGAAAATCGAAAATCGTTTATCGTTCATCGCTTTTAGTGTTGAGGGCGATCGTACTGACAGCAATGATGTAACTTTTTATAGGCCTCATCAGGCGCACGGAGCGTATCTACGTCATAGCCGATCTTCAGTATTTCGGCGGCGATGGTTTGTAAATCCACTTTCTCGGGTTTGTAAACTACGGTAAGTTCTTTTTTGTCGAGATTGTAGTTAGCTTCTTTTACGCCTTTTATATCGGCAGCGAGTTCGATACGTTTTTTACACATGTCGCACTTGCCCGGAACTCGCAATACGGCCGTTGTTTGTGCATTTATTTCAGAAATAAAGAAAGGTGCGGAAATGCATACCGCTAATAACAATTTTTTCATTTTTCAGTAAGGTTTAAATTAAATCTACTCAAGAGGCTCTTGCGAAATTTGAGCCTCGATTTAAATCAATAACCTTCTGAACAAAATAATACGTTGGGGAGGAGGTAAATCGTAAGCATGGTAAGTATTTTCTATGCTTACGAAGGTGTTGAAACCTTTTTTTAATGAGAATTTAGTGGGTGCTTCAATGGAAGCCACACTTAAAGAAAAATCGGAATAATTGCCTGAAGTATGAGAATCGTCGGTGGCTTTCAAATAAATGCCTTCATCATTACAGCAGTCAGGTTTTCCTTCATCAGAGCAAGCGCAACAATCGTCAGGGGTAAATAAGCTAACACAATTTAATGAATCGCCGCAAAAATGAAAGTTGAGCGTTATGCCCGATAGCGTAAACACATAAAGCCATGCAAAAACCAATGCTAAGAACTTCTTCATTTCATTATCGGTTTAGCAATAAAGCCATCTTCTTCTAATTTATGTATAACAATGTCGGCTTTAATGACGTCAGAATTTATAGTCAAAAGTTTAGATGGGGTGTTAGTATCTACCGTCCAGCCATTTTCACCGACAAGCTCATTTAAGGTTACACGCACAGCGTTAATACATGAATCACAATTGATATTTGTTTCGAATAGCTGCATATGTTTAAGACAAATTTAAGGAAACCTTCTCGATTTTAATGCATTTTTTTTGGTGCTAAATGTGGGTTGGTATTTATTGATAAATACGTTAGGTTTGAGCCTTATAATGAAAACCACATTCAAACTACCCCTTATTATTTTAGGTGCATTTCTGTTTTGCCTTCCGTTAAAGGCTCAAGATATCCATAAGTACCGCATTTATTTTACCGACAAAGGCAGCGAAATTGCATTTGATCCCTTTACATATTTTGATGCTAAAGCCATTGAACGGCGCATTCGCATGGGATTGCCGCTTGCCGAGTTTTCTGATTATCCGGTAAATGAGACATATTTAATGGATCTGTCCCAAATGGGTATCCAAATCAAGCAATGTAGCCGATGGCTTAATGCGGCTACGGTTTGGGCCTCAGATGTTCAGATCGAACGTGTGAAGCAACTTCATTTTGTAGCCGAAATTGAGTTGTGCACCTTTTCTGTATGCACGCCTGCCTCTATTGATGAGGAATTATTCGACGACGACGACGAAGCGTTATTGCTGGAAAGACAAACCACACGCTTAGGAGCAAAGCGTTTGGCTGCGGATAATTTAAATGGTAACGGAATACGTGTAGCCATTTTTGATGTGGGATATGCCGGTGCCGACAATCATGATGCATTTGAGCATTTACGCATAAAAAATCGCATTATAAAAACTTGGGATTTTGTTGACAACGATGGGCAAGTATATCACGGGGGCACACACGGAACCTCGGTTTGGTCATGTGTGGGCGGTAAGGTTGACGGCTCATGGTCGGGTTTAGCCTGGGATGCTGAATTTTTATTGGCACGCACCGAAATGGCACGCAGTGAGCCTTTTTCTGAAGAAGAAAACTGGGTAGCCGCTGCAGAATGGGCCGATCAAAATGGTGCCGATATCATCAACTCTTCATTAGGGTATACCGATACGCGTTATTTTCCCGAACAGATGAACGGCAAAAAGACCTTCATAACGCGAGGCGCCAATATAGCGGCACGCAAAGGTATGTTGGTAGTTAACGCTGCAGGCAATGAGGGTAGCGGAAAATGGAGGATTATTGGTGCGCCTGCCGATGCAGATTCTGTATTGGCCGTTGGTGGACTTGAACCCTGCTGCGATTATCGCATCGACTTTAGTTCCTATGGCCCCACGGCCGATAAGCGTTTGAAACCCAACGTGAGTGCTCAGGGTAGGGTATATTGTGCCACCGATGTGGGTAATGAAACAGCCGACGGTACTTCTTTTGCCTCACCGCTGGTAGCTGGTCTTGCCGCTTGTTTGTGGCAAAAAGAGCGAGGCCTGACCAATATGCAACTGTTTAGAAAAATTGAAGCTTCAGGGCATCTGTATCCTTACTACGACTATGCGCACGGCTATGGTATGCCTACCTACGAAAAATTTATTGAGTCGCCCAAAGTATCGGAATACATTACTGTAGAGCAAGACGCAGCTCAGAATGAGATTCGGATTGTTTGTAACGATACCACCACTGCCGCCGAGGAGCAGAAGCTTTTATATTACGCTATCGTAAATCCTGCCGGATTGCTTATGTCGTATTATGTTATTTCGGTAAGCGAAAGAATTCCATTAATACTCTATCCTTCAAATTATCCACCCGCTTCACGCTTGCGCTTGTCGTTTAAGGGTCAGTACTTAGAAATCCCGCTTTAAGCATGAAAAAGTTAGGCATATTTATATTGGTACTCATGTCTCAATTACCTGCAGCGGGTATTTTTGCTCAGGAAATTATGGTGAGTGAACCTGAAGCTATTGATTCTTCGGTAGCACGCTATGGCCCCAACCGCAGGCATTACGGACATTTTTTCGTTAATTTCGGAAGCAGCATTGATGCTGGCGATGCTGGTGCACGAATTGTGCAGCCGCGTTTAGATCAATATAGCTTTGGTTATCGCTATAAACTTAGGTTGTTCCAGCATTTAGCTGTGGGCTTCGACGCCGCTCTAACTAATTTTGATTACCGTTTGCAACAAAAAGAAGGAAAAATTTTGCCTAACCCCGATTTGCACGACAAAGAACGTATGTTATTTACAGTATTAAATGGTGGAGCCTACATGCGTATCAATGTAGGCCGAAGAGGGAACCAGCTGGGGAATTATCTCGACCTTGGCGGATATGGCGGATTAACAGTGAGCCATACCCATTTTACCAAAGACAAATTGCCCGATGGCTCTGTAGTAAGGATGCGCCGAAGTCGATTGGATTATTATCAGTTGTTTAATTATGGTGTAACTGCACGAATTGGGTATAAGAAATTAATAGTGTTTGGCCGCTACCGCTTATCGGATATGTTTTATGCCGATAAAAATTTGCCCGAATTGCCCCGAATTACCGCAGGCATTGAGTTTGTAATGCAGTAAGATGAGAATAGCCGTTAATACCCGCCTGCTCATCAAGGGCAAAATGGAGGGAATAGCTTGGTACACTTACGAAACACTGAGCAGAATTACCCGGCAACATCCCGAACATGAGTTTTACTTTTTATTCGATCGTCCCTTTTCGGCAGATTTTAAATTTTCAGATAATGTTAAGTGCATCTGGATGCCTCCGCCTACAAGACACATTCGCTTGTTTTCGCTTTGGTTCGAATGGGCGGTTCCTTTCATGCTTAAGCGTGTAAAGGCCGATGTATTTTTAAGTCCTGATGGTCATTTATCACTGGCAACTCGTGTTCCTTCGCTGGCTGTTATACACGATTTAAATTTTCATCACATGCCCGAAAGTTTGCCTCCTGCGGTGCGTGATTATTACAACCATTGGTTTCCAAAATTTGCACAAAAAGCAGCACGCATCGCTACTGTATCGCAGTACACCAAAAACGATTTGATAAGCAGCTACGGCATTAGCGCCGACAAAATTGACCTTACCTACAATGGTTTTAATAGCCGATATACCCCCTTGGATGCACAGAAACAGCATGAAGTCCGTCTAAGTTTAACCGATGGAATACCATATTTTTTATTTGTTGGTTTAATCATACCCCGCAAAAATCTGGTTCGACTCATGCAGGCTTACGACCAATATCGAAAAAACGGGGCAAAGCCTGTAAAGTTGGTGGTTGTAGGAGAATCAAAATGGTGGGACAGTGAGCATCAGCGAGCGTTTGAGGCCATGGAATACAAATCCGATGTGGTATTTACCGGACGTCTGGAGCCTCAACGCCTTTCAGATATCATGGCTTCGGCTTTGGCACTTGCCTATGTGCCCGTTTTTGAGGGCTTTGGCATTCCTATTCTGGAGGCATTTGCTTCGGGAACGCCTGTAATTACATCTAATGTTACGTCAATGCCAGAGGTAGCAGGTGATGCCGCGCATTTGGTGAATCCGTACGATGTGGATGATATTGCCGCAGGATTGCATTTAATGGCCCAATCAGATGAACTTTCTGCTGCCTTTAGAAAAAAAGGGTTGGAGCGTGCAACTAATTTTTCATGGGATCATACCGCAAATGCCCTATGGGATTCAATAATGCGGATATAAAAAAACCGGCTCCAAAGAGCCGGTAAAACAATAAAATTAACCTAACCTTAACTTTTTATCGTTTTGTGCATCTCACAGGATGCTTAGGGTTAAACCCAGGTACAAGATTAAAAATAATTTTTGGTGTACCCAAAATTAATTTAAGGTTATTGGATTTTTATGTGCGAAAAATTTTTAACCTCATATTGTTGAAATTTTTATAGGTTCAATTTTCAAGGCTTATTCAAGCTTTTAACACTATTTGAGTGACCATTTATGTCTCGAATTTTATCCATATTCAATTAATCCCGAATTATAGATTAGCATTGATAAAATAGACATGTTAGGTAAACATGTGCCGATTTAATCAGGATAATTCCGATTGAAATGTATTCAATATCAGTTATATATCTATTATTGGACTTGTTTTAACCCATAAAGCGTAATTACTTTATGGCCAACATGTGGCTTAATGTCGCCGAATAAACGGCATAAAGGATAAGTGAAAAACCAAATACACACCAGGGCAACAGTACGGTTTTCATCAATCGAATCTTAATGCTTCGATCTTGTTGCATTAAATAATCAGAATGAGCAAAGGAGTATAGCATGGCAAAGCTCAGGGCAGGGTAG